>VXMU01000054.1 GCA_009840945.1 Chloroflexota bacterium | reverse complement strand
GCCACGGCGTTGCGGGCGAAGGCGTCGCCCTCCAGCTCGGGCCGCTCGGCCTTGATGTGCGCGACCATGTCCGACACAGTCTTCTCGAGCGGGCGGTACGTGCCGATCGCCACACGCTCGAGGTCGAGCGCGCCGCTCACGATGTACCAGCCGCGGTTCTCCTCGCCGATGAGCGAGTCCGCGGGGATGCGGACGTCCTCCCAGAAGGTCTCGTTCGTGCGGCCCTCGCCCATGACCCACAGCGGGCGCACGGTGATGCCCGGCGTATTCAGCGGCAGCACGAACGTCGAGATGCCGCGGTGCTTCGGTGCATCCGGCTCCGTCCGGGCCGCGAGCCAGACGTGCGTCGCGAGGTGGGCGGACGAGGTGTAGATCTTCTGGCCGTTGATCACCCACTCGTCCCCGTCGCGCGTGGCGCGCGTCTGGAGCGAGGCGAGGTCGGTGCCGGCGTTCGGCTCAGTGTAGCCGAGGGCGAAGTTCATCTCGCCGCTGAGAACCTTGGGCAGGATCTCCTGCTTCTGCTCCTCGGTGCCGTTGCGCATGATCATCGGGCCGACGGAGATGAAGGTGAGGTTGTCGAACGGCACGCCCTCGCGCGCGCACTCCTCGGCCAGGGTCCACAGGAAGAGCGCACCCTTGCCCTGGCCGCCGTACTCCTCCGGCCAGGAGACGGCGGCGAGGCCTTCCTGCGCCATGGCGCGCATGAAGCCCTGCGACGCCGGGCCGTAGCCGTGGATGTGGCTCTCAGCGATCTCAGCGTCCAGCTCGGGTGTGCGGTGCGAGGCGATGAAGTCCTGCACCTGCTTGCGGAAGTCGAGCACCTCCGCGGGCATCTCGAAGTCCATGTCCGCTTCCTTCCCCGTCCCGTGTCCACCGGGACGGTCGCCGCGCGCGGGCTTCGGCCTGCGCGTCCGCGTTCGTTAGCCGATTGGCGTGCCCCCTACTTCCGGGACCACTGGACGAGAGTGTAGGGCGGATCGTGATCGGGATGGTGCTCGAACACCGCCTCGACCTCCGTGCCGATCATGATCTCCTCCTCGGGGTCGCCGAGGAGGTTGCCGACCATGCGGATGTCGTCCGCGTGCGGCAGCTCGATCAGCACGACCACGTACGGGACGGCCTCGGCGAGGTCGGGGTGGACGGGGTGCCAGATCCGCTCCCACGAGAAGATCCGGCCCTCCGGCGCCACCTGCCGCCACTCGACGTCGTAGCTGTGGCAGCCGTGGCAGATCCACTCGGGGCCCCACTGGTGCTCCGAGCACTCGGCGCAGTACTGCACCCACAGCTCGTCGCGCTCCTTGCCCTCGTAGTAGGGCGTGTCGAGGCCGTCGACCATCGCCATGGGCGTGGCGACGGGCGTCGGGAGGTAGCTGCCGCCGGCCTCGATCTCGGCCTTTGTTGCGTTCGCCATCGTGGGCCTCCGCCCTAGACCTGCGCGCCGAGGAGCAGGTTGCTCGTCGGCTCCACCATCGGACCGCCGGCGACGAGCGAGATCTCGGGGTCGTCGACCTGCGCGGTCGACTCGCCGCGGATCTGGCGCGCCGCCTCGGTCACCAGCTCGAAGCCGTGCATGTAGCACTCGGCGAGGTTGCCGCCCGAGGTGTTCAGCGGGAGCTTGCCGCCGTCGAAGCGGAAGTTGTCGAGCGTGAACTCCTCGTTGGCCTGCTCCACCGGGATCAGGCCGTGCTCGATGATGCTCATCACGACGCCGCCGGTGAAGTTCTCGTACACCTGCGCGACGTCGACCTCCTCCGGCTTGACCTGCGCCATGTCGAACATCGACTTCGCGTTGTTCTTGAAGTTCGAGGTGCCGTAGTCGGGGGCGTTGTGCGCCCACGCCGACTGCCGGTACTGCGAGCCCTGCCCGCCGGCGAGGATGTAGACGGGCTTGTTCTTCATGTCGCGGGCGCGCTCGGCGGTGGTCACGATGACCGCCGCGGCGCCGTCGTTCTCCTGGCAGCAGTCGTACAGATGGAACGGCTCGACGATCCAGCGCGAGTTGTCGTACTTCTCCTCGTCCAGCGGGCGTCCGTACATGACAGCCCGCGGGTTGCGCTGGGCGTGGTAGTAGCTGGCGAGGGACACGGCCCGCAACGCGCTCTGCTCCACGCCGTGGTCGTGCATGAAGCGCGTGACCTTCATGGCGTAGGACTGCGCGGGCGACATCTGCCCGTACGGCTGCGTGTAGGCAGCCGCGCCCTGCAGCGCGCCGGTCTGGCTGGCCGCGCCGAAGCGGCCGAACTGGCCCTGCGCGAGCGCGCGGAAGACCACGACGTTCGTCGCGATGCCGGCGTGGACCGCCGCCGCAGCCATCGCCACGGCGCCGGCGCAGCCGCCGCCGCCCCCGCCCCAGACCATCGAGGACCACTTGAGGTCGTGCAGGCCGAGCGCGGTGTGGAAGCGCGTCGGGTCGTTGCGGTCGTTGCTGTAGGAGCAGAAGCCGTCGATGTCACGGACGTCGATGCCCGCGTCCTCGGCGGCCGCGCGCACGGCCATGAGGCCGAGCTTGAACTCGGCGTCCTCGGCGCCGCCGCGCCGGTAGTAGGTGGTCTCGGCGAGCCCGACGATTGCCGTCGTCCCGCGCATCGTCGCCGCCATGGATCCTCCTTCGTCCCGCGCCGTCCCGATGCCCACCGGGACGCCCGCACCGCGACTCCAGGTCTGCGATTCTAGGAGAGTGCGCCGCTCTCCGCGTAGCGCGCGACCTCCTCGGGCGAAATGCCGAGGAACTCCGTGAGCACGTAGTGCGTGTCCTCGCCCAGCATGGGCGCCGCCTTGCTGAGCAGCCCCGGCGTCTCCGAGAACTGCGTCGCAAGTCCGTCGTACGGCGTCGGCCCCATCGCAGAGTGGTCCAGCGTCACGAAGAACCCGCGATGCTCCAACTGCGGGTCGCTGTAGAGGTCGCTCGGCCGCTGCACCGCAGAGGCCGGCACGCCTGCGTCCGTCAGTCGCGCGGCAAGCTCATGCCCGTCTTGCTCCGCACACCACGCGGCGAGTTGCGCATCGATGCTGACGCGAGCGGCATGGCGACCCTCGTACGTCTCGTACTCGGGGCCGTCAAACCCCTCGAGGGCAGCGGCTCGGCGCAGCGCGTGCCACTGCTCCGTTGTGGCGCACGAGATGGCGACGTAGCGCTCCCTCCCGCTACAGGCGTACACGCCATTGGGCGCGTCGGTCCTCGAGTCGTGACCCGCCGGTCCGGCGACGCGCCCGTTCGCCGCGTAGTCGAGCACGAGCGGCGCCTGGAAGTGGATCGCCGCCTCGCCCTGCGAGAGATCGATGAGCTGTCCCGTGCCGCTGCGTCGACGCTCGTAGAGCGCGGAAGCGACAGCGAGGAGCCCGAAGCGCGGGTTGATGAAGTCGGTGTAGGCCCCGTAGGGGCCAATGGGCGGCCGGTCCGGCCACCCCGTGACAGCGTGGATCCCGGCGAGCGCCGACCCCTGCGTACCGAATCCGGTGTAGCGGCGCTCCGGCCCCGTCTGCCCTCGCAGGCAGGTCCGCACCATCACGAGGTCGGGATGGTCGGGGCTGAGGGTGTCCCAGTCGAGGCCGTGACGCTCCATCGTGCCCGGCACGAAGCTCTCCACCATCACGTCCGCCCACTGCGTGAGCTCGCGCGCGATCTCCCGCCCGTCCTCGGTCGCAAGGTTGATCGCGACGCCCAGCTTCGAGGAGTTGAAGTTGGCGAAGAACTGCGCCTTGTTGATGTCGCGCTCGCCGTTCTTGAACGGCGGAGCCATGCGCAGGCCGTCGACGCGCTGCTCGGACTCGACGTGCACCACGGTCGCCCCGTGGTCCGCGAGGGCCTTTGCGATCAGCGGCCCGACCCCGTACCACGCGAAGTCGACCACCTTGAGCCCCTCGAAGACCCGGGAGCGGCGGCCGTTCGAGCCGTTCGGGGAGGCAGCGCCGTTCGCGGCGGGGGCACGCAGCGCGTCGAGCAACGCCGCGCCCTCGTCGAGCGCGGGCGGAGGCTCCACCGAGCCGATGGGCGTACGAGCGAAGCGCGCGAAGGGGCCGGGTACCGTGTGCCCACCCACCTGGCGCCAGTAGTCGCGCGCCTCGAGCTGCGGGTCCTCGATGAGGTCCTTCGCGTTGGAAATCTTCGCTACGAGTACCCGTGTCTCGATGGACCACGGGTGCAACTCGGCCTTGGTCTTGCTCTGCAGGAACGCGATCACGTGCTGGAACGCCTCGTTCATGAGCGGCGCGCTCTCGGGCTCGACGCCCGGGATCTCCCAGTCCTCGTGCCAGTGATCCCAGTCGATGCCCTTGAGGTGATCGGGGAACTCGAAGCCCTCCCGCAGCATCCACTCGACCGCGTAGTTCACGGTGTTCAGCGCGGGTGGTGGGGCGACGGCCATCGTGTTCGTCGTGTAGCCATCAGCCACCTCGAGCAGCGCCGGGATGTCGAGCCCGAGCATCCGTGGCGGAATGGGATCGGCGCGGTCGTAGCCGTAGCCCGGCTTGTCCTGACCCTCGTTCGGCGGGTAGCCCGTGGTGTCCATGAGCGTCCAGACGACGCACGCCTGCATGGAGGTGTCGAGGTGCTGGCCGAGCCCGGAGTGGTCGCGCTCGTTCAGCGCGACGACGATGTCGGCGGCAGCCTGCGTGCCCGCGTGCAGCCCCGCCTGCGGGAAGCCGACCGGGATCGGCGGGCGGTCGTCGTCGCCCTGTAGCGAGACCAGCCCGCCTGCCGCCTGGAGCGTCAGGTCCGTCGCGGGCCGGTGCGCGTGCGGCCCGGTCTGCCCGAACGGGGTGATCGAGGCGTAGACGAGCGCCGGGTTCAGCGCGCTCAGGTCCTCGTAGCCGAGGCCCATCGACGCGAGCGCGCCCGGCTCCAACGACTCGACAAGCGCGTCGGCGCCGCGCGCGAGCTGGCGCAGCCGCTCGCGGTCGGCCTCGTCGTCGAGGTCGAGCACGACGCTGCGCTTGCCGATGCCGTACGCCGCCCAGTGCAGCGAGCCGTCGAGCTCGCCCTCGTGGCCGTCGACGAACGGCGGCATGCGGCGCGAGGAGTGGCCGCCGGGCGGCTCGATCTTGATCACCTCCGCGCCCATGTCGGCGAGCAGCCGGCCGGTGATCTCGCAGTAGCCGGTCGCGAGGTCCAGCACCCGGATGCCCTCCAGCGGCTTCGCCTGTCCGTTGGCGGATGGTGTGGATGGTGATGCGGTCATGGTTCCGTCCTCAGGCGCTGTCGAGTTCGGCGAGCACCTCCGCGGTGTGCTCGCCCGTGAGTGGCGGCCGCCGCATGATCGCCCACGGCGAGCCCTGGAATGCGTACGGCGCCCCGGGGTAGACGAACGAGCGGCCGAGCTCCGGGTGTTCGACCTCCGTCCGGAAGCCCCGCGCGATGAAGTGCGGGTCTTCGATCACGTCCTCCGGCGCATAGATGATGCCCACCTGGAAGCCGCGCTCCTGCGCGCCGTAGAAGTAGTCGTAGGCGTCCATGCGCTGCACGAGGAAGATCATCGCCTCGCGCCCGGCGCTGAGCAGCGCGGCCTCCTCGTCGTCCTCGGCAGCGCGGCCCATGTCCAGCATGCGGTCCATGCCGGCGGCGACCTCGAGGAGCGGGGACTGCTCGTAGTCGTCGTAGTGGCCCAGCTCCTGCATCCACTCGATGAGGATGCGGAACTCGTGCGGGCGGCGCGGGAAGAGCCCGGTGTTCATCCACACCCCGTCCTTCGCCTGCACCTGCGTCGGCCCCGAGGGGTTCACGCCGGCGTGACGCCCGGTCTGGCGCTGCACCGTCTCCTCCGCGACCAGCCACTGGTAGCTCCCCGCCTCGGTTGTCACGTTCGAGGCGGCGTGCAGGCTCACGTCGATGAACTGGCCGCCGCCACCGCCGTCGCGGTAGAGGAGTGCGGTGAGGATGGTGATCAGCGCCCAGTGGCAGCCCGTCTGGTAGCCCTGGTTGCCGCCCCCGCGCACCGGCGGGATCGAGTGGTCGTCGTACCCGCACGACCACACCGGGCCGCCGCCCGCGAGGATCGTGAGGTCCGTTGCGGGGTCGTGCGCGCGCGGGCCGGAGCGCCCGAACGGCGTGATCGCGCAGTGGATGAGGCCCGGGTTGTCGCCTCGCAGGTCCTCGTAGTCGAGCCCTCGCTCCGCCATCCAGCCCGGCGCGCGGTCCTCCACCAGCACATCGGCGTCGGCGACCAGCCTGCGGAACGCCTCGCGCCCCTCCTCGCCGTCGAGGTCGAGCGCGACCGAGCGCTTGCTGGTGTTGTAGTGCCAGAAGAAGAGGCTCCGGTCGGGATCGGGCTCGTCGTCCACGAAGGGGGCGTACGAGCGCGTCCGTGAGCCGCCCGGTGGCTCGACCTTGACCACGTCCGCGCCCATGTCGGCGAGGAGCTTGCCGGCGAACTCGCCGACCTCCTCGCACAGCTCGACGACGCGCAGGCCGTGCATGGGTCCATGGGGGGCGGCCGTGCCGGTCAAATCACGCCCTCCTCGCGCAGGCTCGCGATCTCGTCTGCGTCGAGGCCGAGCAGTCCGCCGTAGACCTCCTCGTTGTGCTCGCCGAGGTTCGGCGCGCCGTGCTCCAGCTCCCACTCGGTCTCGCTCAGGTGGGCGGGGACGCCGTCGACACGCACGTCGCCCATGTCGGTCTGCCGCACCGTGGGCCACAGGCCCCACGCGCTCGTGTTCTCGTCGTGGTCGATGCGCTCGCCCGGGCGCTGCACCGCCGAGGCGGGCACACCCGCGGCGCGCAGCCGCTCGGCCGTCGCGAACTTGTCGCGCGACGTCGTCCAGCCGCAGAGGGCCTCGTCGAGCGCGGCCTCGTGCTCGATGCGGCCGTCGAGGGTGGCGAAGCGCTGGTCGCCGGTCCACGGCTCGCCGACCTCGGCGGCGAGCGCGTGCCAGTCGGGCTCGTCGCGGCAGGCGATGGCGATCCAGTTGTCCTCGCCCTCGGCGGGGTAGACGGCGTGGGGCGCCATCGGCGGCCAGCGGTTGTGGTTCGAGTCGGGTAGTCCGTCGCGTCGCGTCGGGCGGCCGTTGACGGTGTAGTCGAGGACCGCCGGGCCGGTCAGCGTCGCGCCCGCGTCGGTGCAGGACATGTCGACCCACTGGCCCTCGCCGGTCATGTTGCGGTGGTGCAGCGCGGCGAGGATGGCGATGCACATGTAGTAGCCGCCGGTGTGGTCCATGTAGGAGTAGCCCCACCCGGCCGGCTCCAGGTCGCGCAGCTTCGAGGTCCACGTCAGCCCCGACACCGCCTGCACGATGGGGCCCCACGTCTTGTACGTGCCGTACGGCCCCTGCTTCCCGAAGCCGCTGCTCGAGACGTAGACGACGTCCTGTTTGATCGCCCGCAACTGGTCGTAGCCGAAGCCGAGGCGGTCCATCACGCCGGCCGAGAAGTTCTCCGAGACCACGTCGGAGACCCGCACCAGATCGGTCAGCAGCTCCTTGCCGCGCTCGGTGCGGAGGTTGAGCGTGATCCCTCGCTTGCCGACGTTGTGGTTGTTGAAGGAGCCGCCGAGGTTGATGCCGCGCCGCTCGTCCTTGTACGGCGGCTGGCCGCGCAGGATGTCCCAGCGCCCCTGGTTCACGGGGTCCTCGATGCGGATGACCTCCGCGCCGAACGCCGCCAGGTGGCGCGTCGCGCCGGCGCCGGCGAGCTGGCCGGTGAAGTCGCAGATGCGGTAGCCCGCGAGGGCCTTCGGCATCGGGGCTCCTCGCTACTCGCGGGAGGCGCGGATCGCCGCGCCCCACTTGTGCTCGATCGCGTAGACGGTGGCGACGTCATCGACGCCGCGCAGCATCTCCAGCGAGATCTTGTTGTTGCGCACCACCACCGGGTCGTACGAGGCGATCTCGCGCGCGATCGCCATCGTCTCCGCCTCAAGCTGGTCGTCCTCGACGACGAGTGAGATGGCGCCGCACTGCTGGAGGTACTCGGGCGTGACGCGGCGGCCGGTGAGCATCATGTAGCGGAGCACGGGCTCGGGCAGGATGCGGCGCGCGTGACCCGCGCCGCCAATGGCGCCGATCTGCACCTCGGGCAGCCCGAAGCGCGCGCTGCGCCCCGCCACCACGATGTCGCACAGCGCGGGCATGAGCAGGCCGAGACCGACGGCCGGGCCGTTCACGGCGACCACGATCGGGATCGGGATGTCGAGCAGCGCGGTCTGGGCGTTGCGGACGCGCACCGTGCGCTCGCCGGGCATGTGATGCGCCGGGCTCGGCCCCGAGTCCGCGAGGTCGTAGCCGCCGCTGAAGATGTTGGGCAGGCCGCTGCGCCACACCGCCACCACGATCTCGGGGTCATCGGCGGCGCGGTGCAGCTCCTCTGCGAAGGACTCGAGGAGGTCGAGGCTGAGCGCGTTGACGCGCGGGCGCGTGATGGTGAAGGTCGCGATCCCGCCGTCCCGTTCGACCGTCAGCGCCTCATGCATGGCAGCCCCCGTCCCCCGGCTCGCATGGTAGCGGCGCGGGGCGGGCCTTGCATCGAGAGCGGCTCGCGAGCTCCACAGGGCCATTCCCGCAATGCGTCGTGACCGGCGGGTGTACGAATCCCTATGAACGTGTGTCTAAGGCACCTCTTCACCCTGCGGTGCGCCCCAGTCCTGCTCCGGATGCTGGTGATCGGGACGCATCTGGGCCACCAGGTCGGCCAGGTCGTATCTGCGCTTGCGCAGCACGACCTCGTCGCCGCTGGCGACGATCTCGATCGCGGAGCCCTCGTGCACACCCCACTGCTCCGCGATCGGCTTCGGGATGCGGACCGCGAGGCTGGAGCCCCACCTCGTAACGTGTGACCTGGCCCCCATACGGACCTCCATGGTTCGTTCCCATTATCCGATGCCTTCGACCGCCCTCGACGGGCGCGTGCGCCTTGACGCCGGACGCGCGCGCTCCATACGTTCCTCGCGACGCGAACGGAGGCGTGATGCAGGTAGGAGTCCAGCTCCCGCAGCTCGGGGAACGGGCCTCGCGCGACCTCGTGATACGGCACGCGCTCGCCGCCGAGGAGGCCGGGTTCGACGCCCTGTGGGTCAACGACCACGTGATGTTCCCGCGCGAATGGCGCTCACCGTACCCGTACGCGCCTGACGGCGAGGTGCCTCCCCGCACCTACGTCGACCACTCGATCATCGAGCCGCTCGCGGAGCTGACGTTCGTCGCGGGCGTGACGAGCACCATCGGGCTCGGCACCTCGGTGCTGGTCCTCAACTACCGCTCGGCGGCCTACACCGCCAAGCTCATCGCGAGCATCGACCACCTCGCCGGTGGGCGCTTCGTGCTCGGCGCCGGCATGGGCTGGGCGCGCGAGGAGATGGAGGTGCTCGGCCAGCCCACCAACCGCCGCGGCGACCGCTTCGAGGCGAACGTGCGCGTCATCCGCGCGCTCCTGGACGAGGAGTGGGTGGACGGCCTCGAGACCGAGTTCCACACGGTCGACGGCTGGACGGCACGACCGCTCCCGCCGCGCCACGTGCCGATCTGGATCGGCGGTGACAGCGAGCAGCAGATGCGCCGCATCGGCGAGCTCGGCGACGGGTGGCTGGCGCACGCGGGCTACATCAGCCGCGCCGAGGAGGCGATGGCGCCCGCCCGCGAGGCGGCGGAACGCGCCGGCCGCGACCCCGCCGCGCTGCGGATCGGGATGAACAACGTCGGCATCCTCGCCGAGGGCCGGCTGGAGCAGGCCGCCGAGCGGCTGCACACCGCGCGCGACTCCGGCGTGAACCACGCGATCATCGGGCTGCACCCCCGGCAGATCGAGGATGCGCCGGACCTGGCGCAGCGCTTCGCCTCGGACTACCTCGCGGAGTTGCAGGCGGAGTGACGCCGGGGGACTGAACGGCCGCCCGCGGCGCGGTACCCTGAGGACGCACGAGGGGGAAGCGATGACCACCGGAGCCGTGCTCGAAGCCACCGACGCGACGTTCACCGACGTCGTGCTGCGGCGCTCGCACGAGATGCCGGTCATCGTCGACTTCTGGGCGCCGTGGTGCGAGCCGTGCCACATCCTTAGCCCGATCCTCGAGAAGCTCGCGAACGAGTACGCCGGGCGCGTGCAGCTCGTGCAGGTCAACATCGACCAGAACCCGATGGTGACCCAGCAGTTCGGCGTGCAGAGCATCCCCGCGGTCAAGGCCTTCGAGGGCGGGGGCATGACCAGCGAGTTCGCCGGCGCCCAGCCCGAGGACCAGGTGCGCGCCTTCTTCGACATCCTCGTGCCCTCGCAGACCGACCACGCTATGACCGCAGCCCAGCGCCTCCGCGCGCTCGGCGACGACCCGGCGGCGCGCGAGCAGCTCGAGGCCGTGCTGGCTGACGACCCGAACCACATGGACGCGTCGATCGAGCTCGCCGACATCCTCTCCGCGAGCGGCGACGCCGCCGCCGTCGAGCGCGCCCGCGAGCTGGCCGAGCGGTACGAGCACGACCCGCGCGCCCGCCGCGCCGTGGGCCGCATCGGCCTGAACGAGCTGGCGGCCGGCAAGGACCGCGCCGCGCTCGAAGCGCGCGCGGCCGCCGGCGAGAGCGACGCCGAGGCGCGCTACCACCTCGGCGCGGTCCTCGCGGTCGCGGGCGAGTGGGAGGACGCGTTGGAGCACCTGCTGGCCACGGTGCGCCTCGACCGCGATCTCGACGAGGACGGCGGGCGGCTGCGCATGCTGGACGCCTTCGCGGTGCTCGGCGACACCCACGAGCTGACGGTCCGCTACCGCGGCCGGCTGATGAACGTCATCTTCTAGCGCCGCCTCGACGGGCGCCTCGGCAGGACGGGCGGGCGGGACGCGATGGCGGGACGGGCTCCGGACGCGATCGACTGGCCGGCGGTGCACCGCGAGGCGCTCGACATCCTCCAGCGCTACATCCGCATCGACACCTCGAACCCGCCGGGCAACGAGGCCCCCGCAGCGCACTTCCTCGGCGAGATATTCGAGGCCGAGGGCCTGGAGTGCGACTACATCGAGACGCACCCGAACCGCGAGCTGGTGATGACGCGCCTGCGCGGCGACGGCAGCCGCGGCGGCGCGCTGCTGCTCGGCAACCACCTCGACGTCGTGCCCGTCGAGGAGGAGTCGTGGGACGTGCCGCCCTTCGAGGGCCTGGTCCGTGACGGCCGGATCTACGGTCGCGGCGCGCTCGACATGAAGGGCTGCGGCGTAATGCAGCTCATGACGGTGTTGCTGCTGCACCGCCTCGGCGTCCCGCTGGGACGCGACGTGATCTTCCTCGCCGTGCCCGACGAGGAGGCCGGCAGCATCCGCGGCATCCGCTGGGTGATCCGCCACCGCCCGGAGCTCCTCGACGGCATCGACTTCGCGCTCAACGAGGGCGTCGGCGGCATCACCGAGTTCGCCGGCGGCGAGGGCCGGATCTTCATGCCGACCATCGACGAGAAGGGCGTCGCCTGGCTGCGGCTGCGCGCCACCGGCCCCGGCGGCCACGGCAGCGTGCCCACCACCGAGAACCCGGCCGTGCGCCTGTTGAGCGCGCTGCTGCGCCTCGCCGAGTGGGACCGCGGCCTCACCTTCACGCCCGGCACAACGGCGCTCGTCGAGCGGCTCGCCGACGCGGGGATCGTGCCGGACCCAGCCGACCGGAGCGCCCTCGCGGCCGCACTGCAGTCCGACCCGCGCTCGCACGCGATGTTCGTGCACACCCTCAACGTCACGATGGTGGAGGCGGGCATCAAGGCCAACGTGATCCCACCCCGTGCCGAGGCCGTCCTCGACTGCCGCCTCCTCCCCGGCGAGGACATCGAGGGCTGGATGGAGTCGGTGCGCCGGCAGATCGACGACCCGCTCGTCGAGGTCGAGCCCGAGGCCCGCGACGTCTACGGCACGAACCCGTCGGACTGGGAGAGCGAGCTGTTCGTCGCCATCCGCGACACGATGACCTCGGCCGTCGAGGACGCGATCGTGGTGCCCGGCCTCGCCACGTTCGCCACCGACAACCGCTTCCTGCGCGAGTTCGGCATCCCCGCGTACGGATTCATCCCGTGCCTGCTCAGCCCCGAGGAGCTCTCGGGCCTCCACGCCCACAACGAGTTCCTCACCGTCGACAACTTCGAGATGGGCACGGAGCTGACGTACGAGATCGTCCGCCGCGTCGTGACGTAGGAACGCTCCCGTGGCCGCGCCGCCCGTTCCCGACCCCCACCCGTTCGCTGCGGCGTGGCCGCCGATCGAGACGACCGTGTTCGAGTTCTGGGGCCTCGCGCGACCGGCGATGAACGCGCTCGCGGCGGAGCAGGGCATCCCGCTCGCACTGCACAACTACGCCGAGCTGGGCCTCGAGACGCTCTCGGTCGCGGAGGCGCTCCGCCGCGACCCGTACGCACGGCCCGAGGACTTCGCCGGGGAGTTCGCCCGCCTCGCCGCCGCCGGATGGCTCGAAGCCGTCGAGGACGGCGACGACCCGATGACTGCTCGTTACGTCGTGCTGCCGCACGCGCGCGAGGCCGTGCGGGCCATCGACGCGGCCGGCGACGCGCTGCTCGGCGACCTCGTCGCCGTGCCCGATGCCGATCTCGCGCGCATCCACGAGCTCCTCGCCATGATCCACGCCGCCAACCTCGCCGCGCCCGAGCCGCCCGCCCGGTGGGCGGCGGAGCGCCGGTTCCGCTCCGCCAGCGAGGGGGCGCCGCTGCCCGGCCGCATCCGCGAGGCCGCCCTGGACCTGCTCGCCTACCGCGACGACGTGCACCTCGCCGCGTGGAGCGCCCACGCCGACCCCGCAGCCGAGGGCGCACTGTGGAACGCGTTCAGCCACGTCTGGTCCGGCGCGGCGAGCACCGCCGAGGGCATCGCGCTGGCCGCCGCGTTCCGCGGGTACGACGCGTCGTTCTACGAGCAGGCGCTCGCGGACCTCGAAGCGCGCGGGTGGCTCGTCGCGGAGGGAGCCGAGTACCGCACGACCGCCGCTGGCCAGGCGCTGCGTGACGGGGTCGAGCGGCAGACGGACGAGTGGTTCTTCGCACCGTGGGCGGTGATCGGCGAGGAGGGCGTCGCGGAGCTCCGCGAGCGCGTCGAAGCGCTGCTCCGCTCGCTCCCGATCCTGTGAGGAGCCCCGTGATGGACTACGTGGTCGTCATCGAGGAGCCAGGGAACGGTTTCGGTGCGTACGTCCCCGACCTGCCCGGGTGCATCGCCGCCGGCGACACCCGCGAGGAGACCGAAGCCCTGATCCGCGAGGCCGTGAGTCACCACGTCGAGATGCTGCGGGAGCACGGCGACCCTGTCCCGGAGCCACGCGCGACCGCTGGCCTTGCATCCGCCTGAGCAAGACCAGGCACCTCACTCAGCGTCGGCCTTGCACCGGCGACGCTGACCAGACGAGCGCCAGCACTATGCCATGCGCAACAGCTCCATCGCGCTGAGCACCACCAGTTGATGCAACTCGATGCGCCGCTCGACCGGCTGCTCGCGTTGTCCCATCTCAACCAGCACGGGCAGCACACTCGGCACGAAGCTCCCGAGGGAGAGCGAGCTGCGGCCTCGCCCCGGCCGCCAGCGGGTCCGCGCGAACGCGGCGGGCATCGCCGACTCGGGCATGCCGCCGGCAAGCTCCGCGTCGGTGGGGAGCGCGGGCCACTGCGTCCAGTCGCGGGCGATCAGCAGGTCCCGTTCCACCTCGATCTGCCCGTTCACGAGGTCCGCGATGATGCGCGCGAGGGGCGTGCGGTCCAGCGCCGGGCCGGTCGTGATGGTCTGGCCGAGGAACGCGGTGCCCTGGTTCTCGCCTCGCTCGGCGTAGAACCCCCACGACTCGTGCAGGTCCAGCAACACGTCCGCCTCGTACCGCGCCGCCACGTCGACGATCTGCGCGGCCATGCGCGCCATCGGCAGCTCGGCGTCGGGCGCGCCGGGGTAGAGGCGGTTGAGGTCGCCCAGCTCGTCGGTGGTGCGCTGGAACAGCTCGATCGCGAGCACGTTCGCGCGAGGCGCGACGAGCAGGCTCCCGCGCTCCGGCTGCCACTCGACGATCTCGTCGGCCGCAAGCCACGCCCCCGGCTCGTTGCCGTGCACACCGCCGAGGACGAACAGCGTGGGCCCCTCGACGCCGCTGTGGGTGATGACGAGCGGCGTCTCCCACTCGGTCCCCTCCATCAGCGCGACCTCCTCGGTGCCGCGGGGCGGCGGTGGCGAGGGCGTCGCGGTGGGGACGAGCGTCGGCTCCGGGGTCGCGGTCGGTGTGGGGGTGGCGGTCGGCGTCGCGACGATCGGGGGCGAGGCAGGCGAGGCGGTCGCCGCCGGACCGGCGGGTTCGGGGTCGTCCGGGGCGGAGGCTGAGCGCGTGCACGCGGCGAGGAGCGCTGCGCCGCTCAGCGCGCCGAGGCGCAATGCCTGGCGTCTTGTGTGCAGCCGGAAGCGAGGTTCACTCATCGTCGGCGTCCCGGTGGGAGCGGGTTCGCCCGGCGATCTTACAGGAGACGGCCCTGCCCGGTTGGTGCGGGTGGCTCGGCGGGAGCAGGGTCGAACCCGGGCTCCGTGTCGAGGCCGACCTCGGAGAGGCGCTCGGCGAGCAGCCGCGCGTTGACCGGGCCCTGGTCGAAGTTGTTCGTGTTGACCACTAGGTGCACCTCGGACGCCTCCTCGGCGAGCGAGCGGATGCGCGGCGTCCACTCGTCCAGCTCGGCCGCCTCGTACCAGTAGTCGAAGCGCTCCGAGGATGTGCGCGTGCGCTCTTCCCACATGGCGGCGTTGCGGCCGTGGAAGCGCACGAACGCGAGGTCCGTCGTCGCGGCGGCGATCGGCGGGACGGAGCTATCGAACCCCTGCGGCTCGTCGACACAGATGAAGGTCAGCTCCAGCGCGCGGAGCAGGTCAAGGGTTGAATCGCGGTGCTCGGCGTCCAGCCAGCGGTGGTTGCGGAACTCGACGGCGCCACGATAGTGGCCGAGCCGCTCGCGTACCTCCTCGAGGTACGCATGACTGCGGCGGTTGGGCGTCACCCAGCGCGGGAACTGCAGCACGATCACGCCCAGCTTCCCGGCGTCGTGCAGCGGCAGCAGCGCGTCGAGGTAGGTCGACCAGCACAGGTCGACAAGGTCGCCCGGGGCGTCGCGGCGGTAGAACTGGCGCTTGTTGCTCAGGTCCGGCGGAAGCTCGGCCTGGATCGCCTTCGGGAGCCGCGCGACGGGCGTCGGGTGCTCAGTGAACAGCGAGTACGCCTTCACGTCGAAGGTGAACGCCGGCGGGGTGCGCTCCACCCAGCGCTCGGCCTGCGCGAGCGTGGGAAGGCCGTAGTACGGCGCGTCGACCTCGACGAGCGGGAACTGCGTGGCGTAGTAGCGCAGGCGCGCCTCGGCGGACTTCGCCTCAGCCGGGTAGAAGCGCCCACCCTCGATCAGCGGCTTGTCGGTCCAGGAGGCGGTGCCGGGCAGGAGCTTCGTCACGCGCCCAGCTTAGCGGGCTGAGGGGTGCGGGGGTCAGGCGATCAGGCGTGAGATTGTGGCGGCGGCAACCATCCCACCGACGAGGACGCCGGCCATCCAGCGAATCAGGCGCGCCTCCATCTGGTGCATCCGCGCCTCCACCTGGTGCATCTCAGCCCTGAGCTCACCGATCTCGGCATGCATATCGGTTCGCAACGAGCCGATCTCCGCCTTGAGTTCGACCCGCAGTGCGCTCATCTCCTCCTTGAGCTCGGCGCGCGTGGAGAGCAGGTCGGCCTTTACTATGCTGATCTCTTCTTTGAGTTCCGCTCGCGTTGCAAGGAGGTCTGCCTTGAGCTCCGCCCGCGTCGCGAGGAGGTCGGCCTTGACTCCTCCGATCTCCTCGCCGAGTTCGGAGCGCGTCGCGAACAGGTCGGCCTTGGTGGCGAAGATGTCGCGGGCGTCGAAGGCGTCGGTGGTCACGCGGGTGCTCTCCGCTTCCTGACGATTCAAGCATCAGGATGCAGTCGAGGGCACGATGCTGTCAACAAAGATGCGTCGCATCTTCTCTCATACTGATGCAGGTACAGTTCGTATTTTACTTACGTGATACACGCACGTAATCACCGCCAGTAAAACGAACAACAGCCCGCGTCGGCGGGCTGTTGTCATGAGCGCGAACCGAGGTTCAGGACGTGGTGTGCAGGCCGCATTCCAGCTTGTCGAAGCCCGACCAGCGGCCGGCGCGGGGGTCCTCGCCCGGCTGCACCGCGCGGGTGCAGTTCGTGCAGCCGATGCTCGGGAAGCCGCGGTCGAGGAGCAGGTTGTACGGCAGGCCGCGCTCGAAGATGTACGACCAGAGCAGCTTCTCGCTCCAGTTGATGAGCGGGTTGACCTTGACCAGCCCGAACTTCTCGTCCCACTGCACGGCCGGCGTCTCCTCGCGCCCCGTCTGGTCGCGACGCAGGCCGGAGACCCAGGCGCGCTTGCCTCGCAGCGCCTCGCGGTTCGGCTCGACCTTGCGGATGTCGCAGCACAGGTCCGGGTCGCGGTCCCACAGCGCCTCGCCGTGCAGCTCGGCCTGCTCCTCGGTGGTGAGCTCCGGGCCGTAGCCGATGATGTTCGCCCCGGGCCAGTGCAGCCGCGCCGCACGGATGGTGTCGTGCGTCTCCGGGAACAGGTAGTCGGTGTCGATGTAGAACACCTCGGTCGAGGGCTGGAGGCGCTGGATCATGTCGACCAGCACCATCCCGGACGTGCCCCCGAACGAGCAGGCGAGCGTCAGGCCCTCGCCGTAGCGCTCCACGGCCCAGCTGAGGATGTCGCCGGGGCCGGCGCGGTCGAGTTCCTCGTTCGCGACGCGGATGACTTCCGCCTCGCCGTAGTCGATCGGTACGGCGAGGCGGCCGGTCGGCGTCTCGCCGCGGCTCCCCCGCACCACCTGGTGCTCGCCCGTTGAAATCGTCACGCCGCCGCCCTTCCGATGGTGCCGCGTTGCCGTGCTAGACCGCGCACTCGCCCTCGCCACGTTCGAGGACGTAGATGCGGTCGCGCTCCCAGTCGATGAACTCGTTCATGGTGTCGAGCGAGAACTCCGGCGGGAGCGTGAGGTCCCGCAGGGCGTCCTCGAAGTGCACCTTGCCGGCGCGCTCGAAGAAGGCGTTGAACTCCTCGCCGTCCGCGCGCTCGTCCTCGTAGAGGCGCACGAGGCGCTCGACGGCGTCGGGGACCCGCTTGGCCGGCAGCCGCACCTTGAGCAGTGTGCCGAGCTCGAGGTCCGCGCCGGGGCGGCGGTTGCCGCCGACGAAGACGTGGTAGGCGGGCACCTGGCGCTCGCCGGACTTGATGGCCGCGCCGTGGAACCCGATGTTCGCGATGTGGTGCTGGCCGCACGAGTTGGGGCAGCCGCTGGCGTTGATGAGGATGCGACGCGTCAGCGGGTCGGTCACCGCCATGTCACGCACGCGGTCCGCGATCGCGCGGTTGAGCCCCATCGAGCTGGTGATGCCGAGCTTGCAGCTATCGGTGCCGGGGCAGCTCACCACGTCCTCGATCTCGAGGATGCCGGAGCCGGCCAGTTCGAGGTCCACGAGGCCCTTCCAGACCGAGTAAACGCTGCCGTCGGGGATCCAGCGGAGGACGATGTTCTGCCACGGGGTGGTGCGGGCGCGGCCGGAGCCGTACTCGCGGAGCAGCGCGGCGAGGCCGCGGAACTGCCGGGGATCCAGGTCGCCCTGCGGCACCTTCACCTCGATGGCCGAGTAGCCGGCCTGCTTCTGCGCGCGCACCGCCGTGCGGGCCCACTCCTCGAAGGCGCCGCGGTCGGCGTCGGTGGGCTGCTCGGGGTTGGCCGGCGCGGGCGGTGCGTCTGCCTCCTCGTCGTCGAGGAAGAGCAGCGGGTCGGGCGAGGCGTCACGGCCCTGCGCCCAATCCTTCGCCAGCTCCTCGTCCACCATGCGGCGGAACTCCTCCTCGCCCACGCGGTGGACCAGGAACTTGAGGCGCGCCTTCGCGATGTTCTTCCGCAGCTCGTCAGCGGCGTCGAAGATGCGCAGCACGGCCTCGGAGACCAGGAGGTAGTCGTCGACGGAGACCCACTCGCGGAGCACCACGGCGTGGCGGGCCATGATGGAGAGGCCACCGCCGGTGACCATCTTGAAGCCCTTCGTGGGCACGCCGTCGACATCGCGGATCTCCGGGATGAAGCCGATGTCGTGGATCTGCGTGAGCGCGGCGTCCTCGTCGCTGCCGGAGAAGGCGACCTTGAACTTGCGGGGCAAGAGCTGCGTCAGGTCGCTGCGCACGAAGTAGCGCACGAAGGCGCCCGCGTAGGGCGTTACGTCGAACGGCTCGTCGTCGCGGATGCCCGCCCAGGCGTCGCCGGTGACGTTACGCACGGTGTTGCCGCACGCCTCGCGGGTGCTGAGCCCGGACGCGCCGAGGATCTGCATGATGTCGTGCGTGTCGGCGAGCGGGAGGTGGTGCAGCTGCACGGCCTCGCGCGTCGTGAGGTGGCCCTTGCCCAGCGGCGCGAAGTCCTCGGCGATGACGGCGAAGGCTTCGAGCTGCTCGGAGGTGGTGCCGCCGAAGGGCAGCTTGACGCGCATCATCTGCCGGTCCGGCTGGCGCTGGCCGTAGACGCCCTGGCGCAGGCGGAACTTGGTGAAGTCGTCGGCCTCGCGATTGTCCGCGAGGAACTCGGTGGCCTCCGTGCGGAAGTCCTCGAACTCCTCCTCGAGGATCGCGATAACGCGACCGGGGCGGTCGATACGTGTGGCGGTCGTCATAGGGCGCTCCATCCCCGGCGAGCCGCATGCATCGGCCGCTCGCCCTGCCATCGTGTTGCCGGGCCCTATCCGGCGTATTGTCGAGTTACTTTATCAAGTTTATCGACAATACGGGATCCTACCATCGAGGCCCATCGTGTCAAACGTTCCCGCGACGCCTCGGAGCCAGAGGTGGCACATAATGGACTCGCCATGACCGAACAGACCCCCGCCGAGCCCCACACGCCCCCGAGCGAGCGCTTCGAGCTGGCGGTCGCGGCCATCGACGCCGCCAATGGGGACGACCCGAACCGCATCGAGGTGGGCGGCGTCGAAGGACCCAAGGAACTCACCCACGCACGGATGGTCGACGCCTGGGTGCGCCGCATCGACCCCGACGCGAGCGAGGCGCTGCTGCTGGCGGCGCGCGCGCACCACGTCCGGCGCTGGACGGTCCCTCGCGACTCGTTCCCCGCGGGGCGCAGCGGCTACCTGCGCTGGCGCTCACACCTGCGCGGCTTCCACGCCGACGAGGCCGAGCGCCTGCTGCGCGGCGTTGGATACGACGACACGACCATCGACCGCGTCCGGCAGATCGTGCTCAAGCAAGGACTCACGCGTGACCGCGAGACGACCGACCCCGACGTCCAGGCGTTCGAGGACGCGCTCAGCCTCGTGTTCCTCGAGACCCAGTTCGCGGAGCTCACCGAGCGCCTCGACGACGACGAGAAGATGGCGCGGATCGTCGCGCGCACGCTGCGCAAGATGAGCACGCGCGGCCGCGAGGCCGCACGAGACCTCGCCTACGACGAGCGTGCGCGAGCGATCCTCGACCGCGCGGCAACTCTCACGTCAACGTAGGGGCCGGGGTACACTACCCGAATGCTGACGGCCATTACCGACCGCCATCCGGCGCTGCTGTACTCGGACTTCCGGCACGTCTTCTGGAACGCCTTCTTCGCGTCGGCGTCATTCTGGACCATGCTGCTCGCCCGCGGGTGGCTCGTGTTCGAGCTGACGGGGCAGGGCGCGTGGGTCGGCGCCGTCACGTTCGCCGGCATGATCCAGATGACCATCTTCGGCCCCATCGGGGGCGCGCTGGCCGACCGCGCCGACCGCCGCATGATGGCCATCGTCGCCGACGCGGTCGGCATCTTCGCCGCGGTCGCACTCGCGGCCATCACGTTCGCGGGGCTGGTCGAGGCCTGGCACGTGCTGGTGTTCGCGGTCATCGGCGGCCTCGGGCGCGCGTTCGGCACGCCGGCGGAGCAGGCGATCATCCCCAACGTCGTGCCGAGCGAGCACCTGCTCAACGCGGTGGCGCTCTCCGGGATCACCCGGCACGGCTCGCGCATCGCCGGTCCGTTGATCGGCGGGGCGCTCCTCACCACGATTGGCGCGGGCGCGGTGTTCGTGCTCTCGGGCGCCTTCCTGACGCTGGCCGTCATCGAGCTCGTGCGCCTCGAGTACCGCAGCCCGCCGCGGCCGCGCGGCGCCGAGTCGGCCTTCGCGGTCGCGGGCGTCTACCGCGACATCATCGAGGGCGTGCGGTACGTCGAGCGCGACCCGCGCGTACTGATCATGCTCGTGCTCGTCGGCTTCCACTGCGGCGCGACGATGGCGTTCGACTCGATGATGCCGACGCTCGCGACGATCGTCGGCGGCGCCGACGTGACGTACAGCGGCATCATCATCGGCATCGGCGTCGGCTCGATCATCGGTACGCTGATCGTCTCGATGCTGCAGAGCGATGCGGCGATGGGGCGGATGTTCTTCGTCATCGGCATCGGCAGCGGGTTCGCGATGTTCGTGGTTGGCTTCGCCAGCACGCCCTTCCTCGCAGTCACCGGCGGCGTCTTCGCCGGTGCAACGCAGGCGAGCTACATGGCGATGTCGGCGACCTTCGTGCAGCGCATCACGCCAGACGAGTTCCGCGGGCGCGTGATGGCGTTGTACGTCGTGCTCGCGGCGGGCCACATGGCGTTCGTGAACTTTGGCTTCGGCTGGCTCTCCGACGAGACCGGCGTGCGCGTGCTCCTGCTGATCCCGGCCATCGCCTGGATCGCGGGATTCACTGCCGCGACGATGTTCCTGCCCGAGGTCCGCTCACTGGTGACGACCGGCAACTTCCGCGAGCGCCCAGCACCGGTGGCCGTCGCGTCCGACAGGACAGCCTAACCCGGCTCGTCTCGCGCGCCCGCCGGTGAGACGCCGACGGCGCGCGCGAGCGTGAAGCACAGCGTCGCGCCGGGAAAGCGGTCGGCGACCCAGATGCGACCGCCCTGCTGCTGCACCAGCCGCCGTGAGATGGCGAGACCGAGGCCCGTGTGCGTGCCGCCCTCGCGCGCGACATCGCCGGTGTAGAAGCGCTCGAAGACCCGGTCGCGCTCCTGCAGCAGGATGCCCGGGCCCTCGTCACGCACCTCGAACCGCACCGCGTCGCCATCGACACCGTCACCGGCCACGGCGGCGAGCGTGATCCGCGACCCCGGCGGGCTGTGCCGCAGCGCGTTGTCGAGGAGGTTCGCCAGGACCTCGCCCGCGCGCGCCGGGTTGGCGTTGACGGGACCGGCGGCTGTCTGCTCGACCTCGATGCGCACGTCCTGGCGGCCGGCCACCGGGCCGAAACGCTCCGCGGCGGTCTCGAGCAGCGAGGCGGGCGCGATCGCTTCGAGCTCCAGCGGCTCCAGCTCCGACTCGAGCTGGGCCAGCCGCAGCATGCGCTGCACCAGCTCGCTCATGCGCTCCAGCTCCTCATTGAGCAGGTCGAGGAACCGCGCACGCCCCGCAGGGTCCTCGGACGCTGTCTCCAGCGTCTCGGCGATGGCGCGCGCGCCGGAGATCGGGGTGCGCAGCTCGTGCGAGAGGTTCGCGACGAGGTCGGTGCGTGCGCGCTGCGCGTCGTGGAGCGCGGTCACGTCCTCGACGCACACGAGGAGCGAGGCGCGCCCCTCGATCAGCGGCGGGTCGAGCGGGGCGACCTGCACGCGGACGTGCCTCCCGCCGGTGAGCTGCACGTCGAGTGGCTCCGCCGGCCGCTCGCGCACCGCGGCCGTGAGGTCGTACTCGCGCGTCGCCCGGATGAGCGACATGTCGATCATGCCGTTGATGGTCTGACCGATGAGCCGTGCGAACGCCGGGTTCGCGTCGAGCACCGTCAGCTCCTCGTCGAGCAGCACGAGGCCGAGCGGCAGCCGGTCGAGGACGTCGCGCCACCTGTCCGGCGGGGTGGGCTCGGGAGCCTCGACGGGCTCGCGAGCGAATCGTTCGGCGAGGGACGGCGGGCGGTCGCGGCCCGTGCGCAGCGTCACTCCGAGGAGTGCGAGCACGGCGACGACGGCGACGATCGCCGCCCAGCCCTGGGGCAGCGCGAACGTCCCCACGACGGCGACCGTGGCGAAGGTGAGGGCGAGCCAGCGCGCGGTACTCACGCGACGAACTTGTAGCCGACCCCACGCACGGTCTGGAGCAGCTTCGGGCTGGATGGGTCGTCCTCGATCTTCTCGCGCAGCCAGCGGATATGGACATCGACGGTGCGGGTGCCGCCGCCGAACTCGTAGCCCCAGACGCGCTCGAGGATCGTGTCGCGGGACAGCGCCTGCCCCGGGTGCCGCATCAGGTACTCGAGCAGCTCGAACTCCTTGGGGCGGAGCGCCACCGCCTCGCCGCCGCGGGTCACCTCGCGGGCGTCGGAGCGCAGCTCGATCCCGCCGCCGCTGAGGACGGCGCCTCGCTCGGGCCCGCCGCCGGCCGCCCGCGACAGTTCGTCGCGGCGCAGCGCCGCCCCAACGCGTGCGAGCAGTTCGCGCATGGAGAAGGGCTTGGTGATGTAGTCGTCGGCGCCGAGGTCGAGGCCGGCCACCGTATCGGCCTCGGTGTCGCGGGCCGTGAGCACGACGATCGGTACGGGCCGCTCCTCGCGTACGACGCGGCAGACGTCGAGGCCCGACATGCGGGGCAGCATGAGGTCGAGCACGATCAGGTCCGGCTCGATCGAGCGCGAAAGCTCAAGCGCCGAGACGCCGTCCTCGGCGCGCACGACCTCGTGCCCCTGTCGTTCGAGGTTATAAGCGACCGCTTCGAGGATCGCGGTGTCGTCCTCGACCACCAGCAATCGCGCCATGAGGCCAGTGTGGGCGCGGCACTGCCGCGTCGCAAGGTGGGAGAGTTAGGCGGCGTTAGGGGCTCGATCTGATCCCCTCGCCCCTGCCCTCCGATCCCCTCGCCCCCGTCTGCGGGGCAGAGGGCTTGGGTGAGGGGGGCCTGCCTGCCGGGGAACTACCAGCCATCGAGGAGCCCGTCAGACCCTCACCCCCACCCTCTCCCGCAGTGCGGGAGAGGGAGCCAGAGGGAGAGGGAGTGAGAGCGGGAGAGGGAGCCGGAGCTAGACGACGCCGATCTGCGCCAGGCGCAGGATGTCTGCCTCGCCGAGGCCGAGCTCGCCGACGTACACCTCGTGGTTGTGCTCGCCGAGCATCGGCGCGCGGCGCCGCACCTGGCGGGTGACGCCGTCGAAGCGGTACGGCGCGGTCGGCACGCGCGCGGGCTCCGGGTGGCCGGGCACCTCGACCTCCGCGAACGTGCCCCGGTCGGTCCAGTGCGGGTCGTCCAGGTTGTCCTCCGGGGCGCGCACCACCGCCCACGGCTGGTGGAGGTTCTGCCCGCCGCGGTAGCTGTCCTCGGCGTCCAGGGTGCCGATGAAGCGCTGGATGGCCTCCGCGAAGTAGCGGCGGTCCGCGCTCGGCGACATCGGCGAGGCGTGGATCGCCTCAGCGTACTTCGGGTCGCGCAGGTCGCCCACCTGGCCGAGCGACTCCATCCAGTCGAGCACGTCGGCGAGGCCCTGCTCGGAGCGCGGCAGCCCGCCGCCGATCACGTTCACGTACTGGTCGTCGGCGCTCGGGAACTGCCACTCCGGCGTCGGGTCCGGCGAGGAGTGCCGCCCGGTCTGGCGCTGCACGAGCCGGCCGTCGTACTCCCAGTTCGGGAACGCGCCCTCCACGGTGCAGCTGACGCACTCGTGGATCGAGAGGTCGACCAGCTCCGGGCCGTCGGCCATGCCGCCCTCGAAGCCCGCGGTCGCGCCGAGGATGGCGATCGCGGCGTACTCCCCGCCCATCCACAGCGAGTGGTCGTAGCCGCCGCGGATCGGCGGCAGCTCGTGGTCGTCGTAGCCGGTGCTCATCATCGGGCCGCCGAGCGCGATCTGGACCAGGTCGTTCGATGCCCACTCCGCCCACGGCCCCTCGCGGCCGAACGGAGTGACCGAGCACCAGATCAGCGACTTGCCGTCGTGGCGGCGTGAGGCCTCGTCCCAGCCCGCCCCGGCGCCGTCGAGGACGCCGTGACCGGCAGCGTCGATGACCACGTCGGCCCCGTCGACCAGCCGCCACCACAGCGCGAGACCGTCGGCCATCTCGATGTCGAGCGTGATGCCGCGCTTGCTGGTGTTGAAGTGCGCCCAGTGCAGCGAGCTGTTCGTGCCCGGGCGGTCGCCCGGGAACGGCCCGACACGGCGCGCGGGCGCGCCGTCCGGCGGCTCGACGCGGATGACGTCGGCGCCGGCGTCGGCCAGCAGCTTCCCGGCGACCTCGCCGAGGTCGCCGATCTCGATGATGCGAAGCCCTTCGGCGCCGGTGCTCATATCGCCAGCTCCTCGCGCAGCCGCGCGATCTCGTCCTCGTCGCAGCCGAGCTCGGCGAGCACGTCGTCGCTGTGCTCGCCCAGCAGCGGCGCGCCGCGGCGCAGGTGCCAGCCGAAGCGCGAGAGCTGGAACGGGAGCGCCTCGAAGCGGTGCTCCCCGAGGATGGGATGGTCCGCCCGCGGGTAGAAGCTACGCGCCGCCAGCTGCGGGTCCAGCTCCATCTTGTCCTCGGTGGTCTGGGCCACCCCGGCGGGCACGCCGCGGGCCTGCAGCGTGTACATCAGCTCGCGCGTGTCCCAGCCCCGCGTCAGCGCGTCGATCGCCGCGTCCAGCTCCTCGCGCGCCTCGACACGGCCACCGTTGGTGCCGAAGCGCGGGTCGGAGGCGAGCGCGTCGGCGCCCAGGACGTCGCAGAGCGCGGCCCAGTGCTCGTCGGTCTCGACGGCGAGCGCGATCCAGCGGTCCTCGCCAGCGCAGCGGTAGGTGTTGTGCGGGGCGATCTCGGGGTACGGGAGCAGGTTGCCGGAGCGCTTCGAGGGCCGGTTGTTGACCTGCGCGTCCAGCATCTGCGCGCCGGCCATGACCATGCCCGTCTCGGCCTGCGAGAGGTCCACGCGCAGCGGGCCGCCCTCGCGGGAGCGCTTGCGGAGCGCGAGCATCAGGGCGATGGCGCCGTAGTAGCCGGCCGAGTGGTCCAGGTAGGAGTAGCCCCAGCCGGCGGGCGGCTGGTCCGGCAGCCCGGAGAGGTACGTAAGCCCGGAGATCGCCTGCGCCGTGGGCCCCCACGTCACGTACGACGCGTCACGCCCGAGGTGCCCGAAGCCGGACAGCGACATGTAGATGATGTCCGGGTTCAGCTCGCGCAGGCGGTCCCACCCGAAGCCCATCCGCTCGAAGGCGCCGGGGCTGAAGTTCTCCGTGACCGCGTCGGCGCCCGCAATGAGCTCCTCCAGGAGCTCGCGGCCGCGCGGGTGGAAGAGGTTGACGGTCAGGCTGCGCTTGTTGCGGTTGAGGTTGTTGAAGAGGCCGGAGCTATTGAAGCGCGCCGCGTCGTCCGCCGGGCGGCCGCCGCCCATGCGCACGGAGTCCAGGTGGCTCTCGTTCTCCACCTTGATCACGTCGGCGCCGAAGTCC
Source organism: Chloroflexota bacterium (assembly GCA_009840945.1). GTDB lineage: Bacteria > Chloroflexota > Dehalococcoidia > UBA2979 > UBA2979 > VXMT01. The sequence continues at coordinate 543 of VXMU01000054.1, read as the reverse complement.
GCGAGGATCCGCGTCGCCTGCGGCCCCGCGACGATCCACGTGAAGTCGACGACGCGGATGCCGGCAAGCGGCAGCGGCCGCCCGTCCGGTGTGGTCGTGGGGAGTGCCGAGGTTCGCTCGGTCGAGATCGTCATGTGGCCCCTCCTCGGGCGCGGGACAGCGCCTGCGCGGAGCCTCAACTGCTGCGCGGATCGTGTCAAGCCGGAGGCGTGCGCCGGGCGCCGAGGGAGGCGAGGAGCAGAAGAGCGCTGAATCGCGTGCGCCGTCTAACGAGCCGTTAACGCGCGGCGACCACCCTGCACGTGTCCGGAGCGAACACCGCGCCGGACCCGTGCACTCCGCGCCTCCCCGGCCCGGCCCCGTGCAGGGGATGCGGGGCGAACGCCCCTGTTGCGCCGCATCCCAACCCCCCGGTGGGGGGGGGGGGGGGGGGGGGGGGGGGGGGGGGGGGCGGCGGCCCCGCCCGGCCGGGGGGGGCCGGCGCCCCGGGGGGCGGGGGGGCCGCCCCGGCGCCCCCCCCCCCGGGCGGGTATAAACAAAAAC
>VXMU01000023.1 GCA_009840945.1 Chloroflexota bacterium | reverse complement strand
GGTCCGGCGGCCTCCTCAATGCGCCACGCCTACCCGGCGAGCCAGACCCCCTCACCCTGCCCTCTCCCCCGCTGCATGGCTGGGTCAGCGAGGGGATCAGGGGCTCTGGCCCCCTCTCCCGCAGTGCGGGAGAGGGCGGGGGGTGAGGGTCCGGCGGCCTCCTCGATGCGCCACGCCTACCCGGCGCAGGCAGACCCCCTCACCCTAGCCCTCTCCCCCGCAGACGGGGGCGAGGGGATCAGACCGGTGGCTGGGAGGACGGCATGACGTTCTGGGACGGGAAGGTTGCGATCGTCACGGGCGGGGGCGGCGGGATCGGGCGCGCGGCGGCGCTGCTCTTCGTCGAGCGGGGCGCGCGGGTGGTCATCGCCGACGTGAAGGAGAACGGCGGGCGCGAGACCGTCGACCTTGCGGGGGGCTCGGAGCACGCGGCGTTCGTGCGCGCCGACACCATGTCGGTAGACGACGCGGCCGCGCTGATGGACGCCGCCGTCGGGGCGTTCGGGCGCATCGACGCGCTCATCAACAACGCGGCCATCATCGAGCGCTTCGACCGCATCGAGGACGAGCCGGTCGAGCGCTTCCGGCGCGTGATCGACATCAACCTCAACGGGGTCTTCATCTGCTCGAAGGCGGCGGTCCCACACCTCCGTGCACAGGGCGGCGGCGTGATCGTGAACATGTCGTCGATGGGCGCCGTGGGTGGGGCGAACATCCTGGCCTACTCCTCGGCCAAGGCGGGCGTGCTGGCGCTCACGCGCGGGCTCTCGCAACAGCTCGCACCCGACAGCATCCGCGTTAACGCGATCATGCCCGGGCTCGTCGAGACGCCGATGACCGTCGACGGCCCCGCGATCGCGCGGGCGCGGCGCGAGCGGCTGCCGGTGTTCCGGCCGGAGGAGATGGCGCGCGCCGTGGCATACGCCGCTGAGCACGAGGAGCTCACCGGCGCGCTGCTCCAGTACCTCCACACTGCCGGGGGCCCGCGCTTCGCGATGATGGAGCCGTGGTCCTGGCAGCCGCTGGAGTTGTAATCGCGATACACTGCGCGTCCGGCCACCGGAAGTCGCGGGACGCCGGGGGCCGCGTGACTACATCGAGGGATCGATAGGGGGTCCACCATGGACTGGGGCGACAGCCCGGAGCAGGCAACATTCAGGCAGCAGGTGCGCGACTTCGTGCAGTCGCGCCTGCCGGAGCACTACCGCCGCAAGGCCGAGGGAGCGCCCGACGAGTCCTGGAGCGGCGGCTGGGCGACGGACCGCGCCGGCGAGGGCGAGGCCCACGACGCCGCCGTGGACTGGGCCCACGCCCTCTCCGAGCAGGGCTGGATCGCGCCGCACTGGCCGAAGGAGTTCGGCGGCGGCGGGCTCTCCTCGATGGAGCAGTTCATCTTCAACGCCGAGCTGGCGGACTTGGGGGCGCCCTCGGGCGTCGGCGGCTCGGGCGTCTCGATGCTGGGGCCGACGATCATCGCGCACGGCAGCGACGAGCAGCGGGAGAAGTACCTCTCCGAGATCCTGACCGGCGAGATCTCGTGGGCGCAGGGCTACTCCGAGCCGGGCGCCGGCTCTGACCTCGGCTCGCTGCAGACGCGCGCCGTCCGTGACGGCGACGAGTACGTGGTCAACGGACAGAAGATCTGGACCTCCGGCGCGCACAACGCCGACAAGATCTTCGCGCTGGTCCGCACCGACCCGGACGCGCCGAAGCACCGCGGCATCTCGTTCCTGCTGATCGACGACATCCACACCGAGGGCCTCTCGGTGCGGCCACTGGTCAACATGTCCTGGAAGCACGGCTTCAACGAGACGTTCTTCGAGAACGTGCGCGTGCCCGTGAACATCGTGGGCGAGGAGAACCGCGGCTGGTACGTCGGCATGACCCTGCTCGACTTCGAGCGCTCCAACATCAGCGGTGCGATCGCTTCCCGCAAGGAGCTCGACCAGCTGATCGGGTACCTGAACAGCGACGAAGGCCAGGAGCGCACGCAGATGCGGCCGGGCGTCCGCACGGCGATCACGGACCGTTATATCGAGTCCGAGGTCGGGTTCAACTTCTCGTTCCGCATCGTCTCGATGCAGAACGCGGGGCTCATCCCGAACTACGAGGCGTCGACGTCCAAGCTGTTCATGTCGGAGCTGGTGCAGACCACGGCGCGGACAGCGACGAAGGCGCTGGGCCTGCACGCCAACGTGTGGGCCGAGGACTCGAAGTGGACGCCGATGTACGCCTACTTCACGCACCGCTACGTGACGACGATCCCGAACACGATCGGCGGCGGCACCTCCGAGATCCAGCGCAACATCATCGCCACCCGCGGCCTCGGACTGCCTCGCGGCTAGCGATCCAGACCCTCACCCCGGTCCCTCTCCCGCAGTGCGGGAGAGGGACCGGGCTCTGATCCCCTCTCCCCCCACGGGGGAGAGAGTGAGGGGGGTCTGTGGAGTGCTCACAATCCACGCGGAGCCTGGCCGGAGCCTCACCCGCCCTCTGATCCCCTCGCCCCCGTCTGCGGGGGAGAGGGTGAGGGTGAGGGGGTCTG
>VXMU01000112.1 GCA_009840945.1 Chloroflexota bacterium | reverse complement strand
GGCCACGGCCGTGGCCGAGCCTGCGGCTGCCGAGCCCGAGATCGTCGACATGGCGGAGCTCCTCGCCTCCGGCGAGGCGCCCGAGCCCCGGCAACTCCGCCGCGGTGAGGTCGTCGAGGGCCTGGTGATGGGCGTCGAGCGCGAGGGTGTGCTCGTCGACCTCGTCGACATCGGCTCCAAGTCCGAGGGCGTGGTGCCCACGCACGAGATGCACTCCATGGGCTCCGACCCGCTGTCGCGCATCCACGTGGGCGACAAGCTGCTGGTCTACGTGCTGCAGCCGGAGACCGAGGAGGGCCAGGTCCTGCTCTCGATCGACCGTGCACGCGGCGAGCAGGGCTGGCGCGTGCTGCAGGAGCGCTTCGAGAGCGGTGAGATCTTCGACGCGGAGATCACGGGCTTCAACAAGGGCGGCCTGCTGGCGAACGTCGAGGGCGTCAACGCCTTCATCCCGATGTCGCAGGTGGTGGGCGCCAAGCCCGGCACCGAGGGCGCGAACCCGCTGTCGGAGATGGTGGGCCGCAGCCTCCGCATGAAGGTGATCGAGATCAACCGCCGCCGCAACCGCGCCATCCTCTCCGAGCGCGCGGCCATGCAGGAGTGGCGCGCCGCCCAGAAGGAGCGCCTGCTCGAGGAGCTCACCGAGGGCGAGATCCGCAACGGCAAGATCACCTCGATCCGCAACTTCGGCGTCTTCGTCGACCTCGGCGGGGCCGATGGCCTCGCCCACCTCTCCGAGCTCTCCTGGGACCGCAACAGCGACCCGGAGGAACTCTTCAAGGTCGGCCAGGAGATCGACGTCTTCGTCATGCGCGTGGACCGCGAGAACAAGAAGATCGCGCTCTCCATCCGGCGCGCCGCGCCGGAGCAGTGGCAGGACCTCATCGCCAACTACCACGTGGGCGACGTGGTGCCGGGCGTGGTCACCAAGCTGGTGGCGTTCGGCGCCTTCACGCGGCTGCCCGGACCCGTCGAGGGCCTGGCGCACGTATCGGAGATCGTCGACCGGCGCATCAACCACCCGGAGGAGGTGCTCTCCGAGGGTGACGTGCTGCCGCTCAAGATCGTCCGCATCGAGCAGGACCGGCACCGCCTGGGCCTCTCGCTGCGCGAGGCGCGGTCGCAGGCCGAGATCCTCGGCTGGCAGTTCGACGACCAGGGCCGCATCGTGCAGCTCACTGACGAGGCGCGCGAGGCCTTCCCGGAGGAGTCCGCAGCCGCGGAGGAGCGCTACGTCCAGCGCCGCGAGGAGCTGGATGCGCGCCGCAAGGCCCGCGACGCCTCGCGCGGCGGCGGCGGCGGTGGCCGCCAGCAGAGCTCGCACCGTGACGACGCGCCGCCGATGACGGCGATGGCCGCCGCGATGCAGCAGGCGCAGGCCGAGCTTGCCGACCAGCGCGTAGCAGCGGAGCCGGCGGCTCCGGCGGCGACAGCCGAGCCGACCGACTCGGCCGAGTCCACCGAGCCGACCGACTCCACCGAGTCGACGGAGCCGGTCGAGTCGACTGAATCCACCGAGTCGACCGAGTCGGAGTAGGCTCCTCCGGAGCCTTGACACGGGTCTGAGACAACCGCCGGTACGCGCGGCCGCGCGTACCGGTTTGGCGTCCGGCGCATGGCCGCATCACGAGCGCGGATCGTGCTCAAAATCCGGCCGTGGTAGCCTAGACCGCAGCACGGACGGGAGTCCGCGATGGCTGATCGCTTTGACAAGTTCACGGAGCGGGCCCGCCGGGTCCTGACGCTCGCGCAGGAAGAAGCGCAACGCTTCAACCACAACTACATCGGCACCGAGCACCTGCTGCTTGGGCTGGTGCGGGAGGGCGACGGCGTCGCAGCCAAGGTGCTCTCTAACCTGGGCGTGGAGCTCAACAAGGTCCGTTCCGCCGTCGAGTTCATCATCGGCCGCGGCGAGCGCACCACCAGCGGCGAGATCGGGCTCACGCCGCGCGCCAAGCGCGTCATCGAGCTCGCCGTCGACGAGGCGCGCCGCCTCAACCACTCGTACATCGGCACCGAGCATCTGCTGCTGGGCCTCGTCCGCGAGGGCGAAGGCATCGCGGCCGGGGTGCTCGAGAGCCTCGGCGTCAACCTGGAACGCGTGCGCGGCGAGACCACTCGCATCCTCGCGCAGACCCAGCCGCAGGCCGCCGCCTCCGGCGCCGGCGGGCGGCAGACCGCACGCACCCCCACGCTCGACCAGCTCGGCGTGGACCTCACCGCCGCCGCGCGCAGCGGCCAGCTGGACCCCGTGATCGGCCGCGAGACCGAGATCGAGCGCGTCGTCCAGATCCTCTCGCGCCGCACCAAGAACAACCCCGTGCTCATCGGCGAACCGGGCGTTGGCAAGACCTCGATCGCCGAGGGCCTGGCGCACCGCATCGTGCAGGGCAACACACCCGACACGCTGCTCGGCAAGCGCATGCTCACGCTGGACATCGGCTCGCTCGTCGCCGGCACCAAGTACCGAGGCGAGTTCGAGGAGCGCCTGAAGAAGGTCATCGAGGAGATCCGCTCCGCCAAGAACTGCATCCTCTTCATCGACGAGCTGCACA
>VXMU01000021.1 GCA_009840945.1 Chloroflexota bacterium | reverse complement strand
GAGAGCGAGCGCGCGGACTCGAAGCGCACCTTCTGCCACTCCAGCGTGCGCGCCGCCACGGCGGCCGGGATCGGCCCGAGGTGAAGGGAGAGATCCATGGGCGCGCCCGCCGCCATCAGCCCCTGCAGGAAGCCGGGGGAGAGCGAGCGCGGCCAGTTGCCGAGGTGCAGCGAGCGCGCGAGGTGACCGCCGACCCTGACCTCGCGGCGGTTGAACTCGACCTCGACCGGCGTCTCCTCATCGAACTCCCCCGGCGAGCCGCCGAGGGCGCCGGCGAGCACGAGCATCCGCAGCTGGCGGCCCCGCAGCAGGTGCGCGGAGAGGCCGGCGCGCACGAGCAGGGAGCGCAGCTCGTCCATGCGCTCGTGCTCGCAGACGGCGTAGAAGCGGCGGTCGAGGATGCCCTCGCGGGCCTCCAGCTCGCCGAGCAGCCGCCTGAGCGACTCGGCCGCCGCCTTCGTGCGGGGCGGCAGGTCCGCGGGCTGCGCCGCCTTGAGGTCGTCCCTGAGCTTGCCCAGGCCGGGCGGGTGCTGGCGCACGAGCAGCTGCAGCGGGAAGTCGCAGGCGTTGAGCGCCCCGGCGAAGGACCCCAGCTTTGGCTCGTCCAGCTCCAGCCCCAGCACCTCGCAGACGCCGAGCTTCTGGCGGTCGAGGCGCACGGGGCCGTCGTCCTCGAGGTGCGAGAGCATGAAGGCGAGCGGAAGCCCGGGCGGCGGCTTTGGTGCCGGGGCCTCGGGCTCCAGCGGCGTCGGCTTCCTCGGCCTGTTGATCGGTAGTCGCATCTCGGATGTGCTCCTCGTTGTGTCAGGGGGTGAGAAAGGGGAGGATGCCCGCGCGCAGCAGGGCGGAGACGCCCTTGGCCGAGAGCACGAGCGCGAGCCCGGCCACGGCCAGGAAGACGGCGCTCTTCGCGCGCCCGCCGCCGCGCTCCTCCGCGCCGTCGGCCATAAGCAGGAAGCCCGCCCAGACGACGGAGAAGACGGTCAGGCCGGCAGCGGCGTAGGCCATCGCCGTGAGGGCCTCGTCGAAGGCGTCGAGCATGGCCCGCTCCTCCTCCGGGGCCGCGCCGGTGGTGACCAGCGCGACCCCGGCGAGGAGCAGGGCGGTCGTGATCCGCCTCACCACGGCCACTCCCAGCCCCGCTCCTCGAACCACTCGCGCAATTCGTCCGCTCCCGCGGGTGCGGGCGCGACGGGCGGCGGCTCGGGCTCGGGTTCCGGGACGGCGAGCGCCCGGTAGGCGGCGTCGGCCCAGACGCTCGACGCGAACGCCAGCGTCTCCGCCCGCGTCCGTGCGAGCGGCGCCCGTTCGGTCACGGCCGCCTCGACGCGCTCCTCGTGGACGACCGTGAAGACGACGTCCCGGGAGACGGACGAGGCGGGCGCGTAGCAACTCGCCGTCGCGGAGTGCTCTGTGAACGTCCCGTCCTCGAGGGGAACGGTGATCGTCTCGGTGACGACATCGCCAAAGGCGGGGACGTGGACTGTCGCCGTCTCCGTGTGGTGCTCGACACGTCGCGGTCGGTGCGCGAGCTCGACGAGCGGAGGCAGCGGCACGCGCAGCGACGCCTCCAGCGCCGCCTCGATGGCGAGGGCGCGGACGCCCTCGCCCGCCGCGACGGGCAGCCGGAAGCGGGTCTCGCCGCCCGGGACGAGGGAGACTTCCGTCTCGCTGGCCCCGCTCGTGACGGTGACGGTCCCGGCGATGCCGGTGACCTCGGCCTCGAGCAGCGCCGTCGTCGTGACGTCGGCGTGCCCGGTGACCGCCTGCAGGGGCACCGCCTCCTCGATTGTGCTCGCGCACGTCGAGGCGACGGTTCCCGTGACCGCTCCCGGCGTCCAGCCGAGCGAGACCACGCGCAGGGCGCAGAGCTCGCCCGCGGCGGCGGGCAGCGGCCAGGGGAGTTGCTCGCCTTCAAGGCTGAGCGCTCCCGCCTGCCGGAGGCCGTCCCGCCAAGAGAAGACGAGCGAGGGGCTCGGGCCGTGCAGGGGCAGGTCGTACGTCACGCGCTCCCCCCGCTCCAGCGAGGCCACCGCGTAGTAGCGGGTGGAGCGGCCCGCGGGGCCGCCGTGGGCGCGCACCGTGAGCCGCAGATCCGTGGCCGCCCTCAGGGCGACCTCGGCGCGGTCGCCGCTGACGGCCAGCCCTTCGACGAAGAGCCGCCGTCCCGGCACCGGGAGGGGAGGCTGGAACTCGATCTCATCCGAGGTCCAGCCCCCCTCGCCGGGCTCCTGGGCGAGCGCCGCCGCCAGCGGCAGCGCCGTGAACACGACCAGCGCCAAGGCGGCCGCGACCAGGAAGCTCTTCGAGAAGCCGCGGCCTCCCCTCCGCCGGTTGCCGAGCCGCTGCTCGCGGTCGTCGCGGGTCGCGGCCTGCTGTCCGGCGTCGGCCTCCTCGCCGCCCCGGCGGCGCTTGCCGAAGAGGCGGTGGGGACGGAAGGGCAGGCGCCCCGTGCGGCGCTCGCCCTCCTTCCGCTTCTGAGCGGCTCGCCGGGTCCGGCGCAGCATGCGCCGCGCCAGCAGCCGCAGCGGGTCGCCCTCGCGGCCGCCCGGCTGCGCAGCCGCGGGCGGCTCGCTCCGAACGAGCGCGGCGGGCGGTCCGGCGTAGCGCCGGGCTCCGAGCGCGTAGCGGAGCAGGTCGGCCGCCACCAGCGGCAGCCGCCTGCCCCCGA
>VXMU01000030.1 GCA_009840945.1 Chloroflexota bacterium | reverse complement strand
ACGAAGATCAGGTTGTCGAGCCGCTCGCGTGCCGCCAGCGAGATGGCGCCGAGGGCCTCCGGCTCGTCGGTCTCGCCGTCGCCGATGAAGCACCACACCTTCGCGTCGGTCGGCTCCTTGAGCCCGCGGTCGACGAGGTAGCGCATGAACCGCGCCTGGTAGATCGCCATCAGCGGCGCGAGGCCCATCGAGACCGTCGGGAACTTCCAGAAGTGGTTCATCAGCCACGGGTGGGGGTACGACGGCAGCCCGCCGCCATCGGCCAGCTCGCGGCGGAAGTTGAAGAGCAGCTCCTCGCTCAACCGGCCCTCGAGGTAGGCGCGCGCGTAGATGCCCGGCGAGGCGTGTCCCTGGATGTAGATCAGGTCGCCGCCGCTCGGGTCGTCCGCGCCACGGAAGAAGTGGTTGAATCCCACCTCGTACAGCGTGGCCGCCGAGGCGTACGTGGAGATGTGCCCGCCGATGCCCTCGTGGCGGTTGTTCGCGTCCACGACCATCGCCATCGCGTTCCAGCGCACGAAGCTCTTGATGCGCTGCTCGATATGTCGGTTGCCCGGGTACGGGGGCTGCCGCTCGATCGGGATGGTGTTCACGTACGGCGTGCGCGAGGTGACCGGGAGCTGCGCCATCTCGCGCTGCGCCTCGATCTGCAAGTCGGCGAGCAGTTCGGCCACGCGCTCCGGGCCGCGGCGGTAGAAGACGTCGTGGAGGGACTCGCGCCACTCTTCCGACTCGATCGCGTCGAGCTCCGCCTCCAGCGCGGCGCGCGAGGCGGCCTCGTCGGCGCCGTTGCTGCCCGCCGCGCCGTCGACGCCCGCGTGCTGCGTGCGAGGTGTCTCAGTGGTCATGGCGTCGATCCTTGCTGCGGCGTCCGCGTCACCGGTGCGGCTCGGAGGCGGCGTGCAGGGAGATGTGGCCGTCGGAGCTTGCCGCCTCGGATTGCTCGGCAGCGTGGTAGGAGCTGCGGACCAGCGGGCCGCACTCGGCGTGCGTGAAGCCGATCGAGTGTGCGTAGTCGGCGATCTCGGCGAACTCATCCGGGTGCCAGAAGCGCTCGATCGGCAGGTGCTTGAGCGACGGGCGGAGGTACTGCCCCACCGTCAGCAGGTCGCAGCCGTGCTCGCGCAGGTCGTCGAGGACCGCGCGCACCTCGTCCATCGTCTCGCCGAGGCCGACCATGATGCCGGACTTGGTCGTCATCGCCGGGTCGATCTCCTTGACGCGCCGGATCAGCTCCAGCGAGCGCTGGTAGCGCGCCTTCGGGCGCACCCGCCGGTACAGCCGCGGCACCGTCTCGGTGTTGTGGTTGAGCACGACGGGCCCCGCCTCCACGACGGTGGCGAGGGCGTCCCAATTGCCCTCGAAGTCCGGGATCAGCACCTCCACCTGCGTGCCCGGCATACGGTGCTCGATGGCGCGGATGCAGGCGGCGAAGATGCCCGCGCCGCCGTCCGGCAGGTCGTCGCGGTTCACGGACGTGATGACGACGTAGTCGAGGCCCAGCCGCTCGACGGCCTGCGAGAGCCGGTACGGCTCCAGCAGGTCGAGGCCCACCGGCTTGCCCGAGGTCACGTCGCAGAAGCCGCAGGCGCGGGTGCAGATGTCGCCGAGGATCATGAACGTGGCCGTCCCGGCGTTGAAGCACTCTCCGATGTTCGGGCAGCGCGCCTCCTCGCAGACCGTGTGCAGCTCCTGCTCCCGCAGCAGCGACTTGATCTCGGAGAAGCGCTCCCCGGCGGGGAAGCGCGCCTTCAGCCACCTCGGCTTGCGCGGGAACGGACGCACGGCAGCCTCAGCCGGCATGCGCGACCTCCCTGACCGTGGGAGCGTCGATCGCTGCATCCGGGCCCTCGACGAGTCTCGCGCCGAACGTGCGCTCGAACGCACGCGCCATCGCGTCCTCCACGGCGCGCATCGGCGGCGCGCCGCCGAGCAGGCGGTCCATCGAGGTCACCTCGGCGTCCGCGATGCCGCACGGCACGATCGCGCCGAACCATCCGAGGTCCGTCGAGACGTTGAGCGCGAGCCCGTGGCGGCTGATGCCGCGGCTGATGCGCACGCCGATAGCCGCGATCTTGGCGTCGTCGACCCACACCCCGGGCCGCCCCTCGACGCGGGCGGCGGCGATGCCGAAGGCGTCGAGGGTGTCGATGATGACCGTCTCCAGGCGGCGCACGTACGTCGCGGCGCCGAGCGAGCGGCGGCGGACGTTCAGGATGGGGTACGCGACGAGCTGGCCGGGGCCGTGGAAGGTGATGTCACCCCCTCGGTCCGTCGGCACCACGGATGCGCCGCGCGCGGCGAGCGCGTCGGGCGTGGCGAGCAGGTGCTGGCGGTTGCCGCGAGCGCCGAGCGTGTAGACGGGCGGGTGCTCGAGCAGCGCGATCGACTCGCCCTCGACGCCCGCCGCGAGCGCCTCGCTGCGCGCGCGCTGCCACGCAAGCGCGATGTCGTAGTCGACGACGCCGGGCCGCCACAGCCGGACGACGGCGCTCGATGGAGTCTGCAACGCGTCGCCGGCGGCGGTCATGCGCGATCCTTCACGCCTGGCGGGTTACAACCCGGACTAGCCAACGCATCCAGTATATGAACCACAGGCGTCCGATGCGGAATTCACCGGTGCCCTCGCCCACCCCGCTCCGATCCCCTCTCCCCCCGCTGGGGGGTGTGGGGATCGGAGCGGGGTGGGCGAGGGC
>VXMU01000042.1 GCA_009840945.1 Chloroflexota bacterium | reverse complement strand
CAGGGGCGGGCGGGCGCTTCGACGCCGTCACGGGCTTCGCGCAGCCCCTCCCGATCATCGTAATCGCCGAGCTGCTGGGAGTCCCACCCGAGGACCGCGATCAGCTCAAGGAGTGGTCGACGGCCATCGCGAACACGACCAACGTGCTCAACACCGAGCAGGCGCTGGCCGCCGCGCGCCAGGCCACCGTCGAGCTCATCTCCTACATGGACGAGATCGTCGCGCAGCGCCGCGCCCGGCCCGGTGCCGACATCATGACCGTGCTCATGCAGGCCGAGGAGGGCGGCGAGCGCCTCTCGCACGACGAGCTGCTGGCGTTCTCGATCCTGCTGCTCCTCGCCGGCCACGAGACCACGACGAACCTGATCGGCAACGGCCTGCTCGCGCTGACCGAGCACCCGGACGCCACCGCACGGCTGCGCGCCGAGCCGGACCTCGTGCCCTCGGCCGTCGAGGAGTTCCTGCGCTACGACAGCAGCGTGCAGGGCGCGGTGCGCTTCGCGCGCGAGACAGTGGAGGTCGGCGGCCGCACCATCGAGCGGGGCTCGACCGTGCTGCTCCTCCTCGGCGCCGCCAACCGGGACCCGGCGCAGTTCCCCGAGCCCGACGCGCTCGACGTGACGCGGTCGCCGAACCGGCACCTCTCGTTCGGGCGCGGCGTCCACTTCTGCCTCGGCGCGCCGCTCGCGCGCCTCGAGGGGGACGTCGCGTTCCGCGCGCTGCTCGACCGCTTCGCCGAGTTGCGGGTGCCCGAGGGCGGCGCGGAGCGCAGCGGCACGCTGGTGCTGCGCGGGATGGGCTTGCTCGAACTTGAGGTCTGAGGCCGCTGCATCGTGCGTGGCGGGGCGCCGGAGGGAGTGTCGATCGTGAGCGACGGGGCAAGCGGGTACGACCGCGACAACGTCTTCGCGCGCATCCTGCGCGACGAGATCCCAAGCGACCGCGTCCATGAGGACGACGAGTTCGTCGCGTTCCGCGACATCAATCCGGCCGCCCCGACGCACATCGTCCTGATCCCGCGAGGTGAGCCCCCCGCGGGCCCGGCCGGCCTCGCCGACGGCGACGCCGGGTGGGTGGGCCGCATGCTCGTCGTCGCCTCGCGCATCGCCGCACGGGAGGGGCTCGCCGAGGGGGGATACCGGCTGGTGGTGAACAACGGTCCGGACGCCGGGCAGGAGGTGCCCCACATCCACATGCACATCCTCGGCGGCTCGGAGCTCGGCCCGATCGCGTGACAGCACGCAGCGACTCCGGTCCCCTCGCCCCCGTCTGCGGGGGAGAGGGCTAGGGTGAGGGGATCTGCCTCCGGTCCCTCGCCCGGCGGCCAAGGGTGTCGTGGACGGCGATTGGCGCGTTCGTGGGAGACGGTCGCGTGTACCCTAGGACGGTCGCGGCGGGCCCGTAGCTCAGCGGCCTAGAGCAGTCGGCTCATAACCGATCGGTCCCAGGTTCGAATCCTGGCGGGCCCACCATTTGGCCTCACTTCGCGGCCGACGGCACGGGCCGCCGCCGGCCACCTCTCGCGACCGATACCCGGAAGAGCCGACTGTGCGGAGGGGCGGTCGCCGGCGGACACCCGCGTTCACATGCCCAGAGCGCCGTAGTCGCCATCCAGGATCAGGCGGACGGAGACGTACAGCCCCAGCATCGGGGTCAACACCCAGGCGGCGTTCAGGCCGAGGATGTAGATGTAGAGCTCGCGCCTCGTGATGCGGGTTTGCTTCCGTCCCACGAAGAAGCTCACCAGGTAGAGCGAGGACGCGTACGTCCACTGCCAGAAGAGGATCGCCCCGAGGATGCCGGCAACGACGGCCGGCAGCACCCCGCCGATGTACGTCACGTAGAGCACCAGGGTCGGCGCCGGCGTCGCGAACCCGTTCGCGATGTCGATGTTGAACCCGTACGTGTTGCGATCCGCATACGCCGAATCAAACATCGAGTACGTCGCCCAGACGTCCGCCCAGACCGTGGGAGAGAGGACCCGGTTGAGCGGCACGCTGGTCTTGAGGAACTCCACAGCGGGGGTCCTGCCGGTGTCGTCCCAGCGTCTGCGCCAGAACTCGGCACGCTCCTCGACGTAGTCCCGTCGGAGGAACAGGCACATCTCCCAGTAGCCGACCACGAGATTGATCGCGAAGAACAGGGTGAGCAGGCACTGGAGGACGTCGAAGTCACCGTGGAGGAGGTAGCGACCGCCAACGCCGGGCAGCGCCAGGAGTCCGACCGCCACGACGGCGATCACGACGGCCGGCGCTCCCCAGCGGTGCGTTCGCCGGCCCTCGGCGTCCGAGCCTGGCCGAGCGGAGCCGTTTCGCTCCACTACCCGGCGTCCTCATCGCTCGAAGCCGTCCTGCCGTGCAGGGCAGGGGAGCAGGCCGAAGAAGTCATGGCAACGAGGGGCATTCGGTCACAACTCAGGCCAGTCTCGGGGTGGGGTGTCCCGACGGGTCAGATTCGCATCATAGCGACAAGGCGCGTGGGGTCGCGGGCGCTTCATAGGACGGCATAGCTACCGCCTCCCCGACGCCGTGACGGACACCAACTCGACTCCCTGGTAGTCCACGAGAACTCCGCACGACCGTACGTGTAGACCCACCGCTCGCAGACTCACCACTCGCTCGCGCCCCGGGGGGGGGGGGCCGCCGCCGCCCGCGGCGGCCCCCCCGCCCCCGCCCCCCCCCCCCCGCGCGCGCGGGGGCGCGGCCCCCCGCGCGGGCGCGGCCCCCCGGGGGGTC
>VXMU01000012.1 GCA_009840945.1 Chloroflexota bacterium | reverse complement strand
GGAGCGAGAGCGATGACGACCACGACGACGACCGAGGCGAAGCTGCTGACCGCCGCCGACCTGCTCAGGCTCGACGGCGAGGGCGTGCGCGGCGAACTGATCCGGGGGGTACTCTGCGAGACCATGCCAGCAGGAATCGAGCACGGGGCGATCGTCATGAGACTGGGGGCGGCGTTATTCAACGTCGTCGAGCCTGATCAGTTGGGCACGCTGGTGGCCTCGGACTCGGGCGTTTGGCTCGAGCGCGATCCCGACACGGTACGTGAGCCCGACATCGCGTTCTTCCCGGCTGGGAAGATGCCGCTGAACGCGCGGATCACTGGCTACGCCGAGGTGGCTCCCGACCTGGTCGTCGAGGTGGCCTCGCCGAGCGACAGCCGCCGCGAGGTGCACGACAAGGCGCACATGTGGCTGAACCACGGCGTGCGCCTCGTCTGGGTCGTGCAGCCGGAGACGCGCACCGTGGACGTGTACCAGCCCAACGAGCCAATCGCCACGCTTGGCGAGCAGGACGCCATCGACGGGCTGGACGTGCTGCCGGGCTTCACCTGCGAGGTGAGCGCCGTCTTCGGCTCGCAGCCCGCCGACGAGAGCCCCGGCGAGGGTCAGTCCCGATCGTGAACGGGCCCGGCCCGCAACTGGCGAGCCAGGGCCGCCGCCTCGCCGGAGCCGTTCTCGACGGAGCCATCTTCGTCCTCACGCTCGGCGTCGGCTGGGTCATCTGGTACCTGATCGCGGCGCGCCGCGGGCAAAGCCCCGCGAAGCGGCTGCTGGGCATGCGCGTGATCCGTGAGGACGGCGCCGTCGCTACTCTCGGCTGGATGCTCATCCGCGACCTGGCCGTGAGAGTGATCGCCTTCGGCGCTATCGACCGCCTGCTGGTGGCGATGCTCGGCGAGGGGACGGGAGGCGCGCTGACGTCGCTCCTGTTCATCGTGGCCGCGCTGTGGTGCGTGTGGGACGCGAACCGGCAGTGCCTGTGGGACAAGGTCGTGCGCACCCGCGTCGTCGAGGGCCGCGCCTGAGCCGTGACCCTCAGGCGCACGCCCGTTCTGATATCATCTGAGTACTCTCCCCGTCGTCCGGTAGGCGAGACGCGCCGGAGCCGGAGCTCAAGGAGCACGACCGATGACCGACCGCACGGACCCCACTCCCGTCGCGCTCTACGCGCGCGTCTCCAGCGACCGCCAGGATGTCGACCTCTCCGTCGCCGCCCAGCTGCGGGCGCTGCGCGAGCACGCCGAGAAGCACTCCTGCGTCGTGGTGCGCGAGTACGTCGACGAGGCCGAGAGCGGTCGCGTCGCCGATCGGCCCCAGTTCCGGCAGATGCTCAATGACGCGAGCGGCGCCGACGCTCCGTTCGAGGAGATTCTCGTCTGGAAGTTCAGCCGCTTCACGCGCAAGCGCGAGCACGCCGTCGCCTTCAAATCGATGCTGAGGAGGCGCGGCATCCGCGTCGTCTCCATCACCGAGCACGCCGACGACTCCCCCACCGGCAAGCTCATGGAGGCGATCATCGAGAGCGTCGATGAATTTTACTCGGAGAATCTCGCCCAGGACGTTGTTCGCGGGATGAGGGAGGCCGCCTCAAGGGGCTTCTTCCTCGCCTCGCGCGCCCCGTTCGGCTACAAGAGAGTGAAGGTCGCTGATGGTGGCAAGGAGCGCCCCACGCTCGAGGTCGACCCCGACTCCGCTCCCGTCGTGAAGGAGGTCTTCGAGCGGGCGCTGCACGGGCAGGGCCTGAAGGAGATCTGCCGCGACCTCAACGAGCGCGGGGTGACCAACCGGGGACGGCGCTGGCAGAAGAACGCGCTCCACTACCTGCTCACCAACGAGGCCTACACGGGCACGGCCGTGTGGGGCAAGACGAGCCGGGTCGGCAAGACCCCGAATCCGGTACGGGTGGAGGGCGCCTGGGAGCCCATCGTCACGAGGGTGCTGTTCGAGGGCGTGCGCAAGGCGCTGCGCAGCCGCGCGCCCAACGTCCAGCGCCCGGCGAGCATCGGGAGCAAGTACCTGCTGAGCGGGCTCCTGCGCTGCGGGCTGTGCGGGAAGGCCTACGTGGGGCAGGGGGCGAAGGGCGGCCGCTACGGCTACTACGTCTGCGCGACATTGCAGCGCGAGGGCGCGGGGATGTGCGAGGCGCGCTACCTCAACGCGGAGAAGGCGGAGGGCTTCGTGGTGGACAAGATCCGCGAGCGCATCCTCACCGACGAGACGATCACGGAGCTGGTGACGCTGGTGGCGGAGGAGATCGACGCGCAGGCGGGGGAGCTAGACGGGAAGCTGCAGGTCGTCGAGGCGGAGCTCCAGGACGTGCGCAGCCGCCTCGGAAAGCTCTACGATGCGCTGGAGAAGAGCGACCTCACGCTGGAGGCGCTCTCGCCGCGCATCCTCTCGTTCAGGCAGCGCGAGGACCAGCTGGCCGCTGCGCGCGAGGACGCGGCGCGGCGCCTGGAGGAGCGGCGGGTGGAGCTGCCGGGCTCGGAGGAGATCCGGGCGTACGTGGCGGACCTCCGGGAGTTTTTCCAGGAGGGGACGTTTCCGGAGCGCAAGGCGCTGCTCCGCCACTTCGTGCAGGGCATCGAGGTCACAGGCGACGAGGCCGAGTTGACGTACACGATCCCGATGCCGGCGGGCGGGGTGACGAGCGAGCGCGCGGGAGTTCTTGATTTTGTCCAGTCCGGCCCACCAGACTTGACGGTAGACAGTACCGGCGCGCCGAGGGTCACCTCCTCGGC
>VXMU01000092.1 GCA_009840945.1 Chloroflexota bacterium | reverse complement strand
GCCCTCTCCCGCACTGCGGGAGAGGGGGCCGGATCGGATCCCCCGCCCCGCCGACCCAGCCACGCCGCGGCAAAGGGAGCCAGAGTCTTACAGCACCATCTCGGTGAGATCCGGCGCTATCGCCAGCTCCGGCTCCGTCACCGCCTGTACCTCGCTCGCAGCCACGCCCGGCGCCACCTCGCGCAGCACGAGGCCCGTCGAGGCCACTTCGATCACCGCGAGGTCCGTGACGATCAGGTCGACGCAGGCCGGCGCGGTCAACGGGTAGGCGCACTCGCGCACGATCCTCGGCGCGCCGTCGCGGGTGCGGTGCTCCATCGCCACGATCAGGCGCCGCGCGCCGACTGCGAGGTCCATCGCGCCGCCGATGCTGCCGCCGCCCCGCTCCGGCACCGACCAGTTCGCAAGGTCGCCACGCGCCGAGACCTGGAGGCCGCCTAGCACGGCTACGTCGACGTGGCCGCCGCGGATCATCGCGAACGAGGCCGCGCTGTCGAAGAAACTCGCGCCCTCGCGGAGCGCGACGGGCTGGCCACCGGCGTTGATGACGTCCGGGTCGAAGTCCTCGTCGAGGATCGCGCCGTAGCCGAGGATGCCGTTCTCGGCCTGGAACAGCACGTCGACGCCCGGTTCGAGGTGGTTCGCGACCTGCGTCGGCAGCCCGATGCCGAGGTTCACGACCATGCCCGCGCGCAACTCGCGCGCGACGCGCAGCGCGATCAGGTCGCGCGGGATGCCGACGGGTCCGTCAGCCATCCCAGCGCACCCGCACCGGGTCGCAGCGCACGATCCGGTCGACGTACAGGGCGGGCGTCCCGACGCGCTCCGGGTCGATCTCGCCCGGCTCGACAATCTCCTCGACCTCCGCGATGACGGTGGCGGCGGCCGTCGCCATGAGCGGGTTGAAGTTGCGGCCGGCCGCCCGGTACTCGAGGTTGCCGAGCCGGTCTGCGCGGTACGCCTTGAGGAAGGCATAGTCGGCGCGCAGCGGGCGTTCGAGGAGGTAGCGCTCGCCGTCGATCTCCAGCTCCGGCTTGTGCTCGGCGACCACCGTCCCCAGGCCCGTGCGCGTCAGCACGCCGCCGAGGCCCGCGCCCCCCGCGCGGATGCGCTCGGCGAAGGTGCCCTGCGGGACGAGCTCCAGCGTCACGTCGCCCGCGCGGTACTGCTCCTCGAAGCGGCTGCCGCGGCCGGACGAGGCGCGGATGGCGAACGTGGCGATGACGTGCGCGATCTGGCGGTCCTCGCACAGCTCGTCCAGCTTGTCGCCGAGGCCGATGTTGTTGGCAATGGCCGTGTGGGCGCGCGTCCCGTGGCGCACGAGGGCGAGGATGAGGTTGCTCGGTGTCCCGGCGGACACGAAGCCGCCGAACATGATCGACGTGCCGTCCGGCACGTCGGCGATGGCCTCGTCGGGCGTCGCGAAGAGCTGCGCGACCACGGACGGCCTCGCTACTGCGCCGTCCAGCCGCCGTCGACGGAGATGGCGGCGCCGGTGATCTGGCTGGCGGCTTCGGAGCACAGGAACACGGCGATCTGCGCCACCTGGTCGGGCTCGACGAACTCCATCGACGGCTGCTTCTCCGCCAGCAGCGCCCGTGCGCCCTCCTCGATCGAGACGCCGAGGTCCTCCGCGCGGGCCTCGATCTGGCGCTCGATCAGCTCGGTGCGTACCCAGCCGGGGCAGATCGCGTTGCACGTGATGGCCGACTCGGCGGTTTCGAGGGCGACGACCTTCGTCATCCCGATGATGCCGTGCTTGGCCGCGATGTAGGCCACCTTCTCGACCGAGGCGACCAGGCCGTGCGCCGAGGAGGTGTTGATGACCCGGCCCCACCCCGCCTCGCGCATGCCGGGGAGCAGCAGGCGCGTGGTGTGGAAAGCCGCCGAGAGGTTGACGGCGATAATGTCGTCCCAGCGCGCGGCCGGGAACTCCTCGATCGGCGCGGTGTGCTGGATGCCCGCGTTGTTGACGAGGATGTCGACGTGGCCGAAGCGGTCGCTTGCGTCGCGGGCGAGGGTCTCGATGGCCGCGGGGAACCGCACGTCGGCGCCGCTGAACGCGACTTCGACGTCGTAATCCGCCTCGAACTCCTCGCAGAGCTGCCCGATGGCGTCGGGCTCGCCGAGGCCGTGCAGCATGACGTTCGCGCCCTCGGCGGCCAGCGCCCGGGCGATCGCGAGCCCGATCCCGCTCGTCGAGCCGGTGACCAGCGCCGACTTGCCTGCGAGCATCGTCCCCCCCTCCAAGTCCACGCGCCTGGTGCGCGCGAGGGTACAGGATGCGCCTCGCGCCGCCGGGCGCTCTCGCTCATGCGACGTTGCCCGCGTGGATAGCCGCGGCGTTGGCGGACCGCGACCTCGATCCGGCCATCGTCGGGCGAGCTATGTTCTATCGAAGAGGCAGCTCAGCCGGAGGGGGGCAGCCTTCTCGAAGTGAGCGACCATCTCCTCCTCAAGGGCGATCGTGATATCCCTGATGGCGGCCGCCTTCGCTATCACCTCAGCAGCCGCCCCAAAGTGTCGAGCTGCGAACAGGTAACACGGAGGGTGACTCCCCGTTATCGGGACGGTGAGCAGCGCGTCGGCGTAGGCCGTAATCTCGGCCGTCAACGCCTCCCACTCCTCGTCTGAGTCCGGAGCCCAGG
This sequence comes from Chloroflexota bacterium, assembly GCA_009840945.1. Lineage (GTDB taxonomy): Bacteria > Chloroflexota > Dehalococcoidia > UBA2979 > UBA2979 > VXMT01. The sequence goes on along the minus strand of VXMU01000092.1, from coordinate 25,924 downwards.
TCCACACCATCCTCGCGTACTCAACCACCCGTTCCAGGTGAGCGTTGAACTCGGTGACGTCGCCCCAAGGCAGGTAGGTCGGCTCGGGCCTCGATAAAGGGAGCGCGATGGTGCTCGTGCTCATCCATCGATCACGGCTGGGGTCCGCGGGGAAGAACCGACGATCCGGCAGTATCACGCGCCCGTCCCAGCGCCCGAGGTCCTCCCGCAGCCCGAACTCGGTACGGCCGTCGGCGTGACGGCGCGCGACGACACGTACGCTCAGGCCAGCGACCAGAGGCCGGTCGCTCCACTCGTCGAGCTCGTCCAGCGCCCTCGACCCGCTGACTATCCAGTGGCCAGCCACGAGCGTCGCGGGGATGGTCCACTGTTGTATGTGGCGGGGGAATCCCAACACGAACCAGTCCATCACCTTCGGGTAGGCGGGCTCGCTCCACGAGCCACCGGGCGCCCGTCTGCGGATGGCAACCTCGATGCGACCATCCTCGAGCTGCCGGGCGATGATCCGCACCTCCTGGGATTCCGGCCCGTCGGGTACCTCCGCGCGCGCCGTCGCGAACAGGGCGGCAGCGGTGACAAGACCGATCAAGACGGCGAGTAGGCTGCGTTGCCTCGGCATCGGAATGCCTCCTCGGCCCGCCCGTGTCCTGATGGTGGGCGCCGGTGGTGGGACCATCGCGCGACCTGCTCAGAGCGCCCGGGCGGGAGCGTTCTTACGTTGCGAATGCAGTATGGGGAACGCCCTCATCGTCCCGGCCGTTGCCGGGCATGTCAAGGAGTTGGGCACGAGCCGTGGTCGTTTATTGACGCCCGACGAACGACGCCCGGGCACGCATCGGCCCGGCCGGAGCAACGCTGAGCTTAGCCGTCGAGGGCGCGGAGCATGCGCTTCAGTGCCTGCATCCGATAGCTGTCCAGCAGGTGCTCCTCGACCTCGTCCCAGTCGACGGGCTCCTCGAGGCGTAGCGTGAGCCAGCCGTGGTGGTGCATGTACGGGGTGGGGAAGTAGCGCTCGTCGTCCAGCAGCAGCTCGCGCGCGAACGGGTCGGCCCGGAACGAGACGCCCGGCGCGCCCTCGCGCACGCCGAAGATCGCAAACGGCTTCTTGCCCGCGCGGAACCACGGGTTGCCGAAGTTGATGGTCTCGCTCGACTCGGGCAGGTCGAGGCATATCGCGCGGAGCTCGTCGAGCAGGTCGCCCCAGGGCTCCTCGTCGAGTCGTTCGTGGACCATGTGTCGATGCTACTCCGCGGGGCGTGGGCGCGGCATACAAAGACCGAGGCCCGCGTGTTGCGGGCCCCTCGAAGGTCTGTTGTGCCGGGAAGCTAGTCGGAGTTGACGAGCTCCAGCCAGGGCTCGAGCTCGGCCTCGGTGTGCCACCAGAAGCCGAAGTCGTTCTCCTTCGCGGCGCTCTCGTCCGTGTCGCGGTCGCCCATGTGGTAGTAGGCGTCGGCGTCGTCGAACTGCGCCCTGACGAGCCCGAGCTGGTGCTTGGAGGCGACGAAGTCGGGCTCGATGTCGAGCGAGGCCCACATGCGGCGCTGGCTGCTGAGCGGGCGGTCCGAGCAGCTCCCGACGATGAAGCCGAGGTCGATCGCCTTGCGCACCATGTCGATGGTGACACCACCGGGCGGGTCGCCCAGTTCAAGTGTCCCGTCGATGTCGAAGCTCAGTAGGATCGCCACGCAGCATGCTCCCGCTCGTTTGAACGCGTCGGGAGAGTATCCCTAAGGAATCCGTAGTTCGCAAATGGACCGCGCGGCCTCGCGCCGCGCGGCCCACTGCGAATCGCCCTAGTCGGGGCTGGTGCTGAACGCCAGCGCCGCCGCGTTGCTCGGCAGCACGCCGATGGTCACCGCGACCTCAGCCTTGATGTCCACCTGGCGGTCACCGGCACGCCCCTGCAGCTGCTCCATCGGGTCGGTGATGAACACCGTGCGCATGCGGCCGGTACCCATGTTGCCGCCGCCCGAGTTGATCGGGTTGGGCCCCTTGAGCGTGATGTCGTCCGCGCAGAAGTCGTGCGCCTCGCCGCGCTTCACGCCGCGCCACCCGAAGGCCTCGAGGAAGTACTGCGTGAACACCGCGAAGCCGTCGTACGGCGCGAAGACGTCGATGTCCTCCGGACGCAGGCCCGAGCCCGCGTACGACCGCTTCGCCTGGATGTCCGTCCACGACTCGGTGTCGTCGAGCGTCTGCACGAGGCTGCGCGGCGTGAAGGCGCTCTCGGTGTGGTCCAGGATGTAGACCGGCTGCTGCTTCATGTCCTTCGCGCGCTCGGCAGTCGTAACGATGTAGCACGCGCCGGCCTGCACGGGCCGGTCGCAGTCGAAGATGCTGAGGTCGCGGGCGATCCAGCGGCCGTTGAGGTAGTCCTCGGTCGTGAACGGGCCGGGCTCGTGCTGTGCGTAGTAGCTGTACGGCCAGAGCAGGCCGTTGGCGTGCTCCTGCACCACGAACGGCGCCATGCGCTCGTGGTTCGTCCCGTACTTGCGGGCGTACTGGTCGAAGACGAAGCCTTGCCCGGAGAGCCCCCAGCCCCACGGGTTGGACCACTGTGCCCCGCCCCTCGCCTCCAGGCTCGGGTTCTGGTGGTAGCGACCCTCGATGTTCCCGTTGGGGTAGGGCACCAGGCAGACCTCGCAACGGCCGTCGCCGACGACCTGCGCCGCGAGGCCGATGAGGTTCCAGACGGTCTCGCCGTGCGAGTTCATGTACTGCACGTTTGGCAGGTTCATCTGCTTCTGGATCCACTCCGCCGTGACGTACGTGAGGCCGTCCTCGGAGTCGTAGGGCGCGTCGAAGAACGGGCGCAGCGGCCCCCACTGCGAGCCGAGGCTCATGTGGGCGGGCTGCCCGCCGGCCGAGGTCACGATGCCGTCGACGTCCTCGGGCGAGATGCCCGCGTCGTCCATGGCCGCGCGGGCGGCCTCGACGACGTAGGCGCCCAGCGTCCTGTCCATGCTCACGCCGTCCCAGCGGCGGTCCGTGTTCTTCGAGTGGCCCGCTCCGGCGAGCACCACCTTGCCGCGGTGCTCCCAGATGCCGACCGGGTCCTCGTTGCGCTCCCAGTGAATTGCGCGCGCCATGATGTGCTCCCTCCTGCCTGCGCTTGCGGTGTCCCTTGCCGCGCGGGCGTCGGTGCTACTCGACGACCTTCCACTCGGGGATGAGCTGGTCGTCGGAGACTGCGATGAAGTCGACCTCGACGGTGGCGCCGACGGGCACGTCGCCGACGGGTACGCCGGGGAGGTTGGAGAAGAAGTTGATCTCCGGGTCCTCCTCGAGGGCGACGACGGCGTTGTTGAACGGCTGCTCTTCCTGCCACGCCATGATTCGCGAGTCGTAGGTGATCGAGAAGCCGACGATGGTGCCGCGGCCGCTGGTCTCGAGCCACTCGAGGTGGAACTGCCAGCCGCACTCGCGGCACTCGGCTTCGGGCGGGAACTGCTTGCGGTCGCACATGGTGCAGACCTGGACGATGAGCCGGCGCTCGTTGCAGGCGTCCCAGAACGGCTTGCTGATGGCGTCCGGCACCGGGATCGGTCGCGGCATGACTGCCCTCCTCGCTCGTCTATTACGAGCGAGCATAGCGCGGCGCTGCAAGCCGTGTGGCGAGGAGCGGTCAGGCGGGAAGGATGCTCGCCTCGTAAAGGCTCATCCGGGGGTCACGGGTGACGAGCAGCAGGTCGTGGGCGAGCGCCTGAGCGATCAGCATGCGGTCGAAGGGATCGCTATGCAGATCAGGCAGCGCACCGGCCTGGCGCGCCTCCCGATGGGTGATGGGGAGTTCTTCGAAACCGTCGAGGTGTACGTCGAAGATAGCGTCGTCGACGTTCAGCTTTCCGCGAGCCCGCTTGATGCTGATCTCCCAGATGGTCGCCGCGCTGACGTACACGATGTTCTCGGGATCAGCGATGGCCGCGGATGCTTCGGGTGAGAGACGCCGTTCCTCGCCCCACCAGAGCAGTACGTGCGTGTCGAGCAGGAGGTTCATTCAACGACGTCGAGGTCGCCTTCGAAGGCTGCGATGATGTCCTCGGGCGTGTCGTCAAAGTCCGGGGCGATCCAGATCTTCCCGGCGAGCCGGCCCGGCACACGCGGCTGTCGCCGCTCCTGGTAGGGCACGAGCCGTGCCATCGGTTTGCCTGCCTTGCCGAGCACAATCTCTTCCCCTTCCGCCGCCCGTTCGAGCAGCTTCGAGAGATGCGTCTTCGCCTCGTAGACGTTGATCACCGTGCGGACGTTGACCACCATAGAGACAGTCTACAGTAGTTGGTCAGACTAGACCAGACCAATACGTCAGGGCACTGCAGGAGTGTACCCCAGGTCGTGATGGCCCGGTGGGCTATTCGCGGTAGTCCGGCAGGTCCACGATGCGGGCCTCGTGGCCGTTCTCGTCCGTCTCCATGATCCCGACTGTGCCGAGCCCGCGGACCTGGCGTGGGAGCGTCGGGCTGCCGGGGTTCACGAACAGGATGCCCTGGTGGCGCTCCACCATCGGGATGTGCGTGTCCCCGAACACGACCGCCTCGACGCGCTCGCCGAAGAACTGGATGAGGTACTCATCGAGCGGCTCGTCCTCGCCGACCTGGCGCCCGATCACTCCGGGCGCCACCTCGAAGCCGTGGTTCATGATCACGAGGTCGTGGACGAGCCCGACCGGGCGTCCGCCGACGTCGACCACGCGCTTGCGCGCGACGCGGGGATCGCCGACGCACGGCGCCGGCGGCACCTCCACGGCGAGAATCGGCGCGATCTCCTCCAGCCAGTCCAGGCATGCCGAGGAGTAGATGTCGCCGGCGTGGAGGATGAGGTCCACGTCGGCGAAGGCCTTCGCGACCTCCTCGGGCGGATGCACGCCCATCGCGGGCGAGTGCGTGTCCGAGATCAGCCCAGTCTTCACGTTGAGTCCTTACCAGGCTGTCTCATGCAGCCGTCCGCTCGCGGGGTCTTCCGCGCCCCGCGGGCGGGCGCGCCGCTCGGTGCGTCTAGGCAGCCGGGAAGTCGTCGGACTCCCGGATCGACTGCCACTGGTTGACGTGGTCGACGTCGTGGATGCGCTGGAAGATGTACCAGGCGCGGCAGTGCAGGTCGCCGAAGTTGCCGTGCGGGTGCGTCGGCTCCAGGTCGGCGTCCTCCGGCAGCGCCGCAGCCAGCTGGCCGAACTGGATGCCGTTGCGCATCAGCTCGGTGCGCAGCTCCTCGAACGACAGCTCGGCCGGGTCCACCTCGTCCGCCGGGTCGGAGACCGTGACGCCCGAGAGGCGCTCGACGATGTGGAGCGTGGAGCGGGTGACCGCGATCTCGTGGCGCAGGCCCTCCATGATGGTCCACTCGTCCGCGGACGTGCGGGCCTCGGCCTGCTCGGCCGTGATGCCGTCGAGCTGGGCGATGAGGTCGAGGCGCGGCCGGAGCACGCGCGGCCAGAGGTCCAGCCACGAGTACTTCTCGCCCTGCCCTCGGAGGTAGTTGTGGACGTTCTGCTGCTCTTCGGTCAGTTGCTGGGTCGTCATGACACTCTCCCATGGCCCCTCGGTGCGGGCGCCGGCTGCGCCCGCCGTGATGGCGCCACGATTCTACCCATCTGCGGTCGTTGTCGTGCGAGGGCCGGCTGCGCTACGCGCCGTCCTCCTCGGCGTCCACTTCCTTGACCAGGTCGAGGAGGCGTCCGAGGTCACTGAGGTAGTCGTCGATGCTGTCGCCGCGCAGGCCCACGCGCAGCGAGTCGATGCCGACGTCGCGGTAGGCGCGGAGGCGCTCCTTGATGAAGTCGTCGTTGCCCAGCAGGTTGGTCTGGAGGGCGATCGCGACCGGCACGAGGTCCTGGGCCTCGGCGCGCTGGCCGTTGATCCACAGGCGGTGCACCTCGCGCACCTCCTCGAAGCCCTGCCGGGCGAAGGCCTCGACGTAGAAGTTGCGGCCGGGCTCGCCCATGGCCCCGAACGTGAACGCGTACCCCACGGCGTGGCGCTTCGCGAGCGCGTCCAGGTCGTCGTCGAACTCGAGGGTGACGGGCACCTGTAGCTCAAGGTCGTCGAGCGAGCGTCCGACCGACTCGGCGCCCGCGCGGATGTGGTCGAGGAACGCCCCGGCGGTCTCGGGGACGAAGCAGTTGCCGATCCAGCCGTCGCACAGCTCGCCGGTCATGCGCAGGTTCTGCGGGCCGACCGAGGCGACGTAGATCGGGAGGCGACGCGCGGCGGCGCGGGTGCGCATCGGCCGCAACTCGTCGCGGAGCGGGATCTTGTGGATCTCGCCGTCGTAGACGACGCGCTCGCCGCTCTCGACCATGCGGATGATCTCGATGAGCTCGCGCGAGCGGCGGATCGGGCGGTCGAAGTCGACGCCGTCCCACGCCTCCATGATCTGCGGCGTGCTGGTGCCGAGGCCCAGCACGAAGCGGTCGTTGGTCATCGAGGCGAGCGACATCGCGGTGCCCGCGGTGAGTGCGGGGCTGCGCGCGCCGATCTTCATGATGCTGGTGCCGAGGCGGATCGTGGAGGTCTGGCTGGCGAGGTAGGCGAGCTGCGTCGCGCCGTCCCACCCCCACGCCTCGCCGCTCCAGATCGAGTCGGCCCCCATGCGCTCGGCCTCGATGGCGAACGTGAGCGCGCTCTCCCAGTCATCGGGCGCGTTTCGATGCATGCCGACGCCGATCCGCATAGCGTGCTCCTGCCTGGTACCGCTGCCGCTGCTCGCGGGGATGATACAGGCGTGGATGGAGGCGCGGAGCCTGCGCCGCCACGCCGGTCCGCGCCCCGACCGTCCGACCATCACCCGACCAGGGCGGACTCCGGCCGGCGGAGCGACGCCGCGCGCCATGATTCGACGCAGCAAGCGGCGCGGCGGCCTCGGAAGTGCATAGCTGCCGTGGCGACGATTCCACCGCGATGTTGACGCGCGACATGGGTGCGGGGTTGCCACGCCGCGGGGCGACCGCTACGGTGCCGCTCGGAACTCCCGCGCGATCCGCCACGCCGCGCATTGTGCGAGGGATGGCAGACCGGCGCCTGACTGACAGGGCGTGCGGTCAGCACGGTATCAAGCGCGGAACCGTGGAGACACGGTCCCGGAGTGCCGGTCCGCAGGGAGTGTCTTGACCACACTGTTGTCACCGACCGAGGGCCGTACGCTGCCGCGCCCGCTTCGGGCCATCTTCGTCGCCGTGCTCCTGTACCTGTTCCTCGTCGGCGTCTCGTCGCTCGAGGCGGGGATCAAGGGGCTGGGGGCGGAGTTCCAGGCCGGCTTGCTCGAGAGCGTCGACAACCCGGTCGCCGGGCTGTGCGCGGGGATCCTGGCGACAGTACTGGTGCAGTCCTCATCGGTCTCCACGGCGACGATTGTTGGACTGGTGGGCGCGGGTACGCTCACCGTCGACGCGGCGGTGCCGATGATCCTCGGCGCGAACATCGGCACCACCATCACCAACACCCTCGCGTCCCTGGCGTCGATCACGCGCAGCGACGAGTTCCGCCGCGCGTTCGCCGCGGCCACCCAGCACGACCTGTTCAACATCCTCGCGGTGCTGATCTTCCTGCCGCTGCAGGTCGCCACGGGCTTCCTGTCGAACGCGGCGTCCTGGCTTGCCGATCTCCTCGGCGGCAACATCGGTGGAGGCAAGGCGCGCAGTCCTATCAAGGAGATCGTCCGGGAGCCCGTGCAGCGGCTTCAGGACCTACTCGACGGCCCCATCGAGAGCGACCGCGTGCTCGGAGCACTCTTGCTGGTCGTGGGGCTGTCGCTGATCTTCTTCAGCCTGGCGTTCATCACCGTCAACATGCGGCGGCTGTTTGCCGAGCAGCTGGAGCGTTCGCTGAACTCGGCCGTCGCTCGCGGCAGCGGACTTGTCGGGATGGCGATCGGGACGGTGACGACCATCGCGGTGCAGTCATCCAGCATCACGACGTCGATCCTCATCCCGCTCGTCGGGTCGGGGGTGCTGGCCCTGCGCAATGCATTCCCGATCACGCTCGGCGCCAACGTGGGCACCACGGTGACCGCACTCCTCGCCTCCCTGGCCGTGGATCTGCGCGCCGGCCTGGTGGTGGCGCTCACCCACACGCTGTTCAACCTGGCGGGGATCGGGCTGATCTATCCGTTCAGACCGCTTCGTGAAGTGCCGGTCCGCCTTGCGGAGAGGGTCTCGAAGATCGCGGCGGTCCACCCGTTGTTGGTCGCGCTGTACGTCATCGGGATCTTCATCATCGGGCCGGTCGTGGGGATCGTCGTCCTCCGCTAGCGGCCGGCCCGCGCAGGTCGAAGGTCACGCCACCACGAGCGGGACCACCATCTCGGCCCGCGTCAGGCCCGCGTGGTGCGAGCGCTGCCGCACCCCCTGTCTCGAAGCCTGCGAGGGATGGAAGCCCAGCACGGCGTCGCCCCGCGAGATCGCCATGAAGTCGCCGAGCCGCTGCCTCGTATCGGCGGACAGCGGCTCGGGGCCCAGCAGCCGCAGCTCCTCGACCTCGTCGGTGGTGAGCAGGAAGAACTGGTCGCCGAAGCTCGCGCGGAAGCGCTCCTCGAAGTGCTCATGCTCACCCGCGCGCACGTGGAACTCGAGGACGCGTGCGTCGCCCGAGGGCGGGCTCGCGAGGAGCGGGGGGATGCCGTCGGAGTCGCGGATCATGAAGCGGTTCTCGGGCGTCACCCCGAGGTGGCCGTGGTCCGCCGTCACGACCAGCGTGGTCGACCTGCCGAGGCCCGCGTGGAGGTCGGCCACGAGGCGGTCGATGGCGACGATGCCGGCGCGCGCACCGATGCTCTCCGGGCCGGAGTGGTGCGCCTCGTTGTCGATGTGCGGAACGTACACGTAGATGAAGGTAGGCTCGTCGGCGCCCATCACCGCCTGCATGATCGCCCCGTACGTACCGGCCAGCGAGGGGTAGCCCTCGGCGGCCTCGCCGCCCGTCCAGTAGCGGGAGTAGACGCTGCCCGCGACGTTGCGGGGCATCAGCACGTGGCTGGGCCGGCGCAGGCGCGCCATGAGGCTCGGAGCCGGGAAGGCTGCGTCCGGGGTCACGCCGAGGTCGGTCAGGGAGCGGTCATCCGAGCGACGCCGGAACTGGAGGATCGTGGCCGGCCCGCCGATCCCGTCGATGTGCGTCCACCATCCCGTGACCGCGTGGGTCGCCGGCCACGCCCCCGTCGCCAGCGAGGTCAGCGCGACGGCAGTCGACGACGGGAACACGGTGCGGATCTGGCTGCGGGTGTTGTCGCGCAGCGTATGGGCGGCTGACTCGCGGTCGAGCATCTCCTGGCCGAGCCCGTCGGCGAGGATGAGCACGGTGTGCTCGCGCTCGGCGAGGGTCTCCGCGAGATCGGCTGCGAAGGGCGAGAGGTCGACGTTGGTGACGCCCCCGGCGGCGGCCACGGCGCGGGATACGTCGACGAGGTTGGGTACGGCGGGATCGGGACGTAGCAGCGTGCCCGCGTCGAACGCGGCGAGGAGTTCGGGCGCGTCGGACATCCGGGCAACTCCTGCCATTGCCTGACGCTATCATGAGGCCCAGAGCACGTGACCGCCCGCGACGCGGGCCCAGCGACCGCGAATGCAGCCGGCCGATGCCCCCTCCGGACGCTCTCGACGCCGATAGCATCGCCGCCCAGCTCGGTACGGCGTACACGGCGATCGACCCGGACGAGCGCGCGCGGCACCCGGAGCTCATCTCCCGCATCGAGAAAGCAGGCGACATCGCCGGCGCGTCGCGGCCCGTCGGCGGCGGCGCGCACGTGGTGACCCTCGCGGCGGCCGACGTGCCCGGCGCGCTCTCGCTCATCGCCGGCTCGCTCACCGCGCAGGGGTTCGACATCGAGACGGGCGACCTCTTCATGGTGCGGCGGCCGGTCGCGCAGCGCGCGGCCCCGCGCGGCGGACGGTTCGGCCCGCCTCGAGGGCGCCCCGGCACGCCTGGCTCCCGGCCGGCGCCGTCGCGCGGCCCGGCTCAGCCCGCGCAGTTGCTCCTCGACCGCTTCGTGGTGCGCGGCACGGGCGACGCCGACCCATGGGACGCGATCCGCCCCGACCTGGAGCGCGCGATCGCGCTGCTCGCCGGCGGCGACGCGGAGGGCGCGCAGACGCTGATCATCGAAGGCATCGGCCGCAGCCTGCCGCGTGGCGAGGCGCCGGCGCGGGCGATGGACCCGGTGTCCATCGGCATCGACACGACCTCGGACCCCGATGCGACGATTCTGACCATCGCCGGCGTCGACGAGCGGGGCTTCCTCTTCGAGTTCGCGAACGCGCTCGCGATGCTCCAGGTCTCGATCCGGCGGGCCGAGGTGCGCACGGTCGACGCGGCGAGCCAGGACCGGTTCTGGGTCACGACACGCGACGGATCCAAGCTCGACGACCCCGCGCGCCTCGAGGAGCTCCGGGTGGTGGCGGTGCTGATCCGCCAGTTCACGCAGTTGCTGCCGCTCGCACCGGACCCCGGCCAGGCGCTGCGGCAGTTCGGGGCGCTGGCGCGGAGCATGCTCGCGTTCCGCGAGCGACGCGACGCGATCGCGGACCTGACCGACGAGCGGGTGCTCGAGACGCTCGCGGCGGCGCTCGGCGTCAGTCGCTACCTGTGGGAGGACTTCCTCCGCTTCCAGCACGAGAACCTGTTCCCGGTGCTCACCGACCGTCCCGCCCTCGACGCGGTCAAGACGACGGAGCAGCTGGTCGAGGAGCTACGCGCCACAGGCCCGCCGGACGTGCCGACGCTCAACGCGTTCAAGGACCGCGAGCTGTTCCGCATCGACCTGCGCCACATGAGCGGGCGCACGGGGTTCGTCGACTTCTCGCACGAGCTCTCGGACCTCGCGGAGGTCGTCGTGGCCGAGGCGGCGGCGCAGACGGAGCGCACGCTGCGGGCGCGGCACGGGTCGCCTCGGCTGACCTCGGGGGCGCCGTGCCGCTGGTCCATCGCGGCGCTCGGCAAGTTCGGCGGGCGGGAGATCGGCTTCGCGTCGGACCTCGAGCTGCTCACCGTGTACGAGGAGCCGGGCGAGACCGACGGCGTCGAGTCGATCCCGAACGCGTCGTACTTCGAGGACTTCGTGCGGGGCGTGCGCGACGCGATCCACGCGCCGCGCGAGGGCATCTTCGAACTCGACCTGCGCCTGCGCCCGTACGGCGACTCGGGCAGCCTGGCCAACTCGATCGACCAGTGCCGCGCCTACTACTCGCCGCAGGGCGAGGCCCGGCAGTTCGAGCGGATGGCGCTGGTGCGGCTGCGCCGGGTGGCCGGTGACGTCGGACTGGGGCGGACGCTCGAGGCGCTTCGGGACGCCTTCGTGTACTCGGGCGCGCCGCTCGACATCCCCGAGCTGCTGCACATGCGCGAGCGCCAGGCGAACGAGCTGGTCGCCGCGGGCGAGCGCAACGCAAAGCACAGCTCGGGCGGCCTCGTCGACATCGAGTACTTCGTGCAGACGCTCCAGATCGTGGCGGGCGCGACGGAGCCCTCGGTGCGCACGCCCAACACGCTGCAGGCCATCGCCGCGCTCGGGGAGACGGGACACGTCGGCTACGACGACGCGGTGAAGCTGCCGGAGGCTTACTCGTTCCTGCGGCGGCTCATCGGCGCGTTGCGCGTGGTCCGCGGCAACGCGCGCGACCTCACGATCCCGCCGGTCGGTTCGCGCGAGTTCGAGTACCTCTCGCGGCGGCTCTTCTACGAGACGCCCGAGGCGCTCGCGACGGCCATCGACGTGCGCATGGAGTACGCGGCGTCGCTGTGGAGGCAGCTCCCGGTCGAGTAGCACGCAAAACGCGCACCGGGTGGTGCGCGTTCATGCGGAGCGACGCAGACGGGGTCTGCGTGAAGATGATGGCGACCCCGATCGGATTCGAACCGACGATCTCCACCGTGACAGGGTGGCGTGTTAGACCGCTACACTACGGGGCCTCGAACGCATCGATCGTAGGGTCGGGCGGCGGCGAGGGTCAATCGCGCGGCGGTTCTCCCACGCCCGGCGCGCTGGTACGCTCGGCTCGGGAGTGACCATGCCACGACGACCGCGCAGCAGACGCACCCGCAGCCGCCGCATCCAGCGCCCGCCGGTCCCGGCAGCGGGCCCCCTCGCGGCGCCCGATGCGCCCGCTGCACCCGAGCGGCCGGGCGCCCGCGCGACGGCGGCTTCGGAGCGCCCGGCCCGGCAGGTGGCGCGCGACGCACCGTTCGTCCGCTCGGAGCTCGTGCGCATCGGGCTGGTGAGCGCGGTCTGCTTCGGGCTGCTGCTCGCCCTCGTGGCCATCGACCGGCTCGGCTGAGCCGGCGGCCCCGACGGTCAGGCGAGGCGGTTCCAGGCGACGATCACGCCGATCACGAACATCACCGAACCCGCCACGTCCTGCAACACCAGGTCGAAGTCGCCCGACAGCACGAGCCGCACACCGAACGCGCCCGCGATCGCGGCCGCCGCGAAGAGCTGCATCGTGAGTCCGCGCTTGCGGTTCGTGGCGCGGTCGAGCGCCGCCGCCACGAGCGTCCCGCCCCCGGCTCCGGCGAGGAACCCCAGCACGAGCCGGAAGAGCCCGACGAACGGCGACGGCGGGATCAGGACCGCGGCGATGACGCCGAGGAGCGCAGCGGCGGGGATCGCGACGGCGGCCGCGCGCAAGTAGTGCGTCGCCTCGAGCTCGTACATCGGCGGGCGGCGCATCATCGCGCAGTCCGGGCAGCGGATGCCGCCGGGCGCGTGGACCATGCACTGCGGGCAGATCGGCGTCTCGCAGCGCCCGCAGCTCAGCTCGGTCTCGGTGCGCGGATGGCGCTCGCAGTACGCGATGGGTCAGCTCCTCGCGCCTCGGCGCACGCGGGGCGGCGCCGGCCGATGCGTCAGGGGGTGGGCTCGGGCACCTCGCAGCCCCGCTCACGAGCCGCGACGAGGAACGCGTCGACGACCTCGTCGGGAAGCGGGATCTCGCCCGGCTGTCGCTCGTCCTCGCGGTCGATGCCGTGGTGGTCGGAGCCGCCGAGCGCGAAGACGCCGAGGCTCTCCGCCAGCCCGACGAGGCTCGCCACCATCTCCGGGTCGTAGTGCTTGTAGTACGCCTCGAGGCCGAAGAGGCCGGCGTCGGCGAGCTCAGCGGCGATACGCTCGTACTCCTTCGTGAAGCCGGGGTGCGCGAAGACGGCGATGCCGCCGGCGTCGCGGATCATCGCGATGGCATCGGGCGGCTCCAGCTTCGAGCGCTCCGCGTACGCCGGACCGTCGCGGCCGATGAAGCGGTCGAACGCCTCGTTGAAGGTCTCGATGTGGCCCGCTTCGAGCAGGGCCTGCGCAATGTGTGGGCGCCCCACGGACGCCTCGCCCGCTATCTCCTGCACGCGCGTCCACTCGATGGGCGCGCCGAGGCGTTCGAGCGCGCCGATGATGCGCTGCGCGCGGTCGATGCGGCCCGCGCGGAACGTGTGGAGCTGCTCCTGCAGCCGCGCGTCGTCGCGGTCGATGAAGTAGCCGAGGATGTGGACCTCGGTGCCCGGCACGTCGCACGACAGCTCGATCCCGGGGATGAGCAGGAACCCCGGGTGCCGCGACGCTGCCGCTTCCGCCTCCTCGAGGCCGTCGAGGGTGTCGTGGTCGGTGAGCGCCATCACGCGCACGCCGCGCTGGTAGGCGAGGTCGATCAGCTCGGTGGGGGTGCGGACGCCGTCGGAGTTCGTCGAGTGCGTGTGGAAGTCGCCCTTGCTCACGCCCGCGCTCCCGTGGTCGGCGTTCCGAGCGCAATCACCACAGCGGCATCTCGCGGTCGACGCGCTCGACGCCAGTGGCGAGGCCATTCTCGGCGTCGATCTCGATGAGCACGGAGTTGAACACGCCCGTCTCGCCCTCGGCGACCGGCAGGCGCGTGGGCATGCCGGTCACGAAGCGCCGGATGACCGAGCGCACGTCGTCCCCGATCACCGAGTCGTGCACGCCGACCATGCCGAGGTCGCCGACGCTCGCGGTGCCGCCCGGCAGCAGCCGCGCGTCGGCGGTGGGGACGTGCGTGTGGGTCCCGACGATCGCGGACACGCGGCCGTCGAGGTACCAGGACAGCGCCTGCTTCTCGCTGGATGCCTCGGCGTGGAAGTCCACCACGATGCAGCTCCCCGGCGGGATGTCCTCCAGCAGCTCGTCGATGACGCGGAACGGGTCGTCGACGGTGGCGGGCATGAAGACGCGCCCCATGAGGCTGATCACGGTCAGGCCCTGGTGCTGGTAGACGCCGCGGCCCGGTGCCTGCGGCGGGTAGTTGGCGGGCCGCAGCACCGGCCAGTCGCGGTCGAGGAGCGGGACGAACTCGCGCACGTCGAAGATGTGGTTGCCCGACGTGATCACGTCGACACCCGACTCGAACAGCTCGTTCGCGGTGCGCTCGGTGAGGCCGCGGCCTCGCGCGGCGTTCTCGCCGTTGGCGACGACGTGGTCGATGCGCAGCGTGTTGCGGAGCTCGGGCAGCACTGCCCCTACGGCCTCGCGTCCCGGCCGGCCGACGATGTCGCCGACCATCAGGACGCGCATGATCAGCGCGCGACCGAGGTCGCGCGCGTCTCCCGCACCACCGTGACCTTGATCTGGCCCGGGTACTGCAACGTCTCCTCGATCTTCTTCGAGACGTCGCGGGCGAGACGCGTGGCTGCGAGGTCGTCGACGCGCTCGGGCTGGACCAGCACGCGCACCTCGCGGCCGGCCTGGATCGCGAACGACTGGTCGACGCCGTCGAAGGAGTTCGCGACCGCCTCGAGCGCCTCGAGGCGCTTCACGTACTGCTCGATCGAGTCGCGGCGCGCGCCGGGGCGGCTCCCGGACATCGCGTCGGCGATGATGACGATCAGCGCCTCGGTGGTCTCGGGCTGGATCTCCTCGTGGTGTGCGGCGATGCAGTGGACGATCTCGCCGTCCACGCCGAAGCGGCGCGCGATCTCGGCGCCGAGGGCGGCATGCGTGCCTTCCATCTCGCGGTCCACCGCCTTGCCGAGGTCGTGCAGCAGGCCGCCAATACGGACGGTCTCGACGTCGGCGCCCATCTCGTGCGCCAGCGCGACGGCGAGCCACGAGGTCTCGACGCAGTGGCGGAGCTGGTTCTGGCCGTAGGAGTAGCGGAAGCGCAGCTTGCCGAGCGTCTTCACCACCTCTGGGTGGAGCGTCGCGACCTCGGCGTCGACGAGTGCCTGCTCGCCGGCCTCGAGGACCATGCGCTCCACCTCCTCGGTCGCCTTGCTCACGGCCTCCTCGATGCGGCTGGGCTGGATGCGCCCGTCCTGCACGAGGCGCGCGAGGGCGACGCGGGCGATCTCGCGCCGCACGGGCTCGAAGCCCACGACGGTGACCACCTCGGGCGTGTCGTCGATGAGCAGGTCGCAGCCGGTCGCCGCCTCGAAGGCGCGGATGTTGCGGCCCTCGCGGCCGATGATGCGGCCCTTGAGGTCGTCGGACGGGATGGGCACGACCGAGACGGTCGCCTCGGCGGTGACCTCGGAGGTCATGCGCTGCATCACCGTCGCGAGGATCTTGCGGGACTTCATGTCGGCCTCGGCGCGCGTGGCGGCCTCCATGGTCCGGACGCGGCGCGCCGACTCCTCGCGCAGCTCGTCGTCGAGGCGGGCGAGGAGCAAGTCACGGCCCTCGTCGGCGGTCATGCCGGCGATGCGTTCGAGTTCGTCGCGCAGCCGGCCGCGCTCCGTGTCGAAGTCCGCGGTCTCCTGCCTGAGCGTGTCCTCGCGCTGCTCAAGGTCGCGCGCGCGGTCGCGGATGGACTGCTCGCTGCGCTCCATGCCCTCGGCGCGGCGCTCCAGTGACTCCTCGCGCTGCTCGAGCCGGCGCTCGACGCGCGTGGCCTCCTGGCGCTGCTCGCGCAGCTCCTCGTCGATCTCCTCGCGGTACTGGATGGCGCCGCGCTGCGCGTCGAGCTCGATCTCGCGGGCTCGGCTCTCCGCCTGCTCCCGGACGAGCTCGGCGGCCTCGTTCGCGCGGCGGCGCATGTCGCGGGCGGCGAGGCCGAGGACGGCGTAGCCGAGGAACGCGCCCAATACGAGCGCAATCACGCCCACGAGGGCGCTGAGCGCAAACTCCTCCATCTCGGAGCCTCGATTCGAGACCCGCGCCGCCGCCGCAGCGGGTCGCGGGGGCGAGTCATTGTTCGGCCCGGCCACCGGTTGGATCGGAGCGCCGGTTCCCGTGAAACAGCTTAGCACTGCCCGCCGAGCAGGGGCGACCGAGGCCGCGACGGTCTCATGGCGCCGGAGGGCGCCCGCAGGGGCCCTCAGTCGTGCTATGCGGCGGTCGCGCGCTCCTCGGCGACTCTCGACAGCGCGCGTCCGATCACGTCGAAGCTGAACCCGCGCCGCGCGAGGGCTCCCTGCATGCGGCGAGCTTGCGCGTCGGGGGCGCGCCCGCGTCCGCCGCGGGCGAGACGGCGGGCGGCGGCCATCGCCGCCTCGTCGTCGTCGTGGGCGAACAGGGCGTGCTCGGCGGTCTCGGCGTCGACGCCGTGCTGGAGGAGCTCGGCGCGCAGCATGCGCGCGCTGCGTTCGGTCGAGCGGGTGCGCGCGACGTAGGCGGCGGCCCAGGCGGCGTCGTCGACGTACCCGAGCTCGGCCAGGCGAGCGAGCGCCGCGTCGGCCGAGGCCGCCTCGAAGCGATCGCCGAGGCGGTCACGCAGGTCGGCGGCGGTGCGGGGCCGCCGCGCGATGAGCGCGAGGCCGCGCTGCACGGCCTGCGAGACGTCCGTTTCGAGGACGCTCGCGGGCGCGGGCGGGCGGAGCCGGCGTCCGGGCGACACGCGCTACGCGTCGAGCGGAAGCTCGCCGGAGCCCGACGACTCGTCGCCGGCCGGGGTGGAGCCCGACGTGAGCGCCTCGGCTTCCGCGACCGCCTGGCTGGCGTCGGGGTCCGGGATACCGGCGGCGGAGCGGACGGCGGTCTCGATGTCGGTGGCGACGTCGGCGTGCTCGCGGAGGTAAGCCTTGGCGGCCTCGCGCCCCTGGCCGAGGCGCTGGTCGCCGAGGGAGTAGTAGGCGCCCAGCTTCTTGACGATCTCGTACTCGACTGCGAGGTCGAGGATGTTGCCGGTGCGGCTGATGCCATGCTCCTCGGGCGTGAACATGATCTCGAACTCGGCCTGGCGGAACGGCGGGGCGGTCTTGTTCTTGACCACCTTGCAGCGCACGCGGTTGCCGATGACGTTCGGCCCCTGCTTCAGCGACTCGATGCGGCGGATGTCGATGCGCACCGAGGAGTAGAACTTGAGCGCGCGCCCGCCGGGGGTGGTCTCGGGGTTGCCGAAGACCACGCCGACCTTCTCGCGGAGCTGGTTGATGAAGACGAGCGCGGTGTTGGAGCGCGCGACGGCGCCGGTGAGCTTGCGCAGCGCCTGCGACATGAGGCGCGCCTGCAGACCGGGCAGCGAGTCGCCCATGTCGCCCTCGATCTCCGCGCGCGGGACGAGCGCGGCGACGGAGTCCACCACGACCACGTCGAGGGCGTTCGAGCGGATCAGGGCCTCGCAGATCTCGAGGGCCTGCTCGCCGGTGTCGGGCTGTGAGATGAGCAGCTCGTCCACGTCGATGCCGCACTGCGCAGCGTACTCGGGTTCGAGCGCGTGCTCGACGTCGATGTAGGCGGTGGTGCCGCCGAGGCGTTGGCTCTCGGCGATGATGTGCTGGGCGAGGGTCGACTTGCCGGCCGACTCCGGGCCGTAGATCTCGGTCACGCGGCCGCGCGGGATGCCGCCGATGCCGAGCGCGATGTCGAGCGCGAGGGCGCCGGTGGGGACGGCGGAGACGTTGAGGACGGCGTCGTCATCGCCGAGGCGCATGATGGCGCCCTTGCCGAAGTCCTTGGTGATCTGCTCGAGCGCGCGGTCGAGGTCCTCGCGGCGCTGTTCGGGCTTGTTGGACTGCTTGCGGCTGGACTGCTTGGCCACGGCTCGGTCCCTTCATGCGGTGTGCGATGCGGGAACGATAGAACGAGCGTTCGCAGAGATCAACCTGCCTGCGCCCGGCCTCCGCTAAGGCTTTGGAGGCCCCTCGCGCTCCCACTGCCGGCCCGGCTTCTGTGTCGGCGGGAGAGGGGCGTCGCCCGGCTCCATGGTCACGTGTCGCGGATTCGGAACCTCGCCGCCACGAGGCCCGACCTCGACATACTCTCCGGGTCGG
The DNA here is from genome assembly GCA_009840945.1 of Chloroflexota bacterium. Lineage (GTDB taxonomy): Bacteria > Chloroflexota > Dehalococcoidia > UBA2979 > UBA2979 > VXMT01. The sequence continues at coordinate 7,793 of VXMU01000092.1, read as the reverse complement.
TTCGGCTTCTCACCGGGCTGCTGTCGTGCCATTGCTCAGAGTCCCTCACGCGGGGAGATAGAAGAACGATAGAACGAGCGTTCGTAGCGGTCAACCCTGGAACTTGGACCTACTCGCGTTCAGCGGTCGCGCTCAGACCATTCAACTCGTCCACCACTGCCATCACGTCGCCCACACGGTAGAAGTTGACCGCGACCAGGTTCGGGAGCTGGCCGCGTTCGGCCTCGCACTGGCGGAGGCGGGGGAGCAGCACGTCGCGGGCGTTGAGGAGCTCCGCGTCCGCGGGGGACGGGGCGATGTCCTCGATCCAGTGGTTCACGAGGAACAGCGGGGCGTCGGCGCGTCCGCGGTTCAGCTCGCAGCTGAGGTCGTCGACGGAGTGGAACCGGAACGGCGTCTCCTGCGTGAGATCGAAGCCTCGATGCAGCCACGGGACGGGCGCGTCCGGCGCGTTCTCCGTCATCACGATTAGCCGCTCGTTGCGGTCGATGAGCTCGCCGAGCGTGGGCCACGGCGCGGCGGCGCCGGGGTGCGCGTAGGCGTAGCGGTCCAGGCCGGCATCCTCGAACGCCGCGGCGATGTCGGCCGCGGGCGCCTCGTCCTGGATGAACACGATCACCACCTCGGCCGGGTTGGTGACGAGGAAGCGGCGGATGTCGTCGAGGGCGTCCCGCAGCGGGGTCGCGCCGAGCTCACAGAAGCCGTGGCAGAGGTACAGCTCACGCCCGCTGGTCGGCCCGAGCCGCGCCGCGATACGTTCGCGCGACTCGACCGCCTCGAGGCCGTAGCGCTCGACCATCACCTCGCGGCTGCCGCCCAGCAGCTCGGTGGAGACGCCGTTGCGGGCGGGGGAGCCGAACCACACGTCGATGAGCAGGCCGCGGATGCCGTGGTCGAGCTGGTCGGCGATGCCGTCGCCGTGCGCCGCGAAGAACCAGCCCTCCGAGGCAGCCGACATCGAGTTGTGCGTGGCGGCGAGGGCGACCTCGTTGAGGGGCCGTTCGCAGAGCTCGGCGTGGCCGTTGCACGCCGTTGGCGCCGCGCGGGCGCCGGGGTCGCCGCCGCCGATGAGGCGGAGGCCCGAGACGAGCACGGCGACGATGGCGACGCCCACGGCGATGAGCGCCGCGACCGTGGCGAGGCGCACCACCGGCGAGAGTCGCGGGCGCTGCGCTGCGGCGGCCCGGGCCAGCTCCTCGGCGGTCTCGGCGCGCTCGACCCAGAGCAGGCGGATCAGCTCGGCCGCGCCGAGGTAGACGGCCCCGAGCCCGAGCAGTCCGACGCACAGCTCGATGAAGTCGCCGGGCGAGACGAGCGCGAACCAGCCGGCGGCGACGGCGATGAGGGCGCGCATGAGCCGCCCGGCGTTCGATCCGGGGGCTGTCATCAGCTCCCACACGCGGGCGGGCGCCTGCGCCGGGCTCAGCCCGGCGAACCACGGGCTCGCCGCCGTCGCCATCAGCGCGCCGCCCGCGCCGATCGCGAGGTTCCACGATCGCAGATCGCCGAGGAAGGCGTCCCAGACGCCCGCGGCGGCCGCGCCGGCGCGCTCGCCCCCGACCAGCGCCTCGAGCACCGCCTTCGAGAAGTCGAGGAGCAGGACCATCAGCACGGCGACCACGACGAGCGCGATGCCGACGCGCATCGCGGCGCGCCTGCGCCCGCGCGCAACCGCCCACGACGCTACGAAGGCGCCGACGGCGAGCAGCGGCAGGACGAGCGCGAGGATGCGGACGCCCTCGGCGATGTCGAGCACCGCGTGGAGCGCCTCGGACTCGGCGATCTCGAGCACCTCGGTGTCGAGGTCGGGGATGGACTCGGCGAGCTCGGGGTTGAAGTTGGCGAGCGTGGGCTTCACGACGACCGAGGCGTCGACGATCTGCAGGACGATCGGGTCGTCGGAGAGGATCGTGCGATGCGTCTCGCGCAGCGCGGTCTCGTAGAGCTGCTCGAAGGCCGCGCTGCCGATGACCGCCTGCACGGCGGCCTCGATGAGCGGCCGGGCGGCGATCAGGTCCGGCGAGCCCTCCTCGATCAGCGTGTCGACGATGACCGTCGAGACGTACTCCTGCACGTCGTCGTCATCGAGGGCGCGTACGGCGCGCTCGCTGAAGCCGTCGGCGTCGAAGAGCACCTCGTCCGCCCACAGCACCCACTCGGCGGCGAGGAGCAGGACCGCGCCGGCCGCGAGCAGCAGCCACGACGCGACGGGGCGCGGCGCAGCCCGCGCGAGCCGCAGCGCGTCGCGCATCGCGCTCATGCTGCGTCCCGATGGGCAGCCATCACGCGCCCCGGCGGTAGGCCTCTGCGAATGCCGTGATCGCGTCGATGTGCTGCTGCGGGGTCGTGAAGCCGGCGCTCATCGTATTGAAGGTGGCGTGCGTCGCGCCCGACTCCCGCCACGCGCCCGCCTGCGCGAGCTGGTGGTCGACCGGGCCGAGCGCGGCCTCGACGCGGCTGATGAGGGCGATCGCGTCGGGGTCGCGGTCCGCCTCGCGCGCGTACTCGCGCACCCGCCCGAAGCGCGCGACGAGGTCCGCGCGCTGCTCATCGGTGGTCCCGCCGAGCGTGAGCCAGCCGTCGCCGTACTGCCCGATGCGACGCAGCACGCTCTCGGCGCCGCCGCCGAACCAGATCGGGATGCGGCGGTCCGGGCGGGGGTGGATGCCGGCGTCGCGGATGGTGTCGAACTCGCCCTCGAAGGTGACGAGGGGCTCCTCCCACAGGCGGCGGATGAGCCGCACCTGCTCCTCGGAGCGGCGGCCGCGGGTGCGGAAGTCCTGCCCCAGCCCCTCGTACTCGACCTGGTTCCAGCCGATCCCGATGCCGAGCGTGAGCCGGCCACCCGAGAGGATGTCGACCTCGGCAGCCTGCTTCGCGACGAGGGCCGTCTGCCGCTGCGGCAGGATGATGATGCCGGTGACCAGCTCGATGCGCTCGGTCAGGCCGGCGAGGTAGCCGAAGAGCACGAACGGCTCGTGGAAGATCGACTCGTGCGTGTACGGGCCGCTCAGGTCGTGCTTGGAGGGGTCGGCGCCGAGCACGTGGTCGTAGGCCAGCAGGTAGTCGAAGCCGGCCTGCTCGGCGGCCTGGGCGAAGTCGCGGATGACGGCGGGATCCGCCCCCAACTCGAGCTGCGGGTACGTCACGCCGATCTGCATGCTGGCTCCTTCGCAATCCTGCCGGGATGAGCGCGGCTCATGCTATCCCTGCATCACGCGCGGAGATAGCATCGGCGCGGACAGGGGCGAGACGTTGGACGCGCTGCTTGATGTGCGGGGACTGGTGAAGCGCTTCGGCGGCCACTACGCCGTCGACGGCGCGACGTTCCACGTCGAACGCGGCTCGATCACGGGGATGATCGGCCCCAACGGCGCGGGCAAGACCACGTGCTTCAACTGCATCGCCGGCTCGCTCATGCCCGACGGCGGACGCGTGGTCTTCGACGGCGAGGACATCACCGGCCTGCCCTCGTACCGGGTGTTCCGGCGCGGGCTGACGCGCACGTTCCAGATCCCGCAGGAGCTGAGCGCGATGACCGTGCTCGAGAACCTCATGGTGGTCCCGGGCGGGCAGGCCGGGGAGCGTGTCGCCGACAGCTGGCTGCGGCCGTGGCGCGTCGTCGCGCAGGAGCGCGCGATCGCCGAGCGCGCCCACGAGGTCCTCGCCGAGGTCGACCTCACGCACGAGGCGCAGAACTACGCGGGCAACCTCTCCGGTGGGCAGCGCAAGCTGTTGGAGCTGGCGCGCGCGCTCATGTCGGAGCCGAGCATGATCCTGCTCGACGAGCCGAGCGCGGGCGTGAACCCAACACTGACGCGACGCCTCGTCGACCACATCCAGGGGCTGCGCGAGCGGTTCGGCATCACGTTCTTCGTGATCGCGCACGACATGGACTTCATGCAGCGGCTCTGCGAGCGGCTGATCGTGATGGCGGACGGCCAGGTACTGGCCGAGGGCGAGCCGCGCGAGGTGCTCGAGAACACCGAAGTGCAGGCCGCCTACCTCGGGTCGGTGACCGCGTGAGCCCGCTGCTGGAGGTGGAGGAGGTCACCGCCGGCTACGGCAGCGTGATGATCGTCCACGAGGTCTCGGTCCGCCTCGAGGCCGGCGAGCTGGTGACGATCATCGGGCCGAACGGCGCCGGGAAGTCCACGCTGCTCAAGGCGATCTTCGGCCTGCTGCCGATCAGCGCCGGCCGCGTGCGGCTGGGCGGCGACGTCGTGACCGACGAGGCGCCCTCGCGGATGGTGCGGCTGGGCGCGTCGTTCGTGCCGCAGACGGAGAACGTGTTCCCGTCGCTGACCATCCGCGAGAACCTCGAGATGGGCGCCTACCAGCTCAGCGGCGGCGTCGGCGAGCGCATCGGCGAGGTGCTCGAGCTGTTCCCGGAGCTGCGCGAGCGCACGGGCGAGCAGGCGGCGCGGCTCTCCGGCGGGCAGCGGCAGGCGCTCGCGATCGCACGCTCGCTCATGCTCGACCCGAAGATGCTGCTGCTGGACGAGCCGACGGCCGCGCTCTCGCCGGTGCGGCGGGGACAGATCTTCGAGCGGCTGATGTCCATCCGCGAGCGCGGTGTCGCGCTGCTCATGGTGGAGCAGAACGCGCGCGAGGCGCTCGCCATCTCCGACCGCGCCTACGTGCTCGTCGACGGCCGCAACGCGCACGAGCAGCCCGGCCCGGAGATGCTCGCCAACCCGGAGGTGGGGCGGCTGTTCCTCGGCCTCGACAGCATCGAGGACGGCGAGACGGACTCGGGCGGCGCGTGATGGACATCCTCCAGCTCGTCATCGTGGGGATGGTGGTGGGCTCGATCATCGGGCTGGGCGCGATGGGCCTGACGCTCACGTTCGGCGTGCTGAAGTTCGCGAACTTCGCGCACGCGGACCTGATGACGCTCGGGATGTACCTCGCGTTCTTCGTGGTCGTGGACATCGGGATCGTGGGCCCGCACGTCGGGCCGTTCTCGTTCGGGTGGGGAATGATCCTGGCGGTGCTGTTCGCGTGGGGCGGGGTCGCCGCGTTCACCGTCGGCGTGGACCGGTTCGTGTTCCGGCCGCTCAGGCGGCGCGGGACGGACTTCCTGAGCATCGGGATCGCCTCGCTCGGCGTCGCGATCGCGCTCCAGGCGGTGGTGCAGGCGGTCTGGGGGTCGGCGCCGCTGCGCTACCACAGCGAGATCCACCGCGCGCTGGACTTCGCGGGCGGCCTCAAGATCAAGCCCGACCAGATCCTCATCATCGGGCTCACGCTCGCGATGGCCCTCGCCCTCTACCTGCTGCTGCACCGCACGCGCCTCGGCACCGCCATGCGCGCGACCTCCGACAACGCCCCGCTCGCCGAGGCGAGTGGTATCGACACGGAGCGCGTGCGCATCGCGACGTGGGTCATCGCGAGCGCTCTCACGGCGGTGGCGGGCGTGATGTTCGCGCTCCAGTCGCAGCTGCGCTTCGACGCGGGGTTCGAGTTCCTGCTGCTGCCGATGTTCGCCGCGGTGATCCTCGGCGGGATCGGGAACCCGTGGGGCGCCCTCGTCGGCGGGCTCATCGTGGGCATCTCGCAGGAGCTCTCCACCGAGTGGATCAACACGGGCTTCAAGCCCGGCGTGCCGTTCGCGCTGCTCATCCTCATCCTGATAGTGCGTCCCCGGGGCCTCTTCGGCTCCGAGACCCAGTGGTCGACGTGATGCTCCCGCTCGACGCGCTCACGCCACTCGCCGCCGAGGCGCCCGGCCTGCTCCCGCCGCTGATCACGTTCGGCGGGAGCGTGAACTGGACGGTCGGCTTCCTGACCACGGCGGCCATCTTCGCGATTGCCGCGCTGGCGCTGAACGTGCAGTGGGGCTACACGGGCACGATCAACTTCGGCGTGGTCGCCTTCTTCGGCGTCGGCGCGTACACGAGCGCGCTGCTCACCCTCGACGCCCCCGGGGACTTCGAGAGCTACGTGGGGGGCCTCGAGCTGGCCATCCCGATCGGCTGGATCGGCGGGATGGTCGCGGGTGGCGTGCTCGCGCTGCTCGTGGGCCTGCCGACTCTGCGGCTGCGCGACGACTTCCTCGCCATCGCCACGATCGGCATCGCGACGATCCTGCGCAGTATCGCCAACACGCAGGAGGGCCTGGTCAACCGCGCGCGCGGCCTCAACGGCATCCCGCGCCCGCTCGAGGACTCCGCGAACGACCTCGGCGTCGACTACGACCTGGTGCTGCTCGTGCTGACCTCGCTGACCCTGCTGGTGGTCTTCCTCGTCGTGCGGGGCGCGACGGCGTCGCCGTGGGGCCGCGTGCTGCGTGCGATCCGCGAGAACGAGGCGACCGCGCAGTCCGTCGGCAAGATGACGACGAGCTACCGCATCCAGAGCTTCGTGCTGGGCGGGGCACTGATGGGCCTGGCCGGCGCGATCTTCGCCCACCGCATCGGCACCATCGCGCCCGACTCCTTCGACAACCTCACGACGTTCCTCGTGTGGACGATGGTGATCGTGGGGGGCAGCGGGAACAACCGCGGCGTCATGCTGGGCGCACTGGTGGTGGGCTTCGTGTGGTTCGGGCTGCCGCTGATCCAGGAGGAGCTGCCGGACTTCCTCGGCACGCGCGTCTTCATGCTGCGCCGCATCGCCATCGGGCTGCTGATCATTGGCTTCGTGCTCGCGCGGCCGCAGGGACTGCTGGGCGAGGAGGCCCGCGTGAGCCGCTTCGCGCCGCGAGGCGACGGGGGCGGCGGCTTATGGCCCGGCGGGCTGTGGTCGCGCATCCGCGGGCAACCCGGCGGCGGCGCGGCCTGAGCCCGACCCGCCGACCCCCGACGCGAAGCGGGCGGCACGCGAAGCGGGCGGCCGGAGGGCCGCCCGCTTGCTGTACTCGACTGCGCCGATCCGGCTATTCGAGGCTGAACGGCACCTCGGTCACCGACACGATCGCGCCCTCGGCGTACTGCCAGATCTCGATGTAGCCGGAGGTCACGTCGCCGACCTCGTTCCAGTCGAGCGAGGTGGCCGCGCCCTGGTAGTTGATGTCGCCGCCGGCGCGCAGGTTCTCCATCGCCCGCACCAGGCTGTTGATGCCCGGCGAGGCGATGTCGCCGTCGGGAGCGCCGATGAGCGGGAGGTGGTCCCGGATCGCCGCGCCGTCGGTCGAGCCGGCCGCCTCGGCGGCCAGCGCGACGGCGATCGCGGCGTCGTACGCCTCGCGCACGAACGGCAGCGTCGGCAGCTCGCCGTACTCAGCGACGTAGGACGCGTTCCACACCGACAGCGACGGCGTCTCCGGGCCCGCGCCCGGCGCGGTGCCGAACATGCCGTTCAGGTACTCGGCGCCGATTTCGTCGATGAGCTGCTGGCTCTTCGTGCCGTCGACGAAGAGGAACGTGGTGAAGATGTCGTTCTCGATCGCCTCGCGGATGAAGACCAGCGCCTCATCCGGGAAGGCGACGGCGACCAGCACCGTCGCGCCCGCGTCGGCTGCCTGCTGCAGCTCCGCGAGGTACGAGATCTGCCCGTCGGCCGAGTAGGCCACGGAGAGGGCTTCGCCACTGAACTGGGTGGTGAAGGCCGCGACGAAGGCGTCCGAGAGCCCCTGCCCGTAGGCGTCGTCGCGGTAGAGGACGCCTACGTTGTCGTAGCCCTGGTTGTCGGCGAGGCCGGCGAGGATCACGCCCTGCGCGGCGTCCGACGTGGTGCTGCGGAACAGGTACCCGTCGTCGTCGGCGACGGCGACCGCCTGGGGCGCCGCCGCCCGCGGGCGAGCCCGGGATCGCCCGGGGTGTAGATAACCTAAACGCGCACCCGCCAAA
>VXMU01000001.1 GCA_009840945.1 Chloroflexota bacterium | reverse complement strand
TGGTCGAACACCGGGGAGGGCACGGCCAACCGGCCGCCGACGGCGACAAGCACTCCCTTCAACGGCGGCACGTTCCCGGTCGGCAGCATCGCCGATTACAAGGAGGCCGGCCAGGGAGCGTTGGGGGTGTTCTTCGCGGACGCGGACAGCGACACGCTGACCTACACGGCCGCCGCCCAGCATCCGGCGTTGCTGGGGGTCAGCCTGACGGGCGACGCCGGCGAGGCCCACCTGCAGGTGACGCTGCTCAACCAGGGTTCGTCGAAGGTGACCTACACGGCCAGCGACGCCTACGGCGGGCAAGTCACCCGCACGACGACCATCGGCATCACCGCGAAGAGGAGCCGGCGCATTGCCGAAAACTCCCCCGCCGGCACGCTGGTGGGCGACCCGGTGACGGGGACGCCGTACAACGGCGAGGCCCTGAGCTACTCGCTGACGGGCAATGCGGCGAGTTCGGGACTGTTCGTTATCAACTCGTCCACGGGGCAGATCAGCGTGGCGCAAGGCGCGACGCTGGACTACGAGACGGACGACAGCTACCGGGAGACGGAAACCTGGCAGGGCGAGGTCGTCAAGTTCTACCGGGGCAAAGTGGAATACACGGTCGATAGTATCGCGGCCGAAATTGACGTCAGCATCATCGTGACGGACGTCGAGGCCGAACAGCCCGCCATCGCGCTGTCGGTGAGTCCGGAGTACATCCAGGAGGGACAGAATGCCGCTAAGGTGACCGTCACGGCCACGCGGGACGGCACGACCGGGGACCACTCGGTCACGCTCTCGGTGGGCGGTGGCACGGCCACCGGCGGGACCGACTACACCATCTGGAGCCTCAGCGAGGTCCTGCGCATCCAGCCGGGTGAATCCACCGCGTCGGTCACGCTGACCTTCACCGTCGTCGCCGACGGGATTGATGAAGGGAACGAGAGCGTCATTCTCTCGGGGACCGCGGGCGGCGCGACTGTCAGCGACGCCGTGGTGACCATCGGCGAGCCGGAGAACATCGCGCTCTCCGTCGCCCCCTCCACCATTGCGGAAGACGCCGGCGCCACCCAGGTTACCGTGACCGCGACGCTCGACAAAGCCCGCGACACCGCCACCGCAGTCACCCTGAGCCTGGCGGGCACCGCGGCCGACCCCGCCGACTACGCCGCTACCTCGCCGCTCCCCAGCATCACCATCCCCAAGGGCCAGACCAGCGCCGACGCCACGTTCACCGTCACCCCCGTGGACGACGCCCTGGTCGAGGGGGACGAGACGATCGTCGTCAACGGCCAGTCCGGCAGCCGGCCCGTCTCCTCCGCGACCACGACGATCACCGACAACGACGGGCCCTCCATAGCGCTGTCGGTGAGCCCGGAATACATCCAGGAGGGGCAGAATCAGGCCAAGGTCACCGTCACCGCTACGCGGGACAGCACGACCGGGGACCACTCGGTCACGCTCTCGGTGGGCGGTGGCACGGCCACCGGCGGGACCGACTACACCATCTGGAGCCTCAGCGAGGTCCTGCGCATCCAGCCGGGTGAATCCACCGCGTCGGTCACGCTGACCTTCACCGTCGTCGCCGACGGGATTGATGAAGGGAACGAGAGCGTCATTCTCTCGGGGACCGCGGGCGGCGCGACTGTCAGCGACGCCGTGGTGACCATCGGCGAGCCGGAGAACATCGCGCTCTCCGTCGCCCCCTCCACCATTGCGGAAGACGCCGGCGCCACCCAGGTTACCGTGACCGCGACGCTCGACAAAGCCCGCGACACCGCCACCGCAGTCACCCTGAGCCTGGCGGGCACCGCGGCCGACCCCGCCGACTACGCCGCTACCTCGCCGCTCCCCAGCATCACCATCCCCAAGGGCCAGACCAGCGCCGACGCCACGCTCACCGTCACCCCCGTGGACGACGCCCTGGTCGAGGGCGACGAGACGATCGTCGTCAACGGCCAGTCCGGCAGCCGCTCCGTTTCCCCTGCCACCATCACGGTCGCGGACAACGCCGCCGGCCCGGCGGTGACGATCGCCGACTCCAGCGCCGCCGAGGGCGATTCGATCATCTTCACGGTAACGCTGAGCGCGGCAGTGTCGGGCGGGCTGACGGTGACGCCGAGCTTCACCGCCGGCACGGCGGCGAGCACGGACTACACTGCGAACACGGCGGCGCTCAGCTTCACCGGCATGGAGGGGGAACAGAAAACCTTCACGGTGGTGACCACCGAGGACGAGGTGGTGGAGGCCGACGAGACTTTCACCGTGAGCTTGGCGGTGTCCGGGACCTCGGAGACCATAACGGCGACGGACACGGCCAACGGCACCATCTCCAACGACGACAGCGCGGCGGTGACCATCGATGACGCCGTCGCCGTCGAGGGAGAGACGCTGACGTTCACGGTGACGCTGGACAACGCGGTGCAGGATGGCCTGAAGGTGACGCCTTCGTTCACCGACGTGACGGCGACGAAGGGGACGGACTACACGGGCGACGCGGCGGCGCTGACGTTCGCCGGGTCGGCGGCCGAGACGCAGACCTTCACGGTGGACACGGTAGCGGACAGGGACACGGAAGGGGCGGAGACCTTCACCGTCAGCCTCACCCTGTCCGCCGCTCCGCCGGCGGTGACGGCGACGGACACGGCGACGGGGACGATTGCCGACGATGGCGTCGTGGTGGTGACGATCGATGACGCTTCGGCCGCCGAGGGCGATTCGCTGACCTTCACGGTGAAGCTGAACCAGGCGGTCAAGGACGGGCTGAAGGTGACGCCTTCCTTCACCGACGTGACGGCGACGAAGGGGACCGACTACACCGAGAACACGGCCGCGCTCA
>VXMU01000078.1 GCA_009840945.1 Chloroflexota bacterium | reverse complement strand
AAACGGTGGTGGGGGTTAAGGCGCCCGGGACGGGGGCACTCGCCCCCCACCCCCCCCCGCTCGCCGCCGCGCCGCGGCCCGCGGGCCGGCGCGGGGGGGGGGGGGCGGGCGACTACATGGAGCGCGAGGCCCTCGCGTTCCACGAGCGCGTGCGCTCGGGCTACGCCGAGCTCGCCCGCATGGAGCCGGAGCGCTGGCGCCTCCTCGAGGCGTCGAAAGATGCGGAGAGCGTGGCGGACGTGGCGTGGAGAGAGGTCGTGCGAACGACACAACTCGGCCCCGCCGGTGGCGGGGCCTGAGTAGCTTGCAGCGCCCGGGGGCTAGTTGATGCGCTCGAAGATCGAGGCGATGCCCTGGCCGCCGCCGATGCACAGCGACACCATCGCGAACTGGCCGTCGATGCGCTCGAGCTCGTACATGGCCTTCACCGTCAGGATCGTGCCGCTCGCGCCCACCGGGTGACCGAGCGCGATCGCCCCGCCGTTCGGGTTCGTCTTCTCCTCCGGCAGGTCGAGCGCCGCGCTGCACGCAGCCGCGACCGAGGCGAACGCCTCGTTCAGCTCGATGGTGTCCATGTCGCCGACGCTCAGGCCCGCCTTCTCCAGCGCGCTCTGCATCGCCGGGATGGGGCCGGAGCCCATGATGCGCGGCTCGACGCCGGCCTGTGCGCGGGCCACGAGCCGGAACTTCGGCGTGAGGCCCAGCTCGGCGGCCTTGCTGGCCGTGGTCACCACCACCGCGCCGGCGCCGTCGTTGATGCCCGAGGAGTTCCCGGCCGTCACCTGGCCGTCCGCCTTGAAGGCCGGCCGCAGGCGGCCGAGCGACTCCATGTCGGTCCGGCGGGGGTGCTCGTCGGTGTCGAAGGTCACTGTGTTGCGGCCCTGGCGGACCTCGATCGGAAGGATCTGCTCCTTGAAGTACCCCGCCTCAATGGCCGCGAGGGCGCGCTCCTGGGAGCGGACGGAGACCTCGTCCTGAGTCTCGCGCGAAACCTCGAACTGCTCGGCGAGGTTCTCGGCCGTGATGCCCATGTGGCACGACTCGTACGGGTCGGAGATGAGGTGCAGCAGGTTGTCCTCGACCGCGTCGTGGCCGAGGCGGTAGCCGGAGCGGCCGCGGCGCAGCAGGTACGGCTGCATCGTCATGTTCTCCGCGCCGCCGGCGACGATGATCTCGGCGTCGCCGGTCTGCAGCCAGCGGGCGGCGGTGTTGATGGACTCGAGGCCCGAGCCGCAGATGCGGTTCACCGTGTAGGCCGGCGTGCCGATCGGCAGGCCCGCCTTGAGCGTGGCGACCCGGGCGATGTAGCCGTCCTCGGCCACCTGCCCGACGCACCCGAGGATGACCTGGTCGATCTGCTCGGGTTCGAGTCCCGCGCGCTCTACCGAGTCGCGGATGACGGCCGCACCGAGGTCCGATGCAGGCGTCTGGCTGAACGAGCCGTTCATGGTGCCGATCGCGGTGCGCACGCCACTGAGCAGAACAATGTCTTCCATCGGAAGCCCCCTACGGTCCTCCCCGCCAGCCGTGACCACACGGCCAGTCGCCGTATTGCGTGTATACAAGTGTATGGCCCGTCGCGCCAGCGGGGGCACACGGATCGGCGAAGCTCACGGGATTTCGGTCGATTTTCTGGTCGCCTCGGGCCCCCGGGCTGCCCGCCGAGGTGACGGCCTCGTCTCGTTGCCCGCCCCCGGACGCGCCCATACACTCGATCCATGAGCGCATCCAGCGTCGCCGTCGAGGTCCCGGCCACCTCCGCGAACCTCGGATCGGGATTCGACAGCCTCGGCGTCGCGCTCGACTGGACCCTCCGGGTCCGCTTCACCCTCCACGATGACCCCCAGCCCGCTCCCGTGGATCCGATCGCACTCATGGCCGGGCGCGCCGTGCTCACGCTCTACAACATGGCGGCGATCGCGCCCCCCAAGGGCCTCGAGGTCACCGTGGAGCCGGACGGCCCGCCTGTGGGGCGGGGGCTCGGGCTCTCGGCGGCGGCGCGCGTCGCCGGCGTGATCGCCGCGAACGCGCTCACGGGCAGCGACTACAACCGGGAGACGCTGCTCCCGCTCGCCGTGCAGCTCGAACGCCACGCCGACAACGCCGTGCCCGCAATGTTCGGCGCGCTGCAGGTGGTGGTCGAACACGACCTCGACGGCGTGCTCCACCTCGGCCTCGACACGCCCGAGGAGCTGCGGTTCGTGCTGCTCGTCCCCGACCTGACGATGGCGACCGAGGAGACCCGGCAGCGGCTGCCGCAGCGCGTCTCGCGCAACCACGCCGTACACAACATCGGCCGCGCGGCGCTGCTCATCGGCGCGCTCAACGAGCGGCGCTACGACCTGCTGCAGGCGGCCACCGAGGACGTGCTGCACCAGCCCGCGCGCGCGACGATCTTCGAGCCGATGTACCCGATCTTCCAGGCCGCCCGCGACGCGGGCGCGCACGGTGCCTACCTCTCCGGCGGCGGCCCCTCGATCGCCGCGCTTGCCACCGACCACTTCGAAGAGATCGCCGGGGCGATGCGCGAGGCGGCCGCCTCGCACGGCATCGACGCGGTCACGCGCGTCTGCGCGGCGCGCGCCGAGGGCGCAGTGCTGCTGCCGGACGAAGCGTAGGGGTCTCCCGATGGCACTCGTGGTCCAGAAGTACGGTGGCTCCTCGGTGGCCGACGCGGAGAAGATCCAGCACGTCGCGCGCCGCATCATGGCGCGCCACACCGCAGGCGACCGCGTCGTCGCCGTCGTCTCGGCGATGGGCAAGACGACCGACGAGCTGATCGCGCTGACGCAGCAGATCACCTCGACCCCACGAGCGCGCGAACTCGACATGCTCATGTCGACCGGCGAAGCGGTCTCCTCGGCGCTGCTCTCGATGGCGCTGCACGAGCTGGGCGCCGAGGCGATTTCGCTCAGCGGCCCGCAGGCCGGGATCCGCACGGACGCGGTCTTCGGCCGCGCGCGCATCGCGGGCATCGAGACGGGGCGCATGGAGCAGGAGCTGGACCGCGGCCAGATCGTGATCGTGGCCGGCTTCCAGGGGGCGTCCGAGGACTTCGACATCACCACGCTCGGCCGCGGCGGCAGCGACACGACGGCCGTCGCACTCGCCGCCGCCCTGCACGCCGACCGCTGCGAGATCTACACCGACGTCGCCGGCGTCTACACCGCCGACCCGCGTGTCTGCCCGGCCGCGCGACCGCTGCGCGACATCGGCTACGAGGAAATGCTCGAGCTGGCCACCACCGGCGCGCGGGTCATGCACGCGCGCGCCGTCGAGATCGGCGAGCTGTACGGCGTCGCGATCCTCGTCGCGAGCACATTCGACGTCGAGTCGCCGGGGACGCTGATCCACGAGGAGACGAAGATGGAGCAGGCCAACAAGGTGCGCGGCATCGCGCACGAGTCGGACATCGCGAAGATCACGGTGCGCGGCGTGCCCGACCAGCCAGGCGTCGCGGCGCAGGTCTTCGGGCCGCTCGCCGAGGCCGGCGTCTCGGTCGACACCATCGTGCAGAACGCGAGCGTCGAGCAGCTCACCGACATGACGTTCACCGTCGACCGCGCCGAGCTCGACAGCGCCGTGCGCGTCGTCGACGAGGTGCTGCCGCGCATCAACGCCGCCGAGGTGATCGCGGACCCGGACTTCGGCTCCGTGTCGATCGTCGGGACGGGGATGTCGAGCAGCCCCGGCTACGCGGCGCGGATGTTCGAGCTGCTGTTCGAGCACGGCATCAACATCGAGCTCATCTCCACCTCGGAGATCCGCATCACGTGCATCGTGCGGGCGGGGCAGGTCGAGAGCGCCGTGCAGGCCCTGCACGAGGGGTTCGCGCTCGACCGGGAGTAGATTCGAGAGCGGGGTTCGATGCAGCGCGACCCGAGACTCGTCCGCCTCTCCGAGGAGCACCACCACGGCCTCGTCTTCGCGCTGCGGCTGGAGCGCGAGCTACCCGACGCCGGCGACACCGAGCTTGGAGCCCTCTACGGCGACCTGCTGCGCTTCTGGGCGCGCGGCCTGCTCCCGCACTTCCACGCCGAGACCGAGTGCCTGATGGCGCGCCTCGTCCGCCACGTCCCGCACGACGACGAGCGGGTACGGCGCATCCAGCGGGACCACCTCGGCATGGAGGCGCTCGTCGCGCGGATGCGCGACGCCTCCGGCGACGAGGAGCGCCGCGACGCCCTCGCCACGTTCGGGGTGACGCTGCGCACGCACATCCGCTGGGAGGAGCGCGAGCTGTTCGAGTCGCTGCAGACGGACCTCAGCGAGGCAGAGCTGGACGCGGCGGGCGCTGAGATCCTCGAACGGCTGCCGAAGCCGACTCGGTCGCCGTGGGTGGAGCATTAGCGCAGAGACGGGCACAACGCGACAGAACTTGCTGGCGGCGCTTCCCTCTCCCGTGTAGTATTCGCCGTACGCCCGTTCGCGTAACGACGTACGCCGATTCTCCGAAGAGCGCGAGGCGCCAGCGGCATGTTCGCCCACCTCCACACCCACTCCGAATACTCGCTGCTCGACGGGCTGAGCACGATCCCGGACCTCGTCGCGCGCGCGAAAGCGCTGGGGCAGGACTCGCTCGCCATTACCGACCACGGGGCGCTCTACGGCGCGCTCAAGTTCTACGAGGAAGCCCGAGCGAACGACCTCAACCCGATCATCGGCCTCGAGGCGTACGTCGCGCCGGGGAGCCGCCTCGAACGCAACCCGTCGGAGCGCACGCCCTACCACCTCACGCTGCTCGCGCAGAACGAGACCGGCTACCGCAACCTGCTGCGGCTCTCCTCCGCATCCCACCTCGAGGGCTTCTACTACCGCCCGCGCGTCGACCGCGAGCTGCTGGCCGAGCACCACGAGGGGCTCATCGCGCTCTCCTCGTGCCCCTCGGGCGAGGTGCTGACGGCGCTGCAGGAGGACCGCGACGATGCGGCGCGCGAGGCGCTCGGGTGGTACCGCGACCTGTTCCGGGGTCGCTACTACGTCGAACTGCAGGAGCACGGGCAGGACCAGTTCTCGCGCTACACGCCGAAGCTCGTCGAGCTGGCGCGCGAGCTCGAGCTGCCGACAGTGCTCACGAACGACTCGCACTACACCTCGGAGGACCAGGAGCACCCGCACGATGTGCTGCTGTGCATCGGCACCAACGCGACGATCCACGAGACGAACCGCATGAAGCTCGAAGGCGGCTCCTTCTACCTCAAGTCCGAGGAGGAGATGCGCGCGCTGCTGCCGGAGCTGCCCGAGGCGGCAGACGAGACCGCGCGCATCGCCGAGCAGGTCGACATCCGCCTGGACTTCGGGCGCACGCTGCTGCCCGACCCCGGCATCCCCGACGGCGCCACGGCCGAGAGCCACCTCCGCGACCTCTGCGAGCAGGGCCTGCGCGAGCGCTACCCGCACGCCACCGACGAGCAGCGCGAGCGGCTCGACTACGAGCTGTCGGTCATCGCCGAGACGGGGTTCAACGAGTACATCCTGATCGTGCGCGACATCGCCCAGTTCGCCCGCAGGCGCGGGATCCCGATGGGCGTGCGTGGCTCCGCCGCGGCATCGATGGTGCTGCACTGCCTCGACGTCACGGACATCGAGCCGACGCAGTACCGGCTGGTCTTCGAGCGCTTCCTCAACCCCGAGCGGCGCGAGATGCCGGACGTCGACTTCGACTTCGCTGACGACCGCCGTGAGGAGGTCATCCGCTATGCCGCCGAGCGCTACGGCCGCGAGCGCGTGGCGCAGATCGTGACGTTCGGGACGCTGGGCGCGAAGGCCGCGATCCGCGACACGGGCCGCGCGCTCGGCATGAGCTACGGCGACGTCGACCGCGTCGCGCGGCTCGTGCCGAACACGCTCGGCGTGACGCTCGACGGTGCGCTCGGGGAGGTCGAGGAGCTGCAGGGCGCCTACGAGGGCGACCCGGCCGCGCGCGAGCTGCTGGACACCGCGCGCTCCCTCGAAGGCGTGGCGCGCCACGCGAGCACGCACGCCGCCGGGATCGTGATCTCGCGCGAGCCGCTCGTGGAGGTGGCGCCGCTGCAACGCGCGACCTCGGACCGCAGCGACGACGCCGAGACGCTGCCGACGACGCAGTACGACATGAACGACGTGGCGAAGATCGGGCTGCTCAAGCTCGACTTCCTCGGCCTCGCGAACCTCACCATCCTCGGCAAGGCCGCGGAGCTGATCGACGGCGGCCTCGACCTCGAATCCATCCCGGACGGCGACGAGGCGGCGGCGCAGCTGCTGGCCGAGGGGCGCACGTTCGGCGTCTTCCAGCTGGAGGGCGGCGGGATGCGTCGCTGGGTGCAGGAGCTGCAGCCCAGCGACATCCGCGAGCTCGCCGCGATGATCGCACTCTACCGCCCCGGGCCGATGGAGCACATCCCCCGCTACATCGACGTGAAGTTCGGGCGCGCCGAGGCGCACTACCCGCACGACGACCTCGCGCCGGTCCTCGACGAGACGTACGGCGTGATCACGTACCAGGACCAGGTGCTGGAGATAGCGCGCACCTTCGCCGGCTACACGCTCGGACAGGCCGACGTGATGCGGAAGGCGATGGGCAAGAAGATCGCCGAGGTGATGCTGTCCGAGCGCGAGCGCTTCATCGGCGGCGCGATCGGGAAGGGCTACGACCAGCGCCTCGCCGAGCAGCTCTTCGACCTCATCGAGCCCTTCGCCGGGTACGCGTTCAACAAGGCGCACGCCTTCTCGTACGCGGTGATCGCGTACCGCACGGCGTGGCTGAAGGCGCACTACCCGGTCGAGTTCATGACCGCCGTGCTGATGGCCGCCGGCGCCCACCCGACAGGCGCGCAGGACCGCATCGCCGCCGCAATCGCGGAGTGCACGCGCCTCGGCATCGAGGTCCTCGCGCCGGACGTCAACGCGTCCGGCCAGAACTTCGCGATCGCGTCGCACGGGAACGAAGACGGCAGCGGCGGCGCCATCCGCTTCGGCCTCGCCCAGATCAAGAACGTCGGGCAAGGCGCGGTCGAGGGACTGCTCGCGGTGCGCGAGGAGGACGGCGCTTTCGCGTCGATCGAGGACTTTGCGCGCCGCGTCGACCCGCGCGACTGCAACCGGCGCGTCCTCGAGTCGCTCGCGAAGGCGGGCGCGCTCGACCCGCTGCTGCGGCGCGACGAGGGCGAGGACCGCTCGGCCGTGGTCTTCGGCGTCGACCGCATCCTCACCGTCGCGCAGGAGGCGCTGCGCCAGCGCGAGACCGGCCAGACCTCGATGTTCGACCTCTTCGGCACCCAGGTGGACACGCCGCTCCCGGCGTTGGAGCTCGAGGCAGTGCGGACGCCGGAGCGCGAGATCGGGGCGTGGGAGCGCGAGCTCCTCGGCACGTACGTCTCGTCGCACCCGTTCCGCCAGTCGGCGCGCGTGCTGGCGCAGTACATCACGCACCAGACCACCGAGCTGACCGCCGACCTCGCGGGCCAGCAGGCGGTCGTCGCCGGCATGGTGACGGGCGTGCGGCGGCTGACCACGCGCCAGGGCAAGGCCTTCGCCGCCGTCACCGTCGAGGACCTCGGCGGCACCGCGGAGCTGACCGTGTGGCCGGACCGCTACGAGGAGCAGGAACACCGCCTGGTGCAGGGCAACGTCCTGCTCGCCAAGGTCGAGGTGCGCGAGCGCGGCGACCGCCTCACCGTCGCCGTCGAGGAGCTCGCGCCGTACGACCAGGAGCGCGGCCGGCCGATCGACTTCGACCTCGCGAAGTTCACGGTCACGCGAGGTGCGCGCCGGCGCAGCCGCCAGCGCAACGGCGCGCGGCCCGCCGAGGGCCCGAACGGCCGAGGCCCGAACGGCAACGGGCCAGGTGGTCCGAACGGCGGCGGGCCGGGCCCGCAGCTTCACGCCGTACCGACGAACGGCGACGCCACCGCCAACGGCGCCTCCTCGAACGGCACGCACCCGCGTGGGCTGCCCGAGACGCCCGTCGAGGGACCGGCGCGGCTCTTCATCGCGATGGAGGAGACCACGGACGTCGCCGCCGACCGCCGGCGCATCGGCCGCATGCTGCAGCTGCTCGCCGAGCACCCCGGCGACGAACCGGCCGAGCTGCTCGTCGTGGCGCGCGACGGCTCACACACGCGGCTCGAGCTGCCGCCCGTCTCCGACATCGACGCTATCGCGGCGGCGCTGCGGCCCCTGCTCGGCGTCCTCGGCCGCGCAGAGCGCGCGGGCGCCGCCGCCGAGGGCGCGCCCCGCCTCGCGGCGGTAGGCGGCTAGCACACTCCTCGCGGCTCCGAGCGCGTAGCCGCGACCCACTCGCCTGAGGCCCGTCCGGCCCCCTCTCCCCCTGGGAGAGGGTTGGGGTGAGGGTCCGGCGGGCTCCTCGACGGCTGCTCACGCCCCCTGCGCAGACCCCCTCACCTATCCCTCTCCCCCGCAGACGGGGGCGAGGGGATCAGATGGGGGCCCTTCTCCGGCAGCCCTCAACGTCATCGTAATCACCTCCCGACGCGCTTCGATGACGGCGCGCTCTTGTATAATGCCCTCAGCGTTCATACAACGTACGAGGTGCTCCATGGTGACGACCTACGTGATGAAGATCTCGTCGAACGGGCAGGTGTCCATCCCCGCCGAGGCCCGCGCCCGCTGGGGCGCGGACCGTATGCTCGTCGTCGACCTCGGCGACCGGATCGTGATGCGGCCCATGCCCGACGATCCCATCGGTAACCTGCAGGGGAAGTATCGCGGGCGCGGCCCGGGCTCCGAGGAAGCGCGACGGCAGGCCCGATTGGAAGATGCCGAACGCGAGCTCAGGCGGTGATCATCCTCGATGCGTACGCGGTCATCGCCGTCCTGGAGGTCGAATACGCGGCGCCCCAGGTGCGGGCGCTGATCGAGGGCGACGAGGACACGGCGCTGACCGTGCTGGGTGTCGCCGAGGTCGTCGATTATCTCGTGCGCTCGGCAGGAACGGACGAAGGGGACGCCGCACTCGACCTCACGCAACTCGGGCTGGCCGATCCATCTCCGCTCGACCGACTGGTGGCGACACAGGCTGGACTGCTGCGCGCTCGGCACTACAACCGGCGTACCCGGGCGATCAGCATGGCGGACTGCGTCGCAGCCGAGACGGCGCGCAGCCTGGACGCGCCGCTCGCGACTGCCGACCCGGCGCTCCTCGATACCTGCGCGGCGGAGGGCATCGCGGTCATCGCGCTGCCCGACACGACGGGGGCCGTCTGGACCGGCTGACGCGCCGCGCCAGCGTGACCCACCCGCGACTCGACGTGGCACGATCCCGCCGGGCGCGGATTGGGTAGACTTGAGGGAGCTTCGAGCCGCCCCACCCGCAGCCAGAGAGTCACAGGCCATGACGCAGCAGACCTCGGAGCCCGAGGCGCCGCGAGCGCGTGAATCCGCCCCCCAGGACCCCGTGATCGGGCGCGTCCAGGAGCAGGTCGCGCGCGTCATCGTGGGGCAGCAGCGCCTCATCGACCGGCTCTTCGTCGCGCTCATCACCGAGCAGCACGCGCTCATCGAGGGCGTCCCGGGGCTGGCGAAGACGCTCACCGTCTCCACGCTGGCGCGTGCGCTCGACCTCTCGTTCGCGCGGATCCAGTTCACGCCGGACCTGCTGCCGGCCGACATCACCGGCACGCTGGTCTACAACCAGAACGCCGGTGAGTTCACGCTCAGGCGCGGCCCGCTCTTCGCGAACGTGATCCTCGCTGACGAGATCAACCGCGCCCCGGCCAAGGTGCAGTCCGCTCTGCTGGAGGCGATGCAGGAGCGGCAGGTCACCATCGGCGGCGAGTCGCACCGGCTGCCGCAGCCGTTCTTCGTGCTCGCCACCCAGAACCCCATCGAGCACGAGGGCACGTACCCGCTGCCCGAGGCGCAGCTCGACCGCTTCATGCTCAAGGTGCTGGTCGGCTACCCCCGCCGCGACGAGGAGCGCACGATCCTCGCGCGCTCGCTCGACGGCGACGAGCCGACGATCCGGCCCGCGGCGGACTCGGCCGACCTCGCGGGGGTCGTCCGCGACGCCGCGAACGTGCAGGTCAACGAGCGCCTGCGCGAATACATCGTGCGGCTCATCGAGGCGACGAGGGACCCGGCGCGGTACCGCATGCCCGAGCTGGAGCCGCTTATCGAGTTCGGCGCGTCGCCGCGCGCCGCGACGATGCTGGCGCAGGCGGTGCGGGCGCACGCGTTCGTCGAGGGCCGCGGCTACGCGCTGCCCGAGGACGTGAAGGAGCTCACCCCGGACGTGCTGAGGCACCGGCTGGTGCTGACGTACGAAGCCGAGGCGCAGGGCGTCACCGCCGACGAGATCATCGAGCGCCTGCTCGAGAGCGTCGGGATCCCGTAGCCATGCCTCGCTTCCCCCGGCTGCCGTGGCCGGGGCGCGCGCGGGGCCGCGCCGAGGGCCGGGACGAGGCGGCCCGCCCGCTCGGCGAGGCGCCGATGCTGCCGGCCACCCTCCTCGCCTCGATGCGCCGGCTGGAGCTGCGCGCGCGGCGGCTCGTCGCCACCGAGCTGGCCGGCGAGTACCGCAGCGTCTTCCGCGGCTTCGGCATCGAGTTCGCCGAGGCGCGCGAGTACGTCCCCGGTGACGACGTCCGCCTCATCGACTGGAACGTGACCGCCCGCATGGGCTCGCCGTGGGTGAAGGAGTACACCGAGGAGCGGGAGCTGCACGTCGTCTGCGCGGTCGACATCTCCGCCTCGCAGCGCGCCGGCCGGCCGGAGCAGGGCCGCCGCGCGGCGGCCGCCGAGGTCTGCGCGCTACTCACGCTCTCGGCGGCCTACAGCCAGGACCGCGCGGGGCTGCTGACGTTCGCGGGCGCGCCGGAGCGCTTCGTGCCGCCCGACAAGGGCACCCGGCATGCGCTGCGCATCGTGCGCGAGGTGCTGGACCACGCGGCCCCCGGCAGCAGCGGCACCTCGCTGGCGGCGGCCTGCGACTACCTCGGCCGCGTGCTCAGGCGGCGCTCGCTCGTGTTCGTCATCTCGGACTTCCTGGACGAGGGCTACGTGCGCGCCCTGCGCGACCTCGCCCAGCGCCACGAGGTGATCGCCGTCACCCTCATCGACCCGCTCGACGAGGCGCTGCCAGAATCGGGGCTGGTGGAGGTCGAGGGCATCGAGGGCACGGGGCGCGTGCTCGTCGACACCTCGGATCCCGGGCTGCGCGAGCGCTACGCCGCCGCCGCCGGGCGGCGCGCCGAGTCGCGCCGGGAGGCGCTGAGCTCGGCGGGGGTCGATGAGATCGAGGTGCGCACGGACGGCGACCCGGCCGCGCCGGTGATGACGTACTTCCGCAGGCGCGCAGCCGGGGTCCAGCCGCGCGAGCGCCCGCACGGGCAGCGCGCCTACCGCGCGCGCCGAGGCTAGGCCGTGTCGCGCCGCGCTCGGGGCGTCGGCCTCGCAGCAATCCTCGCCGCGATGGTCGTCGCGTTCGCCGCCGCCGGCGTGGTGCGGGCACAGGAGGCGCCGGTCGACATCCGGGTCGACCTCGAACCGCGCAGCGCTACGCTGGGCGACCGCGTACGGCTGACAGTGTCGGTGTTCCACACCGACGCCGTGCTCATCACCGCCGAGCCGCCCGAGCCGCGCGAGGGGCTCACCCTCGTCGAGACGGTCCCGGTGGTGACCGTCGTGCTGGACGACGGGCGGCTGCGCAGCGAGTTCGGCTTCACGTTCGCCGCGTTCGAGCTGGGCACGATGCAGCCGGGGCCGAGCCGCGTGCTGTGGCTGCACGAGGACGGCCGCTCGGGCGCGACCGAGGTCGTGGCGCCGCCGTTCGAGGTGGTCTCGGCCGCCGTCGGCGACGCCTCGGCGTTGCGGCCACTCAAGCCGCAGGCCGAGTTCGGCGAGCCGCCCGCGGCGTGGCTGCGCCCGGCGATCGCGGGCGGGGCGGTCGCCGCCGTCCTGCTCCTCGCCGCCCTCGTGCTGTGGCGGCGGCGCAGGCACCGGCCGGAGCCGGTCGCTGCTCCCGTCGTCGCCGCAACGGGGCCGGAGGCCGACGCACGGCGGGCGCTCGAGGAGATCGCGTCGAGCGGGCTGCTCCAGTCCGGCGACTTCGGAGCGTTCTACGGAACGATCGCGGTCGTCATGCGTCGCTACCTGGAGGCGCGGTTCGTCTTCCCCGCGACGGCGCTCACCACGTCCGAGCTCGACGCACGGATGGACGACCACGGCATCGAGCGCTGGCAGTCGCGGCTGGCCGAGGGGCTCCTCAACCGCTGCGACGCGGCCGTCTACGCCGGCTACGAGCCGGACCCCGTCGCCGCCGACCACGACCTGACTGTGGCGTTCGAGATCATCGAGCTCTCGCGCGAGCAGCCCGCCGCCGAGGAGGCGGTGAGCTTCGAGCGGCCCCACCCGGACGGGAGCGCCGCCACCGGGGGCGGAGCCAACGGGAGCGGGGCCGGACGATGATCTTCGCGAACCCGTGGCTGCTCGCGCTGCTGCCGGTCGGCGCCGTGCTGGTCGGCTGGCGGTGGTGGTCGCGGCCGCCGAGGCCCGCGCTCGCACTCGCCGACCTCGGCGCTCTGCGCGAGGCAGCGCGGCCGAGCTGGCGGCTGCGCCTGCGCTGGCTGCCCGCCGCGCTGCGCGTCGCGGCGCTCGTGCTGCTCATCGTCGCGCTGGCCCGGCCGCAACGCGGCCTCGCCGTGACCACGGTGCCCGAGGAGGGCATCGACGTGGCGCTCGCGCTCGACGTCTCGGGCTCCATGCTGCAGCGCGCGACGCTGGGGGAGCGCGACTCGAAGCTCACCGGCGCGAAGGTGGCGATCGATGAGTTCGTGCGCGACCTCGAAGGGGACCGTGTCGGCCTCGTGACGTTCCAGTCGACGGCCCTGCTCATGTCGCCGCTGACGCTCGACCGGGTCGCGCTGGCGCGCCAGGTGTGGTCGCTGGAACCCGGGCTGGTCGTCGACGGCACGGCGATCGGGCTCGGACTGTCGGAGGCGGTCAACCTGCTGCGCGACTCGCCCGCGCGCAGCCGCGTGGTCGTGCTGCTGACGGACGGCGAGAACAACGCCGGCGAGGTGCCCCCGCTGCAGGCGGCGCGCATCGCCGAGACCCTCGGCGTCCGCGTCTACACCATCGGCTTCCACGGCGCGGCGCAGTCGAGGGGCATCGTCGACGTGCGGCTGCTGCAGCAGGTCGCCTCGACCACGGGCGGCGCCTACTACGACGCATCGAGCCCCGACGAGCTGCAGCAGGCGTACGAGTCCGTGCGCACGCTGGAGCGCAGCCGCGTGGGGGAGCGGCAGTTCACGGAGTTCGAGGAGCTGGCGCCACGGCTGGCGATCGCGGCGATCCTGCTGCTCCTCGTGGAGGCCGGGCTGCGCGCGTCGTGGCTGCGGCGGTACCCGTGAGGACGCGGCGATGATCGAGTTCGCGAACCCGCTCGCGCTGCTCTGGCTGCTCGCCCTCGCCCCGGCGGGCGCCGCCGCGTGGTACGCCTCGAGGCTCCGGCAGCGGGCCGACGCCGCGTTCGGCGGCGGCGCGGAGCTGCGGTCCGGGCAGGCGCAGTGGCGCCGGCCGCTGCAGCTCGGCCTGCTGCTCGCAGCGCTCGGCCTCGCCGCCATCGCCGTGGCGCGCCCGCAGTGGGGCGCCGAGGAGCGCGTACTCACCCGCCTCGGCGTCGATGTCGCGATCGCGCTCGACATCTCGCGCTCGATGACGACGCAGGACGTGCAGCCGTCGCGCGCCGAGGTGGCGGCGTGGGGCCTCACCGAGATGCTCGCGCACCTGCGCGGCGACCGGGTCGGCCTCGTCACGTTCGCCGGCGAGGCGTTCCAGCGCTCGCCGCTCACGCTCGACCTCGAACCGCTCACCCAGCTCATCGCGCGCTCGCAGAACGAGGCGGCCCTGGTGGCGCAGGGCACGGATCTCGGCGCGGCGCTCAGCTCGGCCATCGATCTCCTCGACGTGGACGACCCGGCGGACACCCAGGTGGTGGTGCTGATCTCGGACGGCGAGGACGTGGGCGGCGCCATCGATGCCGCCATCGACGAGGCGAACGAGCTCGGCATCCGCATCTACACCGTCGCCGTCGGCACCGCAGAGGGCGGCTCGATGCCCGGCGTGCAGGCCGCGGCGAGCAGGGTGGACGTCGCGGCGCTCGGCAACATCGCCGAGCGCACCGGCGGCGACGTGCGACCCCTCGGCGCCATCGCCGGGCTCGCCGTCGAGTTCCAGCGGCTGCGCCGCTCCGCGTTCGACGAGGGCGCCAACGAGGCGGCGATCGACCGCTTCCAGTGGTTCCTCGGCGGCGCGCTCGTGCTGCTGCTCGCGCAGTCGTGGGTCGCCAGCGGCGCGCGCACGGGCGCGCGGCTGCCCGCCGCTCGCATCGTGCTCGGCGCGACGGGCCTCCTCGGCGCGCTGCTGGTCGCCGCATGCGGGAGCGCGGCCTACGAGGACGTGCAGCGCGGCAACGAGGCATACGACCAGGAGGCGTACGAGGAGGCGCTGGCCGCCTACCAGGAGGCCGCCGGTGAGACCTCGGACGCCGCGGAGGCGCCGCCCCCCATCGGCTACAACATCGGCAACACGCTGCACCGCCTCGAACGCTACGAGGAGGCGACGGTCGCCACGACGGCGGCGATGACCGCGACGGACGACCCGGCGCTGCTCACGCAAGCGACGTATGCAGCGGGCAGCCACGCGTTCAAGCGCGGGGACCTCGAGGCGGCCCGGGAGGCGTACATCGGCGTGTTGCTGCGCGACCCCGGCGACGTCGACGCGAAGCACAACCTCGAGGTTGTGCTGCGCCTGCTCGGGGGTGATGAGCCGCCGCCGCCGGCCGGCCAGGCCCCTCGCCGCCCCGAGGAGGGCGACGAGCCGGACGGCCAGGCCGAGCCCGAGCCGGGCGATCCCGACGAGGACCCGCAGGACGACGGAGGCGGCGACGGCGACCCCGGCGACGAGCCGCCCGAGGACGACGACACGGGCGGCGAGGGCGAGCCCGGCGAGGAGGGCGACCAGCCGCCCGAGGACGGCGAGTCGGATACGCCGCCCCGGCAGCCGGGCGACGCCCCGGGTGAGCCCGACCCGGCCGCGCCGGACAACGTCGATGACGCGCGGGAGCAGCTCTCCGCAGCGATCCTAGAACTGGGCGACGCGCCGCTGACGCTGGAGCAGGCGCTTCAGATCCTCGACCTCGTGCGGATCACGAACTCGCTGGAGGCGCTGGAGCCGCCCGAGCGGACGGCGGGCGGCGCGCTCCCGGACCGGTAGAATCGGATCCTGGAATCCAGCAGCCGCTGCGCGAGCCCACTCGTCACGCCCGAGATCTTGCGGGCCGAGTTACGCCGACAGGAAATCCGCATCGGCGCGATGTTCGTCGCCGCCACCGGGATCCTTCTTACCGCCATGGCGATCGGAGCGGGCGCCATCATCCAGGCCGTGGGCGGGTAGGGCGATCCGAGCGCGTCAGCTGCCCGAGCCGCGCCTGCGCAGCCGGAACGGCCGCAGCAGCGCCAGCCGCACCAGCCGGTTCCGCACCTCACGGTACGAGCGGTCCAGGCGGTCGACTTCGCCGTCGTCGGCGTCGCCGGCCGCTCGGCCGTAACGCTCGCGCGTGAACGATCGCGCGAGGTGGCCGACGGGCTCGCCGACCTCGATCGCGCGGCCGAGCGAGTCCGCCGCCTCGATCGGGGTGCGCTCGGGGCCGGGCGAGATGCCGGCCCAGATCGAGAGGCGCTGCACCTTCGCCCAGCGCTGCGTCGCCGGGGCCAGCTGCCGGTACGGGTACGCCCACGCGAGGCTGACGAGGAAGTACAGCGCGGAGAGCGACGCCACCACCGCCAGCAGCCAGAGCAGCGGCGTGGTGAAGTCGCGCGCGACCGCATCGACCGCCTCTTCGGTGCGCTCGGGCGCCGCGACGTCCTCTTCGTCGTCGAAGCCGCTGGACTCCAGGAGGAGCAGCTCGTCGGTGCCTTCTGCGATGACGAGCGGGTCGTCCTCCTCGAGGCCGAAGATCTGCGGGCCGGGCCTCGACACGCGGGCGCGCGCCGGCGTGGGGTTGAACTCGACCCACCCGAGGTCCGGGAAGTAGACCTCGGTCCACGTCCACGAGTCCTCCTCGGTCAGCACGTACGTCCCCGTCTCCTCGTCGTAGAGGTGCGGGCCGACGAAGAAGCCGACGGCGACGCGGGCGGGGTAGCCGAGCGAGCGCATCATGACGGCCATGGCCGAGGCGTGGTGGTCGAAGTAGCCCTCGCGCGACTCGAAGAGGAAGTAGTCCACCGGGTCACGGCGCGGGGGCTGGTCGTCGACCTTCAGGCTGAAGCCGTAGTTCGTGCGCAGGTAGTTCTCGATCTGGAACGCCGCCACGTACGGCGACTGCGTGTCGCCCGCGATGTCGGCGGCAAGCTCGCGCACGCGGTCGGGCAGGCTCTCCGGGAGCTGGAGGTAGCGCTCCGTCACCCACGCGGGGTAGTTCGTGCCCGCGCCGACGAGGATCTCCGGGTTGGCCGCCGAGATCGTCCCCACCGTCACGTAGCTGTCGCCCGAGCGGACGCGCTCGTCGGGCTGCAACGCCGCGAGGTCGATCGCGGCCGGGCCGGTCACGAGCTCCGCCTCGACGTCGGTCGCGAGGGGGTCGCCGACGGCGAGCAGGCGGCGGTCGGAGAGCGGCTCGATCACCTCGATCTGCGTGACGACGGGGCGGCGTAGCTGGCTGCGCGTCTCGGGTGTGCCGAAGCTCGCCGCCTCGATGGTCGTGCCGGGCAGCGCGTCACGTTCGACCTCGGAGAGCTTCCAGCCGGCGCGCGTGTACTCGTCGAACGCCGTCGAGCGGAGGTGCAGGAACTCGTCGCGCCGCAGCTCCTGGTCCGCGGGCAGCGTGACTGCGTACATCGGGTCGTCCTCGAGCTTGACGCGGCCCTGCAGCGGCAACGCGTTGTCGAAGTGGTGGATGAGGTTGCCGCGCTTCGAGTCGATGCCGAGGAAGACCTGGCCGAAGCGGTCGACGCGGTCCGTCACGGGCTGCGTGAGGCGCTCCCACCCCGCCGAGACGCGGTCGAGCTCGCCCCCGGTGGGGACCAGCCAGGCCATGAGGATGAGCAGCACCGCCACCCACGCCCCGGCGTGCAGCACCTCGACGGACAGCAGCTGCGGCAGCGCGGCCCGCTGTCCCTGCCAGCGCATGATGGTGCGCAGCAGCTGGAGGCGCGTGAAGAGCAGGATCGCGGCGAACAGGAAGAGGATGAACGCGATCGAGGGCTGGCCCGGCAGGTACGAGATGTTGGTGAGGATCCCCACCCCCGCCGGCACGAGCGCGAGCCACGGATTGCGCCACCGGAACACGGCCCAGCCGGCCAGGTACGGCACGATCCACGTCACGAAGACCATGAGCAGTACGAACGGCATCGGGTCCGAGGAGACGCCGCCGAAGATCAGCGCCGCGCCCCAGTCCTTGAGGCGCGCCCACAGCTCCGACCACCGCGCCTCGACGCCCATCGCGAGCGGGTCGGCGAGTTCCATCGTGTGCATGACCATGGCGACGGAGGCGAGGGCGCCGAGGGCGAGCCCGGCCGGGAACAGCCACCACGCCGACCAGCGAACGCGCGAGAGCAGGGCGCTGCGAGCCGGGTCGTACGCGAACCACCCCGCCGACGTGTGGAGCCGCGCGAGTACGACGCCCACGAGCATCCCGGCCCACGCCGCGACCGTGAGGTCCGGCATCTCGTCGACCCAGTCCGCGTTCGCAATCGAGAGCGCGAACGCGGTCTGGCTTGCGGCCAGCAGGACGAACGTGAGGACGTCTTCCCAGTAGGTGAGACCGACGATGCGGTCCCCCTCGGCGAGCAGGTCGGAGAGGCCCCGGCGCTGCCGGCCCTCGTCGGCGGGGACGCCGGCGGCGGTCACAGCGGGGCCACCGGGCCGGTGGGCGCGCCGGTCTCGGGATTGGACGCGCCGGCGGAGGCGCTGAGCACGTGCACGAGGTCGTCGCCGTGCTTGACGGTGTAGGTGTAGACGCCGCCCGCCGTGAGCGTCCCGTAGACATCGAGGGAGCTGCGCTCGCTGCCGAACGTCTCGCCCTCCAGCAGCACGGCCGCCACCTTCACGCCGCGCGACGCCAGCGACATGAGCGCGAGCGCCCACGCGTCGTCGGGCGAGGGCGTGATCGCCACGACCGTCGTGTGCCGCCCGAAGTTGCGCTGCTCCTCGAGCAGCAGGTGGTCGAGCGGTACCTCGCCGACCGAGCGCGCCAGCGCGAGCGTCTCGAGGATGCGCGTGTAGTGGTTCGCGCCCCGCTCCGGCTCGTCGACGCGCAGGTCGTCGCCGTAGGCGATCAGGCCGACGGAGCGGTTGGCGGCGATGAAGTAGCGCGCGATCGAGGCGGCGACCATGACGGCCGTCTCCTCGGTGCCGTCGTCGTCCTCGCCGATGTGCACGTCCTCCTGGAGGTCGAGGAGCACCCAGACGTCCGAGGCGGGGTCGAGCTCGAAGAGCTTGACCATGAGGTTCCCGGTGCGCGCGGTGGCCGGCCAGTGGACGCGGCTGAACGAGTCGCCGGGCTCGTAGGCGCGGATGCCCGCCACGTTCGGTGTGACGTTGTGCGTGCGACGCCGGAAGCGGCCGTCACCCGGCAGGCTCGCCGGCGGCAGGTAGAGCCCCGGCAGCTCGGGCGCGTTCGGGTAGACGAGCACCTCGACCTCTTCGCCGAAGGTGCGCGACATGCGGAAGAAGCCGAACGGGTCGGCCGAGGTGATCGTGACCGGCCCCATCGTGTAGAGCCCGCGGCGCAGCGTCGGCGTCTCGTAGCGCCAGACGTCGACGCCGCGCGAGCCGAGCGTGACGACGCGGTTCGTGAAGTGGCCGGAGAGGTTGGAGGCGTCCTCGACCTCCAGCCAGATCTTGGGCAGGCGCGAGCCGGAGCGGATCAGCACGCGGCCTTCGAGGTTGCTCCCGCGCGTGACGCGACGGTCGCGGCGCAGCACGTCCACCTCGATGTTGCGGATCATCGAGCGGTTCCAGAGGTAGAGGATCGGGACGCCGATCAGGATCACGTAGGAGAGGCGGAACAGCAGCCAGAAGCCGGTGGCCACGCCCATCGCGAGGCAGAGGAGGGCGACCCCGATGGCGATCGTGACGTTGGGGCGGCGGAGTGGCGCGGCGGCGAGCCACGCGAGCCAGCGCACGGCGGCTCAGGCGCCGCCGCGGGCGCGCGCTCCCGGGACCGGGACGCGCTCGATGCACTCGTCGATGATCTCGGCGGTCTCGACGTTCCGTACGCGCGCCGCGGCGCTGACGATCACGCGGTGCCCCAGCGCGGGGAACGCGAGGAGCTTGATGTCGTCGGGCTGGACGAAGTCGCGGCCCTCCAGCATCGCGAAGGCCTGCGCGCAACGCATCAGCGCCAGCGACCCGCGCGGCGAGGCGCCCAGGTAGACCGCCTCGTGGTCTCGCGTCGCGTTCACCAGCGTGACGATGTACTGCTTGATGAGCGGGTCGATGTAGATCTCGCGGACCGCCTGCTGCAACTCCACGACCTCGCCGGCGGTCGTCACCTGCTCGAGCGAGTCGATGGGGTGCGTGGCCTGCTGGGCGTCCATGACCAGCACCTCGTCGGTGGGGCTCGGGTAGCCGAGCCGGACGCGCATGAGGAAGCGGTCGAGCTGCGCCTCCGGAAGCGGGAACGTGCCCTCGTACTCGATGGGGTTCTGCGTCGCCATCACCATGAACGGCTCGGGCAGACCGCGTGTCACACCGTCGACGGTGACCTGACGCTCCTCCATCGCCTCGAGCAGGGCGGACTGCGTCTTGGGCGTGGCGCGGTTGATCTCGTCGGTGAGCACGATCTGCGCCATGACCGGGCCGGCGCGGAACTCGAACTCGCGGCTCGCCGGGTTGAAGACGGAGACGCCCGTGACGTCCGAGGGCAGCAGGTCCGGGGTGAACTGGATGCGCTGGAAGTCACACCCCGTCGAGCGGGCCAGCGCCCGCGCGAGCATGGTCTTGCCGACGCCGGGCACGTCCTCGATGAGGAGGTGGCCACGACAGAGCAGCGTGACCATCGCGAGTCGCGCTTCCTGGGTCTTGCCGATGATGACGCGCTCGACGTTGTCGAGGAGGCGCTCGGAAATGATGCGGGGGTCTTCCAACGCGCACTCCTGTAACGCGATAGGTGGGGCGGGCTGCAAGGAGCAAGTATAGCAACTCGTTACACTCGCGCTGGCAGGGCCGCGTCAGGCGCGGGCGACGACCGCGCCCCACTCGCCGTCGAGCTCGCTCGACACCTCGCCCAGGCCCGCGGCACGCGCCGCGGCCTCCACCTCCGGAACCGCCTCGGCCAGGAACCCGCTCGCCACGATCGCACCACCGGGCCGGAGCGCGGCGGCCGCGTCCGGCAGCAGCTCGCCCACGACGGCGAGCGCGATGTTCATCACCACCACGTCGTAGCCCCCTCGCGCGGCGCGCTCCCACGGCCACCCCGCGCCGAGCGAGCCCTCGGCGACCTCGATGCGGTCGGGCAGGCCGTTGCGCGCGGCGTTCTCGCGCGTGGCCACGACGGCGACCGGGTCCGTGTCGAGCGCA
This sequence comes from Chloroflexota bacterium, assembly GCA_009840945.1. Classification (GTDB taxonomy): domain Bacteria; phylum Chloroflexota; class Dehalococcoidia; order UBA2979; family UBA2979; genus VXMT01. The sequence continues at coordinate 8,823 of VXMU01000078.1, read as the reverse complement.
TCCACACGCGCCGCGCCGAGGCGCGCGGCGGCGAGCGCGAGGATGCCCGACCCGGTCCCCACGTCGAGCACCACGCCGCCGGCGCGCACGAGCCGGTCGAGCGCGGCGAGGCAGAGCCGCGTGGTCTCGTGCTGGCCCGTGCCGAACGCGCGGCCGGGGTCGAGCGTGATCACGAGGTCCTCGGGGCCAGCGTCCGCGGCCTCCTCCCACGAGGGCTGCACGAGCAGCCGTCCGACGCGCATCGGGTGGTAGAAGCGCTTCCACTCCTCGGCCCAGTCGGCCTCGCGCACCTCGGCGTAGCGCAGGCGCGGCAACGGCGCGCCGAGGGGCAGCGCCGCCAGCCGTTGGCGGATCGCGCGACGCTTCGCCGCCGGCAGCGGGCCGGTGAAGAACGCCCGCACGGTCGCCTCGCCGACGGTGAGTTCAAGCCCGAAGCGCTCCGGCTCGACGTTGCGGAACGGCGCGTCCATCGACGCGCCGCCGGGCGCGAGCGCGGCGAGCACGTCGGCGACGATCTCGGCGTCGGCCGCGGGCAGCCGCAGCGAGAGCTCGATCCACGTGTCGCCTGGGGGTGGTGCGTCGCCGGGTGGGGACGGCGGCATGGGCGGCTAGGTGAACGCCTCCCGCACGCGGTCGAAGAAGCCGCGCTCGTGGTCGGGCATCGAGGGCGTCCCGAGCGAGTCCGCGAGTTGCTCCAGCAGCTCGCGCTGCTCATCGGTGAGCTTCGTCGGCGTCACCACGTGGGTATGCACCAGCAGGTCGCCGCGGCCGTTGCCGCGCAGGTGCGGCACGCCGTGGCCGCGCACCGTGAAGACGTGGCCCGGCTGCGTGCCGGGCGGCACCTCGAGCGGCACCGGGTCGCCGTCGATGGTCGGCACCTCCAGGCTCGCGCCGAGCGCGGCCTGGGCGGGGTTGAGCGGCAGCTCGTAGACCAGGTGGCTGCGCTGCCGCGCGAAGTGCTCGTGCGGCTCCACCTCGATGTCGAGGTAGACGTTACCCGCGGGCCCACGCCGCTGCCCGGAGTCGCCCTCGCCGCTGAGGCGGATCTGGTGCTCCTCGTCGACGCCGGCGGGGACGTTGACCACGCGCGCTACGTGCTCGCGGCGCACCCCGCGGCCGCGGCACTCGGTGCACGGCTCGGAGACCACCTCGCCGTCGCCGTCGCAGCGCGTGCACAGCGCGGCGTTGACGAAGCGGCCGAAGAGCGACTCCTGCACGCGGCGCACCTCGCCCTGCCCGTTGCACTCGGGACACGTGACGGGCGTGGTGCCCGGCGCGCCACCGGAGCCGCGGCACTCTTCGCAGCGCGCGACGCGGTCGAACTCGATCTCCTGCTCGCCGCCGAAGACAGCGTCCTCGAGCGAGATGTGCAGGGTCGCGCGGCGGTCGGCGCCGCGCTGCGGGCCCGGCCGGCGGGTGGCGGTGCCGTTGAAGAAGGCGTCGAAGATGTCGCCGAACCCGCCGAAGCCCTCGAAGCCCGAGAAGCCGTGCTGGCCGCCGCCGTTGAGGCCGTTGATGCCGAAGCGGTCGTAGGTGCGGCGCTTCTCCTCGTCGGAGAGGACATCGTAGGCGGCGGAGATCTCCTTGAAGCGGTCCTCGGCGCCCTCGGACTTGTTGCGGTCGGGGTGGTACTCCATCGCGAGCTTGCGGAAGGCGCGCTTGATGTCCTCCTGCGAGGCGTCGCGGGAGACCCCGAGTGCGGCGTAGAGATCGGCGTTCGCGTTCATCAATCAGTCAGTGTACGTGCTGTCGGGCGCGAGGGCGCGCCCGCATGTCTCGGATCTGCGTTGGGGTGGGCGGTCGCGACAAAAGTCTACGCTCCAATTCGCACCAACTGAAGCGTAGACTTTCGGAATCGCCCGGTCATGCGCGTCACGCTGGAACCCGCACGTAGCGAGTGCGGAGGTAGTCCTCGACCCAGTTCCGCGAGCTACGCCAGTGGCCGTCCGCCCCTCGTGTCGCCTGCAGCCGTCCGCGGTTCGCGGCGTTGCGCAGCGCCGAGGCCGTGACCCGGGCGTCCGCGAGTGCCCCCAACGGCACAAGGCGAGCCGGACCGGCCACGGACGGGATCACGAACTTGTAGAGGTTGTCGAGAATCGCCCGCGCGATCAGCTCGCCGAGCGCGCCCGGGTCGCCATGGTCTCCTCGCCTGAGCGCATCCAGGTACCGACGTCGCTGGTTCTTGTAGATGATCGCCGGCGGGTAGCCGAGCCGGACCAGCAGCAGGTTCAGTACGAGCCGGCCGGTCCGCCCGTTGCCGTCGAGGAACGGGTGAATCTGTTCGAAGCGGCAGTGCGCCCGCGCGACGGCCTCCGGGAAGTCTGGGGCGGCGGGCTCAAGGGCGTTCGCCTCGTCGACCCAGTCGGTGACCAGCGCCGGCACATCGGTCCAGGGTGGCGGGGTCATTGCCCGCCGGGAACGGCTGGATGTCGTGCCGGCGGAACGCGCCGGGCCCCTCATCGGCGCCGGCGTCCGGGTGCGGCGCCACATCCCAGACGGGCTCCATCGCAAGGCGATGCACGTAGCGCACCTCGGTGGTCGAGATGCGTTCGTCGCCCGACCACTCGCCCGGATCGATGGCGCGCCCATAGACCCAGTCCGCGGCGTTGGCGTAGCCGCGCACCTCCATGTACTCGCCCAGCTCCTTGTCACCGACGGCACGGCCTTCGCCGAGCAGCGCCTCGACCTGCTTCAGGACGAGCGTATTGCCTTCGATGGCCGTGGAGTGGTGGGCCTCCTCCAGCCAGATGCCGCGCCAGATCCCGTCCGCCTCGAGGCGGCGGGGGAGGCCGCCGAGGTGTTCCAGAGTTCGCCGATCTGCGTGTCGAGCCGCTCGTAGACCTCACGACGACTCGGTCGCCCCGGACGACGGGGCGGTGGTTCGGCAGGGTTGCGGTCGACGGGGCGGCGAAAGACCACGGGCGCGCTCCGCTCCCCGAAAGTCTACGCTACGGTTCCATCAAATTGAAGCGTAGACTTTCGACCGCAACGCTCGGGGCCGACAATGTCTACGCTTCGTTTAGTACGAATTGAAGCGTAGACTTTCGCATCGCACTGCTAGACCTCCCGGAACTCGCCCTCGACGGTCTCGGCTGCCTCGCCCTCGTCGTCGCCGTCGGCCCCCGCGGCCGCATCGCCGTTGGGCCCCGGCGCGGCGCCGCCGGCCGCGCCGTACGCGGCCTGGCCGATCTCCTGCAGCGCCAGCGACAGCGCCTCGCTCGACGACTGGATGCGCTCCGTGTCGTCGGCCTCGAGGGCTGAGCGCACCTCGGCGATGGCCGACTCGACGCGCGACTTGATGTCGTCGGAGACGTTCTCGGCCTGCTCGCTGAGCGTCCGCTCGGCCGTGTAGGCGAGCGTGTCGGCCGTGTTGCGCAGCTCGACGGCCTCGCGGCGGGCCTGGTCTTCCGCAGCGTGCTCCTCGGCCTCGCGGGTGAGGCGGCTGACCTCGTCGTCGGTGAGGCCGGAGGCGGGCTGGATCGTGACGTGCTGCTCCTTGCCCGTGGCCTTGTCGCGCGCCGCGACCGTGACGATGCCGTTCACGTCGATGCTGAACTCGACCTCGATCTGCGGGACGCCGCGCGGCGCCGGCAGGATGCCGTCGAGGATGAAGCGCGCGAGCGACTTGTTGTCGTCCGCCATCGGGCGCTCGCCCTGCAGCACGTGGATCTCGACCGACGGCTGGTTGTCCGCGGCGGTGGAGAACGTCTGCTGGCGGTCGGTCGGGATGATCGTGTTGCGCTCGATGAGCGAGGTCATCACACCGCCGAGCGTCTCGATGCCGAGCGTGAGCGGGGTCACGTCGAAGAGCGCGACATCCTGCACGTCGCCCTTGAGGATGCCGGCCTGGATCGCCGCGCCGACGGCGACGACCTCGTCCGGGTTCACGCCCTTGTGCGGCTCCTTGCCGAAGTACTCCTGCACGCGCTGCTGCACCAGCGGCATGCGCGTCATGCCGCCGACGAGCACCGCCTCGTTCACCGCGCTCGGCTGCAGGCCCGCGTCGTCGAGGGCGGACTTGACCGGCCCGAGCGAGCGCTGCACGAGGTCGCCGACGAGCTGCTCGAAGCGCGCGCGCGTGAGCGTGATCTGCATGTGCTTGGGGCCGCTCTGGTCGGCGGTGATGAACGGGAGGTTGATGTCGGTCTGCTGGGCGCTGGAGAGCTCGATCTTGGCGCGCTCCGCGGCCTCCTTGAGTCGCTGGAGGGCCATGCGGTCCTCGGAGAGGTCGATGCCCTGGTCGCGGCGGAACTCGGCGACGAGGTGGTCGATCAGCAGGTTGTCGAAGTCGTCGCCGCCGAGGAACGTGTCGCCGTTGGTGGCCTGGACGTGGAAGGTCCCGTCGCCGAGGTCGAGGATCGAGATGTCGAAGGTGCCGCCGCCCAGGTCGTAGACGGCGATGACCTCGTCCTCCTCCTTCTCGAGCCCGTAGGCGAGGGAAGCGGCCGTCGGCTCGTTGATGATGCGCAGCACCTCGAGGCCGGCGATGCGGCCCGCGTCGCGGGTGGCCTGGCGCTGCGAGTCGTTGAAGTACGCCGGGACGGTGATCACGGCCTCGTTGACCTCGTCGCCGAGGTACGCCTCGGCGTCGGCCTTGAGCTTCTGCAGGATCATCGCCGAGATCTCGGGCGGCGAGTACTCGCGGTCGCCCATCTTGACCAGGGCGTCGCCGTTGGGGGCGCGGGTGATCTCGAACGGCGCGATGTCGCGCAGGGTCGCCACCTCGGGGTCGTCGAACTTGCGGCCCATGAGGCGCTTCACCGAGAAGATGGTGTCGCTGGGGTTCGTGACCGCCTGGCGCTTCGCGACCGTGCCGACCAGGCGCTCGCCTTGTCCGCTCACCGCGACCATCGAGGGGGTGGTGCGTCCGCCCTCGGCGTTCGGGATGATCTCCGGCTCGCCTGCCTCCATCACGGCCATGGCGCTGTTGGTGGTGCCGAGGTCGATGCCGATGACTCTGGCCATGGTGTCTCCTCCTTGATACGTCGGTAGCTGTTCAGTGCGCCGCCGGGCCATGCCCTGGTCGCGGCGCGGCTATGCCTCCGGTGTTGTCTGCGTCTCCACTGAGCCGTCGCCCACCACCACCTGCGCGGGGCGGACGACGTAGTCCTGCATGGTGTAGCCGGAGCGGACCGCCGCTACGATGCGGCCGTCCGGTCCCGGCGCGTACGAGATCGCCTCGTGCACGCGCGGGTCGAACTCGGCGTCCTCGGTCGGGATCGGCTCAACGCCCGCCGTGGCGAGGGCTTCCACGAACTTCTGGCGGACCAGCCGGATGCCCTCGACCCACTGGTGCCCGTCCAGGCCGTCGTCGACGTTGCCGAGCGCGAGGTCGAGGTCGTCGAGGAGCGGGATGTAGCGCCGCACGGTGTCGGCGAGCGTCGCGCGGGCGCGCTCGGCCCAGCGCTGCTCGGAGCGGCGACGGTAGTTGAGGAGGTCGGCCTGCGCGCGTGCGTGGGCGTCCTTCAACTCGGCGACCTCCGCCTCGAGGCTCGCGATGCGTTCCGCGTCGGTGAGCGGCTTCGCGTCGGCGTCGGCGGTGTCGGACGTGTCGCCGGTCGTGCTGACGGCGTCATCGACGGCTGCGAGGGGCTGTTCGGCGTCGTCGGGGAGCAGTGTCGTGACCTTTCCGTACGTGGCGCGGGCGGGAGCGGCTAGCTCTCGACCTCCTGCAGGAGGTCCGAGATGAGCGAGGAGAAGTAGCGGACGCGCGGGATGGTCCGCCCGTAGCGCATGCGCGTGGGGCCGAGCACCGCGACCGTGCCGCTGGCGCCCTCGGGCCCGTCGAAGGCCGAGACCACGACGGTCCACTCCTGTAGCCACTCGTCCAGGTTCTCGTCGCCGATAAGGATGCGCGCGCCGTCCTGCGGCGTCTCCGTCGACCGCAGCGCGCCGCGGAGGTGGTACGCCTCCAGGTGCTGCACGGCGTCCAGGATGCGCTCCGTGGAGTCGAACTCGGGCTGCTCCAGCGCGGGACGGATCCCCGCGATGTAGAGCTCGGTGTCCTCGTCGTGCTCGGCCAGCAGCTCGGCGACGTCGAGGGTCAGCGTGCGGTCGTGCTCGTCATCGAGCTCCTCCGCCCCAGCCCGCATCGCCGCGGCGTCCGAGTTGGCGCAGCGCCCGTTGAGCCGCTCCGCGCGCTCGGTGAGGCGCTCCTGGCTGTCTGCCTCGGGCACGCCGACGATGCGCTGGCGCACGCTGCCGTCGTCGAGGACGGCCACGAGCAGCGCGGCGCCGGCGCGCAGGTGCACGAGCTGCGCGTGGCGCAACGTCGGCAGCGAGCGCTGCGGGCGCGTCACCACGGCGACGTTGCCGACGGCCGCCGCGAGGATCGACGCGGCGAGCCGCAGCCAGTCGTCGTAGCCGGGCGCGGCCTGGTGGAACTGGTGCTCGATCATGCGCTGCTCGGCCAGCGTCACCGGCTCCTCGGCCATCAGCCGCTCGACGTAGAAGCGGTAGCCGACGTTCGACGGCACGCGGCCGGCCGAGGTGTAGGGGTGCGTGATGTACCCCTCCTCCTCGAGCCGCGCGAGCTCGTTGCGGATCGTCGCGGTCGAGAACTCGAGGTGATGACGGTCGACCAGCGCGCGCGAGCTGACGGGCATCGCCGTGTCGATGTACTCATCGACAACGAGGTTCAGGATGCCGGCCCGGCGCTCGCTGAGCACACGCCCTCCAGGCGGGGATGTGTTGACCTGGTGTGGATTAGCACTCTCCCGCCGAGAGTGCTAACTGTTACGATTGTAGCCACCGGGCGGCTGCCCGGTCAACGCTCCGAGGCCCCTCCGACGCGGGCCGCGGACGCAACTGCGAGGGCGGTGACGGAGGCGTGGAACAGACCTCGACGGAACGGGATGCGGACGCGCCGCAACGCCACCACGAGCGTGATGACGACGCCTTCTCCGCGCTCTACGAGGCCCACGCCGACCGCGTCTACCGCTACCTGCTGAGCCGCACGCCGAGCGTCGCGGACGCCGAGGAGTTGACCTCGCGCACCTTCGTCAACGCCTTCACGAACCTGGGCAGCTTCCGCGGTCGCGGCTCGTTCGAGTCCTGGCTGATGACCATCGCCCACAACCTGCTCGCGAACTGGTACCGCGACCGCGGCCGCCGCCCGCCGACGGCGCCGCTGGACGAGGCGATGAGCATCGCCTCGGACGTCCCGGGGCCGGACTCCGAGCTGGAGATGCAGGAGCTCAGCCGCCGCATCCGCGAGGCCACGGCCGAGCTCGCGCCCGACCGCCGCCAGCTCATCGCGCTCAAGTACGTCGACGGCCTCACGAACGCGGAGATCGGCCGCCGCATGGGCCGCACCGAGGGCGCCATCAAGGCCCTCCACCACCGCACCCTGCGGCAACTCGAGAAGGTGCTCGGCCCCGCGCCGCCGTAGAGGCAGCCGGACCTCCGCCCCCCACCCGATCATCTGATCCCCTCTACCTGGAGGGAGAGGGCTAGGGTGAGGGGGTTCCGGCTCTGGTGGCAGGGCGGCGGCGATCGGGGAGCCCCCGGACCCTCACCCAACCCTCTCCCGCAGTATGGCCAGTCGGAGAGCCAAGGGCAGGCCCTCGGCCCTCCTCGACGCGGGGATACCCCGCGGGGCGGGAGAGGGAGCTAGAGGGAGGGGGAGCCGGACGCTGGCAGGCGACTCCGCGCCTCGCTACGATCGAGGGGTAACGGGTCCTCCCCGCTCCCCCCAAGGACGGTACGGCGTGGACATTAGCTGGCTCGGACACGCCTGCGTCCGCATCCGCACGCGCCAGGCGGCCGTCGTCATGGACCCCGCCGACCGCTCCGCCGGCTTCGACATGGGCCGGCCCACAGCCGACATCGTCACCGTCAGCCGCCATCACCCCCACCACGACCACAGCAACGGCGTGCGCGGCCAGCCGATCGTGATCGACGGGCCCGGCGAGTACGAGATCAGCGGCGTGCAGCTCTTCGGCATCGCGAGCCCGCTCCCCCTCGACGCCGACGACTCGGAGGCGACCGACCCGGCCGCACGACGCAACACCGCCTTCCTGCTGGAGGCGGAAGGGATGCACGTGGCGCACCTCGGGAGCGGCTGCCACCAGCCGGCCGCGGAGGCCGAGCTGCTCAGCAACGTCGACATCCTCATCCTCGCGATCGGCGGCGAGGAGCACACCGAGCCCGCCGTCGCCGCGCGCACCGTGCGCGACCTGGAGCCGACGATCGTGATCCCGATCGGGCACGAGGGGCTCGACGGGCGGGAGAGTCCCCTCGGCGCGTTCCTGGAGGCCACCGGGCTGACGGTCGAGGACCCGCAGCCGCGGCTCAACATCCAGCGGCGCGGGCTCGGCGAGCAGCAGCGCGTCGTGCTGCTGGAGCCCACGCGCCAGTAGCGCGCATCCCGGCCCCGTCTACGGCAGGAAGTTGATCGGGTTCTGCGGGGTCCCGTTGCGGCGGATCTCGAAGTGCAGGTGTGGGCCCGTCGAGGCGCCCGTGGAGCCGCTGTAGCCGATCAGGTCGCCCTGCTCCACGTGCTGGCCCAGCTTCACGGCGAAGCGGCTGAAGTGCCCGTAGCGGGTCGTGAACGTCTGATCGTGCCGGATGATCACGTAGTAGCCGTACGAGCAGCACGGGTGCCCGCCCACGAACGTGACCTGGCCCGCCGCCGCCGCCCAGACCGGGCTCCCCGTCGGCATCCCGATGTCGATCCCGAGCGGGTGGCTGGGGCCGAACCACGACGTGATCTTGCCCGCCGCCGGCCAGATGAAGCCGTAGGTCGACACCGTGGGCGCCGACGGCGTCGGCGTCGCGACCACGGGTGTGGGCCTGGGTGGGGGCGTCGGCGTCGGCGTGGGC
>VXMU01000133.1 GCA_009840945.1 Chloroflexota bacterium | reverse complement strand
GGCGGCGACGACCTCGGCGCGCTCGGCCGAGCGAACCTCCTCGAACACCTCGCGGCAGCGGTCCGCAAGCGGCTCGCCGCCGAGGCTGATGAGCCGCTCCTCCAGCCGCCGCCACAGGCCGGCGTCGCGCATGACCTCGACGTAGCGAGGCCAGCTCAGGACGGTGATCTGCTCGGGGAGCGGCATCGAGGGGCGGAGTTGCTTGAGGTGGCGGTAGCGCTCCTCGGCGGAGGAGACCGGCGGGACGAGCTGGATCAGCGGCGGGTCGTCGTCCGTGATCCGCGCGTCCACCAGCAACCGCTGGGAGATCACGTGGAAGCGGATGACGAGCACCCCGGCCTCGTCGATGACGCGGCCCATCTCGTCGATGTCGAGTCCACCGTACTCCGTGGCCATCGCGCCGATCCTAGCAGGCGCCCCGGACGGACGCGACACCGCGCGGCATCGATCCATCCACAGCGCGCCCCTGTTCCGTCCGCCCTGATCAAGCCGGGAGCTGGTACGTGCGCTCCAGGTACGGGATGTGGATGAGCCCGCTCATCTGCATCCCGAACACCACCAGCAGCACCCCGCCGACGCGCGTGACCGTATCGAGCTGCTCCTGCACGAGGTTCCCGAGGAACCCCGCCGAAGCCCCGACGAAGGCGAACACCAGCGTGAAGCCGACCACGAACACCACCGAGTGCATGAACACCCGGCGGCGGTCGGCGCGCGCGTCGCCCGTGCCTCGCATCGCCTCGCCCGCGAGGTTCGCGAGGTAGACGGGCACGAGGGGGAGCACGCACGGGGAGAGGAAGGAGACGATGCCGCCGAAGAAGGCGATGACCGGGCCGAGGAATCCCTCGGTGCTCCCGGACAGGTTCTCCTCGGCGGTCGCGGTCTGGTCGAAGAGGAAGCCGAAGCTCTGGAAGCGCGCGTTGAGCTGCGAGAACTCGCCGAGGAACATCAGCCCGCCCACGACGATGAAGAGCGCGCCCGCGACGACCATCATCGCGGGCATGTACGGCTGGATCTTGCGCAGCTGCGGCGTCAGCCAGCCGAACGCCGCGCCGAACGCCATGAACCACACGCCGAGGCCGAGCGCGTAGAAGATGAGCAGCAGCGCGCCCTGCGCCGCCGTCCCGGACGTCGCCGCCAGCGTGAGCACCACCCCGAGGATGGGGCCGATGCACGGCGACCACGCCACGGAGAACGCCGCGCCGATGGTCAGGGAGCGCGGGTATCCGCTGCGGTACCAGGGCGAGCTCATCGCCGCGCTCGAGGTCGATGCGGTCATCGCGCTACCTCCGCTCAGTCGCCGATGCCGAGCAGCGCCCGGCGGGCCTCGTCGTAGCGTTCCTTGGCGGTGGCCTCGCGGTTGAGGAGGCCCTTGATCCTGCTCGGGTGGAGCGGCTCACCGTCGAGCATGAAGGCGTGGACCTGCTCGAGCTGCTTCTGCCACGCCCCGTACGCCTCGCGGTACGCGTCGACTGCCTGTTGGTCCATGGATCGAGTGTAGCCCAGCGGGTGCGTGAGGGCGTGACCGGCGGGCAGCGCGCGGCGGGGCGCGTTATGATGCCCCCGCCGAGGCACGCGCCGTCACACAGCCGGCGTGATGGCGCGACGGCGCGAATCGACGAAGGGGGACCACATGGACTGGGCCGACACTCCAGAGCAGGCAGAGTTCCGCCAGCGAGTCAAGGACGTGATCGAGGCGAAGCTGCCCGCCTACTACAAGGAGCTGCTCGACAAGGGCCTCGAGGACCCCGGGAGCTGGATCGGCGACCGCAACTCGGACGACGAGGAGCAGCGCTCCGCGGCCGTCGAGTGGGGCGAGTCCATGTCCGCCGAGGGCTGGTTCGCTCCGCACTGGCCGGAGGAGTACGGCGGCGCCGGCCTCACGCCGATGGAGCAGTTCATCTACAACATGGAGATGGCCGAAGCGGGCGCGCCCAGCGTCGGCGGCGGCGGCGTCTCCCTCCTCGGGCCGACGATCATCGTCCACGGCCGCGACGACCAGAAGCAGAAGTACCTCTCCGGCATCCTGTCCGGTGAGATCGTCTGGGCGCAGGGCTACTCCGAGCCCGGCGCGGGCTCCGACCTCGGCTCGCTGCAGACGCGCGCGATGCTCGACGGCGACGAGTACGTGATCAACGGGCAGAAGATCTGGACCTCGGGCGCCCACCACGCGGACTCGCTGTTCGCGCTGGTGCGCACGAACCCGGACGCCCCGAAGCACCGCGGCATCTCGTTCATGCTCATCGACGACATCCACACGCCGGGCCTGAACATCCGCCCGCTCATCAACGCGGCTTGGAAGCACGGCTTCAACGAGACGTTCTTCGAGGACGTCCGCGTCCCGGCCACCAACGTCCTCGGCGAGGTCGACCGCGGCTGGTACGTCGGCATGACGCTGCTCGACTACGAGCGCTCGAACATCAGCGGCGCCGTGGCGCTGCAGCGCAACATCAAGCGGCTGATCGACGAGGCGAACTCCGGCAAGGAGTCGGCCCGCGTGACGACGGCGGTCCGCAACTTCATCACGGACTGCTTCATCGAGTGCGAGGTCGGCTTCAACTTCTCGTTCCGCATCATCTCGATGCAGAACGCGGGCGTGCTGCCGAACTACGAGGCGTCGACGGCCAAGATGTTCATCTCCGAGGTGAACCAGCGCACGCAGCGCGCGGGCACGCGCCTGTTCGGGCTGTACGCGAACATCTGGGACGAGGATGACCCGCGGGCTCCGGCGCGCGCGCAGTTCACGCAGCGCTACGTGCTGACCATCCCGGCGACGATCGCCGGCGGCAGCTCGGAGATCCAGCGGAACATCATCGCCACCCGCGGCCTCGGCCTGCCTCGCGGCTAGCCTCGACCGCCAGGCGACCAACCCAGCGGGGGGGGGGGGGGGCGGGGGGGGGGGGGGGGGGGGGGGGGGGGGGGGGGGGG
>VXMU01000119.1 GCA_009840945.1 Chloroflexota bacterium | reverse complement strand
TTTTTTATCAACCACCCCCCGGCATACGACCTTGCCTCTTGTCTCGGGGGCTCGGATTTGTGTATACCCCCCCGCCCCCCCGCCCTCTCCCCCCGCGGGGGGAGAGGGAGCCGGACTGGCGTGCGGGTTACGCCGGGTCGCCAACCGGGGTGGCGTCCTTCTTGTCGCCTGACCACTCGCCGGACTTCCCGCAGTCGCCGCTCCACCGGTCGAAGCCGCGCCCACCCCAGTGGCCGCGGCCCTTGCCCCTGAAGCCGCCGAGGCCCGAGCCGGCGTCGCGGAGGAGCTCCGCCTGCTCCGTGGTGAGGTCGCCCGCGTCCTCGGCGGCGTCGATGGCCGCGTCGCGCGCGTCCACGAGGGCGGCGACGAGGGCGACGCGGTTCACGTCGGCGAGCTGGTCTCGGAGCGTGCCGTCGTCCTTCGCCGCCTCGACCTCCTCGCTCGCGATGCCGAGCACCGAGGCGTAGACGGCGGTCACGTCGATGGTGACCGTGCCTCGCAGGTCCTTCAGTGTCGCCCGGTCGTCGTCGGTGAGGTCGCTGCGGTCGGCCGAGACCACCTCCTTGAGGCGGTCCGCCTGCGTCGAGGTGATCTCGCCGTCGTCCGAGGCGCTATCGATCGCCTCGGTCGCCTCCTCCTCGTATGCCGTCCGCAGGTCGTCCCGCGTCACGTCGGCGAGGAGGTCCCGGAGCGTGCCGTCCTCCTTCGCCTGCTCGACCTCGTCGGCGGTGATGCCGAGCGCCCGCGCGAGCACGTCGACGCGGTCGACGAGCCCGCCGCCGGGGTGCGCGAGCGCCGAGCCGACGAGCAGCAACGCCGCAAGTCCGCCGACGGCTATCGCGACCGTCTTCTTCGTCCGTCTCATCCAGACCATCCTTCACTGCGGTGGGAGCGTTGCGCCCCGGACGCTAGCGAACGGCGCGTAAGCTCCTCGTAAGCTGCCCGTCGACTTCCCGTTCAAGCACGGGGGCGCGGGGTTACGTTCGGGTTAGGTTGGCCGGCGTACCGTGCGCCCGGGCGCGGAACGCCCCGAGGAGGCCGCATGCGCGTGCTGCTGGTCGAGGACGAGCGCGACCTCGCGAACGCGATGGCGCGCGGGCTGCGCCGCGACGGGCTCGCCGTCGACCTCGCCTTCGACGGCGCCGAGGCGCTGGAGAAGGCCTCGGTCCACCCGTACGACGTCGTCGTGCTCGACCGTGACCTGCCCGCCGTCCACGGCGACGACGTCTGCCGCGAGCTGGTCGCCGGCGACAGCGACTGCCGCATCCTCATGCTTACCGCCGCCGCGGCCGTCCACGACCGCATCGAGGGCCTCGACCTGGGCGCCGACGACTACCTGGCGAAGCCCTTCGACTTCGACGAGCTGCGCGCACGGCTCCGCGCGCTGGGACGCCGGGCGCGCCCGGCGGCGCAGCCGGTGCTCGATCGTGCCGGGGTCCGCCTCGACGCGGCGCGGCGGAGCGCGGCGCGGGACGGCCGGGACCTGGGGCTGACGCGCAAGGAGTTCGCCGTGTTGCAGGTCCTGCTGGAGGCCGGGGGCGCCGTCGTCAGCCCCGAGGAGCTGCTGGACCGCGCGTGGGACGAGCACACCGACCCGTTCACCAACGTCGTGCGCGTCACGGTCATGAAGCTGCGCAAGAGCCTGGGTGAGCCGCCGCTGATCGAGACCGTGCGGGGCGTCGGCTACCGCATCCCCTGATGCGGCGGCTCCTCGGCGCGGCCGGGCAGCCGTCGATCCGGCTGCGACTCACGCTCTGGTACGGCGCGCTCTTCCTGCTCGCGGGCACGGTCCTCCTTGCCCTCAACTTCGCGCTCGTCGCGCGCAACTTCCCGTCGGGCGGCGAGGACTTGCGCGACGCGCTCGAGGAGCGGCTGGACCTTCGGGCGGGAGACCTGCAGGGCGACTTCACGTTCCTGGTCCAGCGCGAGCCCGCGCGCGGGCGGCAGGGCGTGTTCCAGACCGTCCGGGCCTCCACGCTGTTCGACACCATCGTGGCGGGCATCAAGGAGGACACGCTTCGCGAGATCCTCTGGCGGTCGAGCATCGCGCTGGGGGTGATGGCGGTCGCATCGGTCGGGCTCGGCTGGTTCGTCGCCGGGCGGATGCTGCGGCCCGTGCACGAGATCGCCGACACCGCGCGCCGCATCACCGACGAGCGGCTCGAGGAGCGCATCGACCTCGCCGGGCCGCCCGACGAGCTCAAGGACCTCGCCGACCAGTTCGACGCGATGCTGGACCGCCTGCAGACGGCGTTCGAGGCGCAGCGGGAGTTCGTCGCCAATGCGTCGCACGAGCTGCGCACGCCGCTGGCGATCATCCGCACCGAGATCGACGTCACGCTCGATGAGCCCGACGCCGGGCGGGAGCAACTCGAGGCGACCGCCGAGGTCGTGCGGCGCGCGATCGAGCGCACCGAGGGGCTCATCGACCGCCTGCTCGTGCTGGCCCGCGCGGAGGGCCCGCTGCAGCTCGTCGAGGAGGCTGACCTCGCCGATGCCGTACGGCGCACCCTCGACGCGCGGTCGGCGGACATCGCCGAGCTGGCGCTGGACGTCACGCTCGACCTGGCCGGGGCGCCGGTGGAGGGCGACCGGATGCTGCTCGACCGGCTCGCCGGCAACCTGGTCGACAACGCCGTGGACCACAACGAGCGGGAGGGCTGGATCGAAATCACCACCTCGCGCGACGGCGACATCGTGACGCTGCGCTGCGCGAACGGCGGCCCGCTGATCCCGGCCGAGGAGGCGCCGCGGCTGTTCGAGCGCTTCGCACGACTCGAGCGCGCGCGTACCGTGGGGCGCGGCGGCCACGGCCTCGGCCTCTCGATCGTGCGCGCCATTGTGCGGGCGCATCGCGGCACGGTGACGGTCGAGGCGCTGGCCGGCGGCGGGCTCGCCGTCGAGGTCTCGCTGCCGCGCAGCCAGTCGACCGACGCGCCGTAGCCGCTACGCGCCCATCAGCTCGCGCACCCGGAACGCTCCGACGCCCGCGAGCGCGCCGAGCGCGACCGAAGCAAGCGCGACCCACGCCGTGCCGTTCACACCCTCGCCGCTGCCTTCCGGGGCGTCCTGCGCGACCGCCGGCTGTGTAGCGGTGGACTCGGGTGCGCCGACGGCGCCCGCCTCTGCTCCCACCGTCGGGGCCGGTGACGCGTCGGCGTCTCGCGTCGCCGTCGCGGGGGTCGCCGTCACCGACGCGGTGACACTCGCTCCCTCGTGCCCCTGCGATCCGATCTGGACGCCGACGAGCGCGCCGTTCGCAGCGAACCGCCTGCGCAGCTGCTCGCCGCTCGAGGGCGCCGCGAGGGGTGGACCGAAGCCGCTGGCGTCGTCGCCGTACGACAGTGAGTCGACCACCGCCCCCTCGGTCGTGAGCAGGACGAGGCGGTCGCCCGCGTTGGCAAGCCCGTTGAAGAGCCCGCCGTCCACCCGCACCGCGATGGCGTCGCCGACGTCCGCCGCCTCTCCCGCCACCACGATCGAGCTGCCCGCGGGCAACTCGATGTCCGGCAGCGCGAGGACGGCGGCGTTGTCGCGCAGCTCGAGGCCCCGGATGCGGACCGGCGACCGCCCGACGTTCGTCACCTCGACCCACTCGAAGCGCGCGTCCGGGCCGGGCTCGACGGGATCGGGGAGCAGCGCGGTGATGCGGAGCGGGATGTGGAAGGCCGTGAGCCTCGGCAGCGTCTCGCCGGCCGGGCGAGCCACGGCGGCGGAGAGCGGCGTGGCGACCGGTGTAGCGAGCGGTGTGGTCGCGCCTACGGCGCGCGGAACGGACACGGCGGTCGCCTGCGGCGTGGGGCTCGCACTCGGCTGGGCGGGCGCGCTCGCCGTGGGCTCCGGGATCGAGGCGACCGGTGTAGCCGCGGGTGTCGGCGACGGGGTCGCTGCCGGGGTAGCCGCGGGCTCCGGGGAGGGCGCCGCTGCGGGAGCGGCCGCGGGTGTCGGCGACGGTGTCGCTATGGGAATAGCTGCGGGCGTCGGTGACGGCGTCGCTGCCGGAGTAGCCGCTGGCCCCGGGGACGGGGTGGCGGTGGCCGTCGGGGAGGCCTCGGGTGTTGCGGGGGGTGACGGCGACTTGGTCGGCTCAGCCGCGGGCGGCGATGTCGGCTCGAAGTACGCGTCGTCGGCGACGAGGGTGGCGAGCGCGCTGCTCCGTGGGCGCAGCATGAGCCGCACCTGGGCGCTCCGCGCGGTTGGAGGCGCCTGCACCGCCCCGGTCGTGACTCCGACCAGGCGTGCTGCGTCGCCGGGCACGGTGGCTGAGTCGACCGTGGCGAGCTGCCGCCCGCTGCCGTCGCTGGAGGCGTACCACGCCACGCGCACGAGTCCGAGTTCGGCGTCGTCGCGCGGCTGGAGCCATGCCCCCGCCTTGTACCACGCACCCGGCGTCACGGGCGCCACCTGGTAGATCCACTTCGTCGAGGCGGTGCGCGAGGTCAGTACCGCGACCGACGAGCCCGGTGTGGACTCCTCGGCGCGCGCCTCACCTCCGCGAGTGCGCCACCCCTCGAGGCCGCCGGGATCCTCGAAGTCGCCGTTCTGGAGCAGCGGTTGCGGAGCTCGCCGCGTCGGCGCGCCCGGAGGCGGGACATCGGGCACCCGGTGGGCGTACGGGGCATCCTCTGCGGCGGTGCGGCCGGTCGTCGGGCTCTGCCCCTCGACCGGCGGGACGGTGATGGTCGGCTCCGGTTGCGGGCGAGGCGCCGCCGTCGCATTGGCCGTGGGCGTCGCTGTCGCCGTTGCGGTGGCGGTAGCCGTGGCCATCGCGGTCGCGGTGGGGGTTTCCGTCGCGGTGGGCGGGGGCGTGGGTTCGGCAGCCGCCACGACTGCCGAGTCGATGTGGAGGACCGCCCCGGCGCTCGTCGCGGTGGCGGTCACGACGACGCGGACGTACTCGGCCAGCGCGGGCGCCGCCACGGGGTCGGTGGTGTACGAGAGCCATCCGCTCGCCGTGCCCGACGACCCGTCGACGCTCGTCAGGGCCAGGCCTTCCCCGTCCACCAGCTCAAGCTTCACGGCTGCTTCGCTGATGCCGGCATCGTCGGCGTCGAGCTGGATGCTGAGCGTGTACTCCTCGAGGGCATCGATGGGCGCCCACCAGTACTGAGATCTCACGGAGATGCCGCCGGCGGCGTCCGCCGTCAGGCGCCCGGCCATGGAGCCGGAGTGCACCGGGTCCGTGCCGTCGGCGGTCAGGGTGGCGTTGGTCGGCGTGGACCAACCCGAGCTGCCGTCCTCGAAGCCTCCATTGGAGAGCACGTTCCCGGACTGCGCCGCGGTGGGAGCGCACACAGCCAGGAACAGCGCCGCGGCAACGACGAGCGCGGCGCGAGCCGTGCCACCGTCCCCGCTCATGCGCATGCCACCCCGCCTCGTCGCGCGGCGTCGGTGGGCTGCGCGCGGCCCGCGAGGAGACGCGCAACCTCTCGGATGCGTTGCTACAAAACGGTGGTGGGAGGATGCATGATACCAACGTTGCGCCGTGAATGTATGCATGGCCGAGCACCGATCCCGCGCAGTCGGCGTGGTCTGTGCGGACGGCGCGGTAGGATGGATCGGCGGAGGTCGACGCGCCCCTGTAGCTCAGTGGACAGAGCAGCGGACTTCTAATCCGAAGGCCGGAGGTTCGAATCCTCCCGGGGGCGCCAGCACACCTCGGTGCACCGGCAGCGCGGCGGCGAGCAGCACGCGTCCGGCAGCCTCACGATTGCCCGCCGGATCGGTTGCAAAGCGTGATCCAAAGGAGCATGATCGAAGGGCAGACACGAGGAATGGAGGCTGGTCGTGGCATCGATCAGGATGTTCCTCGGGAGCGCCAGGCGCGCCTGAACCGGGAGGAGCGGACCCTTGGACAGAGCAGGCCACGGCTAGCCGGGCGTCGCACCTCCAGCGGCGACAGGCGGTGCAGGCCGCCATCCGCCGCGAACAGCCGGAGCTGACGCGGAGACGGCGCCCGGCAAACCACGGCACACAACCCATCTCGGGCCCCCTCAGCGGGGCCCGAAGTGTGTCCGGGGCGCTCCTGTCGCGGAGCCTCGACCGTCCCCACGTGCGTTGACTGACGCGCGCGCCCCGCGGCGCAGGCGCATCGCGCCGTAGAGCGCATAAGGGCGTACAATGCGCGCCTACCGTTCACCGTCGGACCGTCCGGGGGTCGCCGCCGCCGAGGAGCGCGCCGCATGACCGAATACATCATCCGCAGGCTGCTGTCCGCGATCCCCTCGCTGGTGCTCGTGTCGATCATCATCTTCTCGCTCGTCCGGCTCGTCCCGGGCGACGTCGTGATGGCACGGCTCGCCGAGGGCGGCTACGCCGACGAAGAGCAGCTCGCGGCCATGCGCGCGGAGCTCGGCATCGACCGCCCGTTCGTCACCCAGTACGTCGATTGGGGGAGCAAGGCCATCCGCGGCGACTTCGGCGAGTCGTTGTGGGACGGGAAGCCCGTGCTCCCGACGATCGTGCAGCGCATGCGGGTCTCGATCCAGATCGCCATCATGGCGATCATCATCTCGGTCGGTATCGCGATCCCCATGGGGGTCATATCGGCGGTGAAACAGGACACATTACCCGACTATGGGGCGCGTCTCTTCGCAATCATCGGGCTGTCGATGCCGGACTTCTGGCTCGCGACGATGCTATTGCTGGCGCTCACGTTATGGATCGGCTGGTTACCTGAGTTTGGGTACTTCCCATTATGGGAGGACCCCAGCCGCAACCTGCAGGCGCTCATCTTCCCCGCCCTCATCGTCGGCTACCGCCTCTCGGCGACGGCCTCGCGCATGACGCGGTCCTCCATGCTGGAGGTGCTGCGTGAGGACTACGTGCGCACGGCGCGGTCGAAGGGGCTGCAGGAGCGCACGATCATCGTCCGGCACGCGCTGAAGAACGCGCTGATCCCGGTCATCACCATCTTCGGTGGGCTCTTGAGCTTCATGCTCGGGGGCCTCGTGGTGATCGAGACGATCTTCGCGCTGCCGGGCATGGGCCGGCTGGCGCTGAATGCCGTGCTGCTGCGCGACTACCCGGTGCTGCAGGGCACGGTCATGGTGATGGCGGTCATCTTCGTCACCGCCAACCTCATCGTCGATCTCTCGTACGCGGTCATCGACCCGCGGATCCGCTACCAGTAGCGCGACGGACACAGACGGAGCGTAGGCATGAGTTCGCTGGCAGATTCCGTAACCATCACCACCTCGAACGTGCGCGGCCAGCGGCACTGGCTGCTGGACGCCTCGATCCGGGTGGTGAAGAAGCCCGTGGGGCTGGTCTCGGCCCTCGTCATCGGCGTGCTCGTCGCCGCTGCCCTCTCGGCGCCGTACGTGGCGCCATTCGACCCGATCGCGATCTCCATCGAGACATTCCAGGCACCGAACACGACCTACTTCTTCGGCACGGATGACCTCGGCCGCGACATGTTCAGCCGGATCCTGCACGGCTCCCGCATCTCCCTCTACGTCGGCTTCCTCGCCGTCTGCCTCGGCTCGCTGGGCGGGGCGCTGGTGGGCCTGATCAGCGGGTTCGCCGGCGGCTGGATCGACATGGTCATCCAGCGCATCGTCGATGCCGTGCTGGCCTTCCCCGGCATCGTGCTCGCGATGTCCCTCGTCGCCGTGCTCGGCACGAGCACGACGAACGCGCTGCTCGCGATCGCGATCGTGATCATCCCGTTCCAGTCGCGCGTGGTGCGCGGCGCGGTGCTGTCGGTCAAGCAGAACGTCTACATCGAGGCCGCACAGACCATCGGCGCGACGCCCCAGCGCATCATGTTCCGGCACGTGCTGCCGAACGTGGTGGCGCCCATCCTCATCCTGATCTCGGCGTCGCTCGGCAACGCGATCCTGATCGAGGCGGGGCTGAGCTTCCTCGGGCTGTCGACGCAGCCGCCGGAGCCCTCGTGGGGCCTGATGCTGTCGGGCACGGGTCGCCGGTACATGGAGGAGGCGCCGTGGCTGGCGATCTTCCCCGGCCTGGCGATCGCGATCACGGTGCTCGCGTTCAACCTGCTGGGCGACGTGATCCGCGACGTGCTGGACCCGCGGCTGCGAGGCACCTAAGCGCTTCAGCGCCTCTCCCAACGGCCTCCCGGCTACGCCGGCGCGAACCGCTCGACGCGGAGCGAGCCTTCGCGCTCCCTGGCCTTCGCGAGGTCGTAGGCCATCTGCATCCGGAGCCATGTCTCCGGCGAGGAGCCAAACGCCTTCGAGAGGCGGATGGCCATCTCCACCGAGATCCCCGCGTGTCCGTTGACCACGTCCGAGAGCGCCTGGCGGGTGACGCCCAGCCCCTCGGCCGCGCGCGTCACGGTCAGACCGAGGGGCTCGAGACATTCAGCGCGGACGATATCGCCTGGATGGGGCGGATTCTGCATCGCCAAGATGATCTCCTCAGTGGTAGTCGACGTAGTCCACGTCTACGGCATGGCCGTCCTCGAACCTGAAGGTCACGCGCCAGTTCCCAGAGACCCTCACCGCGTAGTGCCCCCGGAGCGCGCCCGTCAGCGCGTGCAGCCTGAAACCCGGGAGATCCATGTCGCGGGGTGAAGCGCTCTGATCCAGGACCGCCAGGATGCGCGTGAGCTTCGCGACGTGATCTGGAGCAACGCGACGCGGACCCCGACCCTCGTAGAGCCTCCTCAGACCGCCATGTCGGAACGACAGGATCACACTGGCATTCTCGCGTGTCGCCTGTCAAGTGTCTAACGACATATGAAATGACAGCCGACGCGGCTCGCGCGACTGCTCACCTCGCCGCCGTCGCCTCCGTCCGGGCGAAGACGACTGCGATGGCGCCGATGAACAGCGAGACGATCGTGGCGAAGAACGCGGCTTCATACGTGCCGGTGTAGTCCACCGACCACCCGACGACCGGGGGCAACCCGCCGTTCACGATGCGCAGGATGAGCTGCTGCGCGCCGAAGATCGTAGCGTACGCCAGCAGGCCGAACGTATCGGCGACCACCAGCGGCATCAGTGCCCCGACAGCGCCGAAGCCGACCCCGTACACGGCCACGAACGGCCACAGCAGCCAGCCCTCGGCGGGCGTGCGGAGCAGCAGCAGGATCAGGATCCCGAAGACCTGCAGGACGCAGATCGCCGCGAACCCGTAGCGCGACGGGAACCGCTCCGACAGGAATCCGAAGATGAGCTTGCCGAGGAACCCGAACGCGCCGAGCAGCCCGAGCGCCGCCCCGGCCGCCTCGGTGCTGATGCCGACGATCTCGAGGTGTTTCGCGAGCTGGTTCAGCACCGCGAAGATCGAGGCGAACGTGGCGATGAACGCCAGCGTGAGCAGCCAGAAGGCCGACATGCGCAGGCTCTCCTGCCACGTCACGCCCTGGCTCCGCGCCGCCGACGCCGACTCCGACGTCTCGCCGCCGTCGCGCGCCGTGGCCGCGAGCAGGGCCTCGGCGGTGCTGGCCTCGCGCTCGCGGCCGACGCGGCGCGCCTCCTCGATCACGTCCTCGGGCTTGTCGCGCACCCAGAACCAGATCAGGAGCGAGTTGATGACGATGATCGCGATGCCGAAGACGAAGACCGTGGTGCGCCACCCGAAGGCGTCGATGAAGACCGCGGACATCGGCGCCATGATCACGCCGCCCGCGTTGTTGCCGGCCAGCGCGATGCCCATCATTCGCCCGCGGTCCGTGTCGAACCACAGCCCGACGAGCTTGCCGGTGCCGAGGAACGCGGCGGACTGGCCGGTGATCAGCAGCCCCTGGGCCACCCAGAGGTGCCAGATCTCCGTCATGAACGCCTCGAGCACGAACGTGCCGCCGATGAGCGGCACGCCGAGCAGCATCGCCAGCCGCGCGCCGCGCTCGTCGATGAAGCGCCCGAGCAGCGGGCTGGTGAAGGCGAGCGGGAGTCCGATGAGGAACGAGCCGTTGATCGCGGTCAGCGACCAGCCGAGGGCCGAGTCGTCCTGCCAGGCGGTGATGAACAAGCTGAACGAGTAGAAGCTGACGCCGGTCACCGCGATCTCGGCGATGAACAGCGCCGCGATCACGTAGTAGCCGAAGTAGACGCGCCTCAGCCGTCCCATCGCGCCCGCACTTCCCTCGCCCGCTCAGGCTGCCGTCCGCGCGGCATCGGGCGTCCTGAGGGAGACAAGCAGGGAGCCGGCCAGTTGGCCGGCTCCCGTTGTGGTCTCCCGTCCCCCGAAGGGGATCCGACTACTTGTCGATCCAGCCGAAGGGGATGATGTCTCCCCAGTCCTGGTAGATGTTCGTCGTGGAGAGCGCGCCGCCGAAGCGGATGCCGCGCAGCCACGGCTGGTAGACGAAGAACCCGGCGCCGCCCCCGATGACGGGGCGGTAGGCCTTCTCCAGCTCGTAGGTCCAGATCTCCTGGAAGATCGCCTTGCGGGCCTCGGGGTCGAGTTCCACCTGCTGCGCCTCGGTGAGCTCGTCGATCTGGGGGTCGTTGAACTTCCAGCGGTTCCCCGGAGCCGTCGAGTGCATCGAGTTGTAGAAGTAGTTCTCGGCGTCGAAGCCGATGGTGCCCCAGCCGGCCGTCGACACGTCCTCGAGCATGCGGCCGACCCACGTGGAGTTGAACTCCGTGTAGTCGGCGGCGCCGCCCGTCATGGTGATCCCGACGTCGCGGAACATGTCCGTGAGGATGTCCGGGGTCTGCTCGTAGGCCGAGCTGTAGGGGAAGTAGATGTTGACCATCTCCAGCCCCTCGGCTCCGGCCGCCGCCAGCAGCTTCCTGGACTCGGCCGGGTCGTAGCGCGTCCACGGGCCGAGGTTGCCGTTCTCCACCGTCGGCTGCTCGTCCCAGACGAAGAGCCACGGGATCGAGTGCAGGACCTGGCCGAGACCCTGGTAGAGGATCGTCATCAGCAGGTCGCGGTCGATCGACAGCGAGATCGCCTGGCGCACGCGCTCGTCCATGTACTTGGGGTTCTGCAGGTTCATTGCGAACCCCTGGCCGTTGGTGAGCGCGGTCAGGTTGATCTGCGTGTCCGGGTTGGTCTCCAGCAGGTTCTCGACCTCGCGGATGTTTCCGACGATGCCCTCACCCGTGGCGACCTGCTCGGCACGGAAGGCCGCCAGGCGCGCCGCGCCGTCCGGCAGGTGCCGGAACTCGACGCCATCGACCAGCACGTCGCGCTCCCAGTAGTCCGGGTTCGTGACGTACGTGACCTTCTCGGCCTGGATGGCCTCGTCGAGGATCATCGGACCCGTGCCCACGGCCGTGGTCTCGATGTCGCCGCTGTCCACCAGCTCGCGCGGGTGGATCGACTGGTAGCAGCTCGCCAGCGGGCGGATGAAGTCCGCCACTGCCCGCGAGAGCGTGACCGTCACGGTCTGGTTGTCCGGGGCGTCGACGCTCTCCGAGTTGAGCCAGTAGCCCGTGTGCACACCCTCGACCGCGTAGCGGTCGTAGGCGAACTTCACGTCCTCGGCGATGAACTGGCGGCCGTTCAGCGGCGCGACGTTCTGCCAGTAGACGTCGTCGCGCAGGTGGAAGCTGAACACCAGTCCGTCCGGGGAGCGCTCCCACGAGTGCGCGAGCTCCGGCTCGATCTCGATGTTCGAGGGGTGCAGGTTCACACCGCGGTTAAACCCGAGGATCCGGTTGTAGACCATGTTGACGTAGCGGCCCGTGCCGCTCGCCGCGGTCTTCGTGGAGTCGAACGTCGAGATGTCCGTGCTGGCGCTCGAGATGATCGTCCCGCCGGCCTTCGGAGTCTTGTCCGGCTCCTCGAAGTTGAACGGGAAGCGCGGGTCGGCGCTCGGGACGAGCTCGCCCCTCGGGAAGTCCGCCGTCATCGCGTCGCCGGCGTCGTCCCCGTCGTCCGATGTCGTGGCCGCGGTCGTCGTGGTGGTCGTGGTCGTCGTCGTGCCGGAGCCTGAGCCGCTCGTCGTGCTCGCGGTGTCGTCGTCGTCATCGTCGTCGCCGCCGCAACCCACGAGGGCGGCCGCGGCGAGGCCGGCGACGCCAATGGCGCTGCCTCGCAGCAGCGTGCGCCGACTCGTGACGTTGCCGAACAACGTCGTCCAGTCGCGACTCTCGTCGCTATATTCCTTCATGTAATGCCCCCTTCGCGGAGATACTCGCGTCCACCGCCCGCGCCCCGCACCGACGTCCGGCGCGTGAGAGCGGTGTTCTGTTCCTATCTACTCCCCCGAACCATGTGGTGCAAGCCGAAACGCGTCCATTAGCCGATTCCCGGCATGTCGATCGGCAGGCTGTAGCGCCGATCGCCGAGGGCGTCGACGCGCTCCCAGAAGGTGCTCACGGGCGCGTCCTGCAGGTTCCAGGCCTGCCGCCAGATGTTCCAGTTGTCCGGCGCGAGCCGTTTCGCCTCCTCGAGGAAGCGGTCCCCCTCTTCGACCCGGCCGTGCTGGCGCAGGTGCTGACCGATCCGGAAGTGGGCGTTGGCGAGCGTCGTCTCCTCCGAGGGCAGGCGCAGGTGGTCGCGCGCCTCGGACTGGTCCCAGGCGAACTCGCTGGCCGCGCCGTTGCGCGCCCAGTCACGGATCGCGTCCATGTAGATGAGGCGAGCGCGGCGCATCTCCTGGAACGCCTCGTCGGACCACGCACCCGTCTCGCGGTCCTGGCCGCGGAAGGCGTCGTTGGTGCCGGCGTACTCGGCGGGCCGGACGATGCGGCCGTCCTCGTCGATCCACACGGCCATCGGCACGTTCACCATGTTGTAGAGGTCGGAGACCACGTGGTCGCGGTCGATGAGGCTGGGGTGCGCGGGCTCGGCCGCCTCGATCCACTCGCGCGCGGCGTCGGCGCCGCGGCTGTCCATCGCGATGGTGATCACGACGAAGTCGTGCTCGGCGAGCTCGTTGTAGAGGCGCTGCCACACGGGCAGGTCAAAGCGGCAGCCTCACCACGACGCCCACGTCACCAGCAGGACGCGCTTCCCGCGATAGTCGGAGAGGCGGTGGACCGTGCCGTCCAGGTCCGGCAGCGTGAAGTCCGGCGCCTCCAGCGAGAGCATCTCGTAGGAGCGCGAGTTGGCGTCTTCGCCCAGCATCCAGACCTCGCGGGCATCGTCGTGGAGCACGGGCTTGCGCATGTGACGCCAGAAGCCGGCGAGGTTGACCGCGCCGGGGGCGACGAACTCGGCCTCGCGGCCGGGCGGGACCGGGATGCAGACGGGGCCGTAGCAGAAGCCCTCCGGCTTCAGCTCCCAGCCGGTGAGACGCTCGGCCTCGGCGACGTCGAGCCAAAGGCCGTCCCCGTCCGTACGCGCCTCCACCTCGGCCGGGCCCGACTGGGTCAGCAGCGTTGTCATGCGATCGCTCCTCGTGCGGTGCTCGGGGGCGCCCTGGGCGCGAGCCCGTGGCGCGTTGGTCACGTAGACTACGCTCCGCTGCGTAGAGAGGAACCCACGATGTTCAAAGTGAAGTACCACACAGTAGCCGTGCACGACCTCGAGGAGGCCGTCGAGAACCACAAGGCGCGCTTCGGCATGGAGCCAATGGGTGAGCCGGCGCACAACTCGATCGGCAACTTCCGCTTCGTCGCGATGGCCTACAACGGCGAGACCGCGATGCACCTCATCTCGCCGGTGGACGAGAACAGCCCGATCTACCGCCTGATGCAGGACCGCGTGAACCCGCTCAACCCACACGGCGAGGGCATCTACCAGCTCGTCTGCGAGGTGGAGGACCCGGAGGCGTTCGCACAGCAGATCGAGGCCGGCGGCGGCCGCGTCACCCGCGTCCCGAACAGCGAGGCGATCTGGGTGCACCCGCTCTCCTCGAACTACGTGCTCATGGAGCTGACGAAGTCCGCGTAGCCCTCGTCGCGCGCAGCCGCTGGCGCAATGCCGGGGGTGCGGCGTAGGGTCGATTCAATGTTGAACGCCTGCCACGGCGCGGGGTGTCGTGGCGCACGCAAGGAGTGATCGCGTGGTTGTTGGTGAACGCGAATACAAGGTCGTGGGCGGCAGCCCGCTGCGGCCGGACGGAGTGGACAAGGTCAACGGGCGGGCCATCTACGGCGCCGACATCCGGCTGCCGCGCCTGCTCTACGGCCGAGTGCTGCGCAGCCCGCACGCGCACGCGCGCATCGTCTCGATCGACACCTCGAAGGCCGAGGCGCTGCCGGGCGTGACGGCGGTTATCACGAACGCCGACTTCCCGCGCCAGGACGACACCGAGCTGCTCATGGGCGAGGGCGAGACCGCCAGCGCGCGCTGGGTGCTGGACAACGTCCTCGCCTCCGACAAGGCGCTCTACCGCGGCCACGCCGTAACCGCCGTCGCCGCCACCGACCCGCACGTCGCCGAGGACGCCCTTGGCCTCATCGACGTCGAGTACGAGGTGCTCGAGGCCGTGCTGGACGTCCAGTACGCGATGGAGGAAGAAGCGCCGGTCATCCACGAGAGCATCACGACCGAGCAGGTCTTCGGCTTCTTCGGCGCCGAGGGCTCCGAGGAGTTCGGCAACCGCCCCTCCAACGTCGCGAAGCGCATCGAGTTCGCCCAGGGCGACCTGGACGCAGGCTTCGCCGAGGCCGACGTAGTCCTCGAGCGTGAGTTCGACACGCCGATGTACCACCAGGGCTACATCGAGCCGCACAACGGCACGGCGCTGTGGAGCGAGGACGGCCAGATCAACGTCTGGGTCAGCACCCAGGCGTACTTCGGCGTGCGCGACCAGCTCTCGCAGCTGCTCAGCTACCCGGTCTCCAAGATCCGCGTGAACCCCGTCGAGATCGGCGGCGGCTTCGGCGGGAAGACCTCGGTCTACATGGAGCCCCTGGCCGCCATGCTCTCGCGCGAGAGCGGCCACCGCCCGGTGAAGATGTACATGGGCCGCGACGAGGTCTTCGAGGGCACCGGCCCCACCTCCGGCACGCACATGCGCGTGCGCATCGGCGCGAAGCGCGACGGCACCATCACCGCCATGGACTGGGAGGGCGCGTACGAGTCCGGCGCCTACCCGGGCTCGGCGTTCAGCGCGGGCGCGATGTGCGCCACCGCCCCCTACAACCTCGACACCTACCGGACCGTCGGCTGGGACGTGGTGGTGAACAAGCCGCGCGTGCAGGCGTACCGCGCCCCCGCGGCGCCCGCCGCCGAGTGGGCCGTCGAGTCCCTGGTCGATGAGCTCGCGGTCGAGCTCGACATCGACCCGGTGGAGCTGCGGCTCAAGAACGCGATGGTCGAGGGCGGCCGCCGCGTCGACGGCGTGGCCTTCGGCCCCATCGGCAACGTCGCGTGCCTCGAGGCGATCCGGGACTCCGAGCACTACCGCTCCGAGCTCAGCGGTGAGAACCGCGGGCGCGGCGTGGCGACGGGCTTCTGGTTCAACGTCGGCATGGAGTCCTCGGCGTTCGCGGCGGTCAACGCCGACGGCCGGCTCAGCCTCAACATCGGCTCGGCCGACATCGGCGGCAGCCGCGCGTCGCTGGCGATGCAGTTCGCCGAGGCGATGGGCGTGGCGTACGAGGACGTGGTGCCGCAGACGGTGAACACCGACTCGGTCGGCTACACGCTGCCCACGGTCGGCAGCCGCACTACCTTCGCGGGCGGCTGGGCCGTCTACGAGACGGCCATGGAGCTGCGTCGCAAGCTCGAGGAGCGCACGGCCCTGATCTGGGAGTGCGAGACCGGGGACGTGACCTACGGCGACGACGCCGTGCTGCGCGGCCCGGACGGCAAGGAGATGAGCCTGGCCGAGCTGGCCGGCCAGCTGCAGGCGACCGGCGGCCTCATCCAGGCGCGCGCCGACGTCTCGCCGGAGACGGCCGGCCCGGCGTTCGCGACGCACGTCGTGGACGTCGAGGTGGACCCGGAGACCGGCAAGGTCGACATCCTCCGCTACACGGCTGCGCAGGACGTGGGCACGGCGATCCACCGCGACTACGTCGAGGGGCAGATCCAGGGCGGCGCGGCGCAGGGCGCCGGTATGGCCCTGACCGAGGAGTACCTCTTCAACGACGACGGCAACATGGTGAACTCGACGCTGCTCGACTACCGCATGCCGACGGCGCTGGACCTCCCGATGATCGAGGCGGTCATCGTCGAGGTGCCGAACCCCGGCCACCCGTACGGTGTGCGCGGGGTCGGCGAGGTTGGCATCATCCCGCCGCTGGCGGCGGTGACGAACGCGATCCGTGACGCCATCGGCGTCCGCCCGACGGAGATCCCCGCCTCCCCGACGCGCATCCTCGAGATGCTGGAGGACGACCAGGGCTAGCGAGCGGACGACCGGCAACGGCGAACCACTGGGCCCGCTCCCCCCCTGAGGGGAAGCGGGCCCAGTCTTGTCCCGGGAGTCGGCGAGCCGCTCCGAGACTCCTCGCGGCTTACTTGTCGAGCCAGGCGTCCTGGACCTGGGCCGCGATCTCCGTGAACGAGTAGTTGATCCCGAGCGGACCCACGAACCGCACGTTCCGCAGCCACGGCTGGTAGAGACTCCATGACTGCGCGGCCGGCATGTCGATGCGGTAGACCCGCTCGTGCATGCGGTCCCAGATGTTGCGATGCAACTCCTTGCGCGCCTCCGGGTCGAGCTCGACCTTCTGCGCCTCGGCCCACGCGTCGATCTGCGGGTCCTCGATGTTGTATCGGTTCGCCGCGGACTCCGAATGGACCTGGGCGTGGAAGAAGGTGTCGGCGTCGAAGCCGTTCGCGGACCACCCGTAGATCACGTCCTCGTACGTGACCTGGATCAGCTGCGAGTTGTACGACGTGTAGTCGAGCTTGGTGACCTCGACGTTGACGCCGATGGCCCCGAACTGCTCCTGCAGAATCTCGGCGAGCTGGTCCCAGGTCGCGGCATAGTTATGGTAGATCATCTCGAACGAGAGGTTCTCCGCGCCCGCGGCCTGCAGGAGCTTCTTCGCCTCGTCCGGCCGGTAGCCCCACCACTCGCCCAGCCGCCCCGACTCGGGGGTCGGCGCCTCGTCGAAGAGGAAGAACCAGGGCAGGGTCGAGACCTGCGCGCCGTACCCCTCGTAGGCGATGTCGATCATGAACTGGCGGTCCAGCCCCACCGACAGCGCACGCCGCACGCGCTCGTCCTGGTACGTCGAGACCGTCTTCATGTTGAAGGCGATCTGCGTGCCCGAGTTCACCGTCGGGCTCCACGTCGCCTTCACATCGGGGTTCGTCTCCAGCAAGGCGTCGAGGTCACCCACGGTGCTGGTCACGATCATCGCGTGGTCGACCTGGTCGACGCGCATCGCGGCGCGCCGGGCCTGCTGATCCTGCATCACGAGATGCTCGAGCCCGTCGAGGAGCACCTCCTTCTGCCAGTAGTCCGGGTTCTTCTCGTACAGGACGCGCTCCGCCGGCGTCGCCTCCTTCAAGATCATCGGTCCGGTACCGACGGCGCGCTGCTCGATCGTCCCGTCATCGACGATCTCGCGCGGGTGGATCGTGAGGTAGCGGCTGGCGATCGGCGTGAGGAAGTCCGGCTGTGGCGAGATCATGTTGACCACCACGGTGTGGTCGTCCGCGGCCTCGATGTCGCGCACGGCCGTGAAGTACTGCGACTGCGCCCCGCCCGCTGCGTAGCGGTCCCACGCGAACTTCACGTCCGCCGCGGTGAAGTCGCGGCCGTTCGTCGGGTCCACGTTGTGGAACTTCACA
Organism: Chloroflexota bacterium; assembly: GCA_009840945.1. Taxonomy (GTDB): domain Bacteria; phylum Chloroflexota; class Dehalococcoidia; order UBA2979; family UBA2979; genus VXMT01. Next base: position 13,131 of record VXMU01000119.1, on the reverse strand, counting down.
CCCTCGTTGAGGTGGAACGTGTAAGAGAGTCCGTCCTCGGCGCGCTCCCACGACGCCGCCAACTCCGGCCTGAACTCGATCTTGTACGGGTCTGCGTCCGGTCCCGAGACGAACCCGATCACACGGTTGTACGCCGCGCGACCGGGCGCGATGGTGCCGCCGGCCGCGGAGACCGTGGGGTCGATCGGCCCGACGTTCCACGCGACGGCCTGCTTGAGCACGCCGCCCGCCTTCGGGGTCACGCCCTGGGGCTCCGGGAACTGCAGCGGGATTACGTTCCCGGCGGGCGTGACGAGCCCTTCGGGCTCGGCGGGCTCGTCCTCCGCTGCTGCCGCGGCCTCCGTGGCGGTCGCCGGGGCGACGGGCGCTGCCGCGTCATCGTCGTCGTCATCATCGTCGCCGCCGCAGCCGATGAGGGCTACCGCGGCGAGGCCCACGCCGCCAAGCAGGGCTCCTCGCAACACCGTGCGCCGTCCGTGCACGGTCGCCCACCACTCGTCTGTCTGCTGTGTGTCGCTGGCCATGAAGGCCCTCCTTCCGCGGCACTGCGGAAGGGCCGCCCGCGCGCACAGCCCCGATCAGGCGCGAGCGCGCCGGGGGGCCTCTTCCGCGAGCACGCCGTCATGCTACTCCTTCCGGCATAACATTTGTTGTTTTTTCTAGACGTAAGCGCGGCGAGGCTGTCCGGGGGGTGGAAGCCATCGGGCCCGCTCCCCGTGAGGGAGAGCGGGCCCGACCGTGTCTGCGAATGCAGCGACCCGCTACGGGATCGAGGGGTCGTAGTCCATTCCGGCGTGCTCGGTTTCGACGAAGTGCTGGTACTCCTCGTCGGTGTAGCCGAGCAGCTCCTTGTAGACGTACTCGTTGTCCTCGCCGAGGCGCGGGGCGGCGTGGCGGATGCGATTGGGGGTGTTCGCCGTGCGCCACACGACGCCGGGGTACTCGTGGGAGCCCGCCTCGGGGTGCTCAAGGGTCTGCCAGTAGCTGCGCTCGCGGAGGTGCGGGTCGGCGTAGGCGTCACGCTCGTTCATGATCGCGCCCGCCGCGACGCCGACCGCCTGTAGCTGCTGCATCGCCTCGATCGGGTCCTGGAAGATCGACCACGTCAGGATCTCGGTGTCGGCGTCGTCGTGGTGGGCGCGCCGCATCTCGGGGGTCGCGAATCGTTCGTCCATCGCGAGGTCGTCGCGGCCCATGACGCCGCAGAGCGCGCGCCACTCCTCGTCCGTCCCGATGCTGATCGAGAGCCAGCGGTCCTCGCCGTCGCAGGGGTAGACGCCCTGCGGGGCGTAGACGAGGTCGCGGTTGCCGCGGTACTCGCCGAGCCGCCCGTTCATCGAGTAGTCGAGGATGTAGTCGCCGATGTAGCCCGTGAAGTTTTCGGCGGTGGCGAGCTCCAGCTGCAGGCCCTCGCCGGTGCGGCGCCGGTGGCGCAGCCCGGCCATGAACGCCATCGCGCCGGAGACCCCGGCTGCGGGGTCGGCGAGCAGGCTCGTCCCGCTCTCGTCTGCGAGCGCGCCGGGGTAGCCGAACAGCGAGTAGTGCCCGGAGACCGCCTCCATGTGGCTGCCGAACGTGCGGTAGGCGCGATACGGGCCGGTCAGCCCGAAGGCCGGCATCCGCACGAGGATGAACCGAGGGTTGATCTTCGAGAGCCGCTCCCAGGAGACGCCCGCGCGCTCCATCGTGTTCGGCGCGTTGTTCTCGACGAGGCCGTCGGACACCTCGATGAGCCGCTGGAAGACCTCCTGCCCCTCGGGGCGGGTGAGGTCCATGGTCACGGAGCGCTTGTTGCGGGCGTGGACGTTGAACAGCGCGGCGCGGTTCCACGGCCGCTCGCCCGGCTCGTAGTCCGGGTAGCCGCCCTGCCCGCCCGAACGCACCAGCTCCGCGCTCGGCCGCGCGAGGCCGCCTCGGGTCGTCGATGGGAAGAACTTCGTCGACTCGACGCGGATCACCTCGGCGCCCCACTCGGAGAGCAGCTGCGTGGCGTAGGGGCCCGCCCACACGACGGTGAAGTCGAGGATGCGGACGCCTTCGAGCGGCAGTCGCTTACCGGTACCGTTCCCAGAGGTCATGACACCGCTCCCTTGCTGCGCAGCTCGGCGATCGCGGCGGCGTCGAGGCCGAGCGCCTCGTCGAGGATCTCGTCGGTGTGCTCGCCGAGCAGCGGGGCGCGCCGCCGCGGGGGCGGCGGCCAGCCGTGCGCGCTCGAACGGTACGTGCGGCCGGGGTAGGTCTGTGGGCCGGTGGTCGGGTGGTCGATGGTCTCGAAGAACGCGCGCTCGGTGAAGTGCGGGTCGCTGAGCAGCTCGGCTACGGTGTTCACGGGGCCGCCGTAGACGCCTGCGTCCTCGACGGCCTGGCGGATCTCGAGCTTCGAGTGGCCGAGCATCCACTCGCCCACCAGCGCCTGGAACTGCGCCATCGGCTCCTCCTGCGCCCGCCACGCGGGGTCGAGCCAGTTCGGGTCATCGAGGAGCTCCTCGTGGCCGATCATCGTCGCCATGGCGTTCCAGCGGGGGCCGATCACCGTGGTGAAGAAGAAGCCGCCATCACCCGTGGGCCAGATGCCGGAGCCGGGCGTCTGCCCGGCGGGCGGGCGGCCCGAGGTCTCGCCCGTGTACTGGTAGTTGAGCAGGCTCGTCGTGCGGCGGTCGATGAGCCCCATGAACGCCTCGAGGAAGCTGATGTCGAGGTGGTCGCCCTCGCCGCTGGCGTCCGCGCCCCAGAGCGCGATGTTCGTCGCGGCGGCCGCGAGCCCGCCGACGTGGCAGGCGGGGGTGTGGCCGGCGGTCTTGAGCGGCTCGCGGTCCGGGCTGCCCGTGTAGAGCATCGGGCCGCCCATGCCCCAGATCGTGAGCTCGGAGCCCGTCCAGTCGCGGTACGGCCCGCTCTGCCCGTAGTTGCTGATCGAGGTCAGCACGATGCCCGGGTTCACCGCCCGCAGCGCGTCGTACCCCAGCCCGAGGGCGTCGAGGGTGCCGGGGCTGAAGCTCTCGATTGCCACGTCGGCCCACTCGGCAAGCCGGAGCACCGTTTCGCGGCCCTGCTCGGAGCGCAGATCGATGGCGATCGAGCGCTTGTTGGTGTTGAGGTGCAGGAAGAGCGCGGAGCGCTCGATGCCCGGCTCGTCCTCGTAGAACGGGGGCGCCAGGCGCGTCGGGTCGCCGTCGCCGGGGCGCTCCACCTTCACGACGTCGGCGCCGTAGTCGCCGAGGACGCGCGTGCAGTACGGTCCGGCGACGTGCCAGCTGAGGTCCAGCACGCGCACGTCCGAGAGCGGCAGGTCCACCATCACTCACTCCTCGATGTGATACGGGGAGCGATTATTGCACGCGATCGGCTTCACGCCGATCCGCCCCGAGCACACCGGAGCGTGCCGGTCAGGCGGAGGCAGCCGCGTCGCCGTCCGAGGCGCGCGAGGAGGCCTCGGCGCGTTGGGCGATGGCGCGGGTGAGGCCGTCGAAGATGCGGCTGTGGACCGGCCAGAGCGCGTACCAGTAGAGCAGGCCCGGCATCCCGGCGGGGTGGAAGTGCGCCTGCGTCGCGATGCTCGCGCCCTCGCCGACGGGCGTCACGACGAACTCGAGCACGGCCGAGCCCGGCAGCTTCATCTCGGCCAGCAGCGTCAGCCGCCGTCCGGGCTCGACGGCCTCGACCCGCCACCAGTCGAGCGTGTCGCCGACGCGCAGGTAGTACGGGTGACGGCGCCCGCGCCGCATCCCGACGCCGCCGACGAGGCGGTCGAGGACTCCTCGCAGCCACCACAGGCTGTTGGCGTAGTACCAGCCGCGCTCGCCGCCGATGGCGGAGACCTCGGCCCACACCGCCTCGGGCGGGGCGTCCACGTGGAGCTCGGCGCGTGAGCGCTTGTCGTAGAACGAGATGTCGTGGCGCTGCTGACGCAGCCGGAACGCGCCCTCGGTCCAGCGCGCGGGCGGACCGGCCGCCTCCTCCTCGGCCAGCGCGGCGCGCACGGCCTGCTCGTAGGTGCGCAGCCGCAGCGGGATCGCCTCGCGCAGCGGCCACGGGTTCGACGACACCAGGTCGTGCGCGAGGCCGTCGATGAGCGGCCGGGCCACGCTCGCCGGGGCCGCGGTGATCAGGTCGAGCCAGTACGAGGAGAGCCGGGGGCTGAGCACGGGGACGGGGATGATGAAGAGCGGCCGCCGCGCGACGCGCGCGAACTGCTGCATCAGCTCCTGGTACGTCAGCGTGTCCACGCCGACTGCGTCGTAGGTGTGGCCCTCGGTCTCGTCGAGGTCCGGCAGGGTCACCAGGTAGGTGATGAGGTCATCGAGGGCGATCGGCTGGCTGCGCGACCGCACCCAGCGCGGCGTGACCATGAGCGGGAGGTGGTAGACGAGGTCCCGGATGACCTCGAACGCCGCGGATCCGGGGCCGACGATGATCCCGGCGCGCAGCTCGGTGACCGGCACGGAGCCGGCGCGCAGCAGGTCGCCGGTCTCACGACGCGAGCGCAGGTGCGCCGACGCCTCGCCCTCCGGCTGCAAGCCCCCGAGGTAGATGATGCGCCGCACGCCCGCGCGCTCGGCAGCGTCGCGGAACGTCACGGCGGCGGCGCGGTCGATCTCCGCGAAGCGCGAACCGGCGGCCATCGAGTGGACGAGGTAGTAGGCGACCTCGATGCCCTCGAGCGCGCGGTCGAGCGACGCGCCGTCGAGCGCGTCGGCGGCGACGACCTCGACGCCCTCCCAGCCCCGCGCCTCGAGGGTGTCGCGACGGCGCGAGGAGGCGCGCACGCGGTGTCCGCGCGCCACGAGCTCGGGGACGAGGTGCGTCCCCACGTACCCGCTCGCGCCGAGGACCAGGATGTTCGACATGCGCACCTCGTGCAGGCGGGGTGGGCCGTCCGTCGATGCAGGTGCCGGACCGCCCGCATCCATGTTACGGCGTGGCGCTGAGCGAGGGCTCGGCCTCCGCCTCGGGGACCACGCCCGGCGTGACGAGGCGGCTGCTCGCGCCGTTCTTGACCACCTCGACGCGGTCGGGGAGCCGCTCGGCGACCTCGGGGATGTGCGAGATCACGCCGACCAGGCGCTGCCCGCCGGCGAGGGTCTCGAGGCCTCCGATGGCCGTGTCGAGCGAGTCCTGGTCGAGCGCGCCGAAGCCCTCGTCGAGGAACAGCGACTCGAGCGACATCGCCCCGCCGCGCCCCGCGATCTCGGGCAGCCGCTCGGAGAGCGCGAGGGCGAGCGCGAGGCTCGCGAGGAACGTCTCACCGCCCGACAGCGTCTTCACCGACCGCCGCTCGTCGCCATTGAAGCCGTCGACGACCCAGAACGCCTCCTCGCGCACGACGAGGCGATAGCGCCCGCTCGACAGCGTGCGCAGGCGCTCGCCGGCGTCGGCGGCGAGGAGGTGCATCGCCTCGCGCTGCACGTAGGCGATGAAGCGGTCGCGGCGGAGCTCGCGCGCGAGGTTGTCGGCGAGCTGCGCGTTGCCGTCGTACGTCGCGGCATCGGCGCGCATCTGCCCGGCGCGCTCGGCGTCGGCGCGCGCCGTCTCCAGCCGCTGCGCGGCGAGGTCGCACTCACGCTCGCACGCCGCGACAGCGGCGCGGTGCTCGTCGAGGATCCGAGGGGCGCGCGCAGCGTCGGGCGCTCCCTCGACGGCGGCAGCCGCCCACGCCTCGGCGAGGCGCTGGCGAGCTTCGTCGGCCGACGCGCGGGCGGCGTCAGACCCGTCTGCGCGGCGCGTCGCGGTCTCCTCCGCTCGTGCGAGGGCCGCGCTCGCTGCTTCGACACGCGCGTTCGCGGCGGCCAACTCCTGCCGAGCGGTGGCCAGCGCGGCCTCGATCTCCCGGTGGCGCGCGGCCTGCTGCTGCGCGGCGGCGAGGGCTGTGCGTACCGCATCGGCGTCGACGTCCGCCGCGCCGAGCGCGGCGAGGTGCTCGCGCGCGCGAGCCAGCTCTCCATCGGCGCGCGCGCGCCGCTCGTCCGCGCGCTCGACGCTCGCGGCGGCTGAGCGCGACTGCTCGGCGGCATTCCGGGCGCGCTCGACGGCCGACGCAGCGTCGTTGCTCGCCGACCGGTGCGCCTCGGTCGCTGCTTCGAGGACTGCGCGGACCTCCTCGAACTCCCCGGGCTCGCCACCGCCCGTCTCGAGGCCGGCGAGGGCGTCGCCGATGGAAGCGCGCAGCATGCCGAGCCTGCTGCCAGTGGCCCCGGCGCGGTCGCGCTCGGCGACCGCGTCTGCGGCGCGCGCACGCTCGGCCTCGGCGGCGGCGGACGCCTGGGTGGCAGCGTCGGCGAGCGCGTCCGCGTCGACGCCAGCCTGCGAGGCCTCTCCGCGCACGGCGTCGAGCTCGGCGGGCGCGCGCTCGACGGCGTCCGACGCGCGCGAGGCGTCCGCAGCGGCTGTCGCAAGGGTCGTCGCGGCCGACGCGTGCTCGCCACGCGCCTCGCGCAGCGCCCGGTCGGCGGCTTCGAGCGCCGTGCGGGCCGCATCGAGTTCCGGCGCGACGTGCGGGTCGATGTGGCTGATGGGCTCACCGCAGACCGGGCACGGGTCGCCCGGCTGGAGTCCCTGCCGCAACATCGCTGCGGCGTCCTGCCGCTGCGCCTCCTCGAGCGCCTCAGCGCGCTCCGCGCGTTGCTGCTCGGCCTCGCCCAGCCGCTCGCTCGCGAGCTTCGAGGCGGCCTCGGCCGCATCGCGTGCAACCGTCGCCTCCGCGTGCTCACGCTCGGCGGCGGCGAGCACCTGGTGCTGTGTGCGCAGGCGATCGTCGAGCGCGGCGAGGCGTCGTGCCTCCTCGTCGCGCTCGGCGGCGGCGCGCTCGGCCGAGACGCGGCGGTCGTCCGCAGCGTTGGCTGCCTCGCCGAGCGCGCGCTCGGTGGCGAGCGATGCGGCTGCCGCCGCGGCGAGGGCGTCGAGGGCAGCCTGCTGCGCATCCGCGGCCTGCCGGCTCGTCGCGTCGGCGGCGTCGGCCTCACCGCGGCGGCGCTCCGCATCGCCGCCCGCCCGCTCGACGCCCTCGATGGCCTCGCGCTGCTCCGCCTCGGCGGCGGCGACGGCGCGCAGGGCCGCCTTGCGCTGCTCCAGCGTCTGCGCCTCGCGTTCGAGGCGCCGGTGCTCGGCCTCGTCGTAGCCGAGGGCGGCCTGCTCGCCGTCGAGGCGGTCACGGGCGGCTCGCACCGCCTCGCGGCCCTGCTCGTCACGGGCGAGGGCGTCGCGGGCGGACGCAGCGTCGCGGGCCGCCTCGGCGTCCGCGGTGGCGGCGCGGGCCGCGACCGACTCGGCGTCGGTCGACGCGCGGGCGTCCTCGGCGAGCGCGACGAGGAGTGCGGTGCGTGCGCCGAGCCTCTCGACGCTGGCGGCGAGCGTGGCGTGCTCGCGTTCGAGGCCGGCCATCGCCTCAGGGGTGGCGGCATCGAGGCGCTCGATCTGCTCGCGCGCGTAATCGGCCTTACTCCGCGCGCCATCGGCGCGAACCCGCGCGTCGCGGCCGGCCTGCTCGTACCGCTCAAGACCAAGGAGGCCTGTGAGGATGGCGCGGCGGTCGCGTACGTCCCCCCGCAAGAACTCGTCAAACGCGCCCTGGGGTAGTAACACAGTCTTCGTGAAGGTCGAGAAGTCGAGCCCGATGAGTTCGGTGATGCTGGCGTCGATCTGCTGCACTCGATCTGCCACCAGTTCCCAGCTGCCATCAATACGCTGTCGCTGCAGCCGGGAACCAAGGGTGGCTGGAGCTTGCCGGCTCACCATGTAGCGCGTGCCGCGCACGCTGAACTCGAACTGCACGGCCATGGCCTTCGCGCCGTGCGTGATGAGCTGGCGCGTCTCGCGCCCCACCCGCGGCACCTGGCCGTAGAGCGCCCACGTCATCGCGTCGAGGAGCGACGACTTGCCGGCGCCGGTCGGGCCGGTGATCGCGAAGAGCCGCCGGTGCTCGAAGTCGAGCGTGGCGGGCTCCTTGAACGACGTGAAGCCGCGCACCTCGAGGCGGAGCGGCCTCACGGGACCGGCGCCGTCTCGCCCGCGGCCTCCGCCGCACGCGCCTCGTCGCCCTCGGTCAGTAGCTCCTCGAAGAGCCCGACGAGCTCCGGCGCCGGGTCGGCCCCGTGTGTGGACTGGTAGTAGCGCGTGAACAGCTCGGCGGCGCTGAGGTGGCCGATGGGCTCGACGCTCTCCTCGTCCTCGGGCGCCTCGTACTCAAGCTGGACGTCGACGGCGTTGGGCAGGGCCTCGCGCACGCGCTCGGCGATGCCCGGCTCGGGCCGCTCGACGTCGAGGCGCACGCGCACGTGCGCGCCTCGCACCTCGTCGACCCGCGCGAGCACCTCGTCGAGCGTGCCGTGCAACTCGGCGAGCGGGCGGCCCGAGGTGAGCGGGACGGGCGTCTGCGTCACCGGCCGGCCGGGCTCGGCGTCGATGATGCGCACGAGCTTCTGCTGCCCGCGCTCACCGAAGTCGAGCTGCAGCAGCGAGCCGCTGTATGCCGTCGGCACCGGCGCGTCGAGGATCTCCTGCGGCTCGTGCACGTGGCCGAGCGCGATGTATTGCGGCGTCGATGGCAGGCTGGCGGCGGTGACCCCGTAGGTCTGCCCGATGTGCAGTTTGCGCTCGGAGCCGTCGACGCTGGCGATGCGGGCGTTGTCGACGAAGATGTGCGTCGCGAGGATGTTGACCGTATTGCTGCCAAAGCCGCCGCACATGTCGCGGAGCGTCTTGCCCACGCCGTCGGCGTAGAGCCCGAGCCAGTCCTCCTCGAGGCCCATGACCTGCACCGCGTCCACGTGGCGGCCCTCGGTGATGAACGGGACGGCTGCAATCCTCGCCTCGTGTTCTCGACCGTCGATCGTGATGACGCCGCCGGCGTCGCGCGGCCGCACCTGGTACTGGACCTGTACCCCCACCAGTTCGGCCAGCAGCCCGATCGCGCGCAGCCGGCGCGGGTTGTCGTGGTTCCCGGCAATCAAGATCACCTGGATGCCGTGCAGGCGGCACCTGCGCAGCGCGTCGAACACGAGTCGATCCGACTGGGCCGAGGGTGCGTGGTGGTCCCAGATGTCGCCGCAGAGCAGCATCGCCTCGACATCCTCGTCGCGCGCGATGTCGACGACCTCGTTGAGTACCTGCTCGAACTCGTCGGCCCTGCTCCGTCCCCGGATCGTTCGGCCGACGTGCCAGTCGGCGGTGTGCAACAGTCTCACCGCGCCCTCACCTCAATCCGATAACTCGTAGCGGGAGTAGTCGACCTCGTCCTCCGCGACCTCCGAGGGGCGCGTGGCCCAGGCGGGGTGGGGGAAGCGCAGCAAGAGCGGCACGGGGATCTCCGGCTGCGCGAGGATCATCGAGCCCGGCTTGAGCAGCGACGCGCGGGCGCGCGCGGCCGCCGTCAGGAAGCCGTACTCGCCGCGTTGCGCCTCGGCGGCGTCGAGGCGGCCCGCCACGCGGTACGCGCAGTTCGCGACCACGCGCGGCTCTACCTCGCTCGCTGTCTGCTGCGCGCCGACCAGCACGACGCCCAGCGAGCGCCCGCGCTCGGCGATGTCGAGCAGCACGTCCTTGATCGGGCTGCGTCCCTCGCGCGGCGCGTACTTGTTGAGCTCGTCCAGGACGACGAGCATGAGCGGCCGCGGCGAGCCCGACGCCTCCTTGCGCTCGAACTCGCGCTTCAGCATCACGCCCACGACGAAGCGCTGCGCGCGGTCGTGCAGGCGGTGGATGTCGACGACCGTGACCTGCGCGCGACCGGTGTCGATGACGTGCGCGGCGTCGTCCTCGGAGGCGTGGCCGCGGATGAGGTGGCCGACGTACGGCTTGGCGGCGTCGAGGCGGCGCAGGAACGCCTGCACCGTGCCGGCGGCCGCCCGGCCCGCCCACGTGCCGCCCTCCTCGGGGTCGGTCATCAGCCCGATCGCGTCGACGAGCTCGTCGAAGTCGGTGACCACCTCGCCGCCGATCTCGACCGTCGGCGCGTCGAGGGGGAGCGAGAGCCGCGCGGCGAGCGCGAGCTGCGCCTCCACCTGCTGCACGACGAGGCCGAGCTGCGAGCGCTCGTCGTCGGCGTCGGCGAAGAGGAAGCGGAGGTAGCGCTCGGCGCAGAACTCGCGGAGCGTCCAGTAGAAGCCGGTCACGCCGTCCATGCGCGAGCCGGTCTCCGGCGCGGGCGTGCCGCGCCGGGCCGGAGCGTAGAACGAGACCGAGCGGAACGGCTCGGCGGGCAGGCCGAGGCGCGCGTAGTCCTCGCGGTCCTCGTCGGCGAGCTGCGCGTTGGGCTTGTCGAGGAACAGCAGGTCCTCGCCCTTCACGTTGAAGATGAGCGAGCGCGTGTTGGCGGCCTCCGGGCCGAGCGTGCCGCTCTCGAAGAGCGCGTGCAGCAGGAACATCGCGTACGAGGTCTTGGTGGCGACGCCGGAGATGCCCGAGATGTTGACGTGCGCGCCGCGCGTGCCGTTGAGGAACTCGAGGTTGGCGTAGACGCGCTCGCCATCGCGGGAGAGGCCGAACGGCACGCGCTCCGCCATCTGGTCGAAGAACAGCGCCCGGTCGCGCTCGTCGCCGCGCGCGAGGCTGACGGGCTGGCCGGGCCGGGGCGGGACGAAGATCTCGGGCTCGACGCGCGTGACGGCGACGTGCGCGGTGACGGCGGGCTCGGCGGGCAGCAGCCCCTCGCTGGCGAGCGCGACATCCGAGTCGAAGCGCACGCCCTCCTGCACCGCGCGCACCTCGTCGACGACGCCGTAGAAGTCGACGGTCTCGGCCGGGCTGCCCGGCGGCAGCGGGGAACGGGCGTGGACCACGTCGTCGAGCTGGAGGTAGTGGTCGCGGTCGACGAAGACGGAGAAGCCGAGCGGCGTCGCCGCGGCGTCCTCCATACCGAGCACGAGCCCGGCGTGCGTCGAGGTCTCGACGGAGGCGTCGAGGAGGTTCGAGGTCAACGGAGCGGTCCCATCGCCGTCGCGGTTCGTCGTCATCAGGAGGCCTCCGCGGCCACCGCGAAGGTGGCGCCCGCCGGTTCGAGCGCCGCGGCGATCCGCCGCCGGATCCAGAGCCGGTCGCCGAGGCGGCGCGTCAGCAACTGCTCGAGCGCGCCGACGGGGGTCAGGTTCTGAGGCGCGCGCGGGTCGCGGATCGGCGAGGACGCCAGCCGCGGCAGCACCAGCGCCGTCTGGTCGGCGAGCGCTCCTGCGTCACTCGGTGGTAGCGCGCCCGGCGTCTCGAGGCGCACAACGCCGGAGAGATGGTGGAACTGCGTGCCCATGTCGGCGATCCGCAGGTACCACGCGAGCCGGTCGCGCTGCCCGGTGTCCTCGGCGATGCGGAACAGCGGCGTGCGCTCGCCCACGGCGAGCGTGCCGAGCAGCGCCAGCCGGTCGGCCCCGAGGTACCAGCGGTGCGTCCGCTTCACGTACCCGACCACGCGGGGGCCGGGAGCGCGGAGGCGGAGCGGGCCGTCGACGAGGGTGAGCGTGGAGGCGTCCTCGGACAGCTCCTCGGCGAGCCGCGCCTCCTCGTCGAGCATCAGCCGATTGAGCGCCGCGACGAGGTCGGCGGGCGCCTGGGCCTGCGCGGGCAACTCCGCGCGGAAATGCAGCACGGAGCCGCCGACGGGGACCGCGCGGTCGGCGGCCTCGCCGCCCGCCTGCAGGTAGCGCCGGCGGACGCGCAGCACGCGCTCATCGTCGGGGATGTGCGCTCGAGTCCCCTCGCAGCGCACGACGCCGACGGCGTACGAGCCGAAGAGGCCGAAGGCCATGCTCCCGTCGCTGGAGTCGTCGATCGCGTGCGCCTCGACGCGGCGCACGCCGTCCACGATCTGGACGGCGGGGACAGGGGCTGCGTCGGGGCTCATGGCGCGCCACGCGCCCTCGACGGTGGCGTCGACGAGCGACGCGCCGTCGTCGGCGGCAGCGTCCGTCTCGGCTTCGATGCCGGTGCCGTACTCGGGGGACCAGGGGACGAGGCGAAGCGGCATCGGTGCGATGGTGCTTCCGGCGGGGAGTGCCGTCTGGCGCAGCGCAGTATACGTCAGTACATGCGTACTACGCACGAAATCGGCCTGCGGCGTATGCCGCTAGCGCCGCCCCGACGTAGGCTCGACGCGTGACCGGCACACCCCCACCCGGGCGACGCGAGGCTCCCGCGGACGTCGAGCGGCTCTACGACCCCTCGGCGGACCGCGCGGGGTACGTGCGGCGCATGTTCGGCGAGATCGCCGGGCGTTACGACCTCATGAACACGATCATGACCGGCGGACGCCACCACGCGTGGCGCGCCGCCACCGCCCGCGCCCTGGCGCGGCCCGGCGACCGCGTGGTCGACGTGGGGTGCGGGACGGGCGACCTCTCGCTGGCGTGCGCGCGGGCCGGCGCCGGGGTGGTGCTCGGCGTCGACTTCGCCGCGCCGATGCTGCCGCTGGCGCGCCGCATGGCGGCGCGTCGGGGTGCCGAGGGCGCGGCGGGTGTCGCGTTCGTGCAGGGCGACGGGCTGCGGCTGCCGCTGGCGGACGGCGCGGCCGACGCGTGGTGCGCGGCGTTCGTGATGCGCAACGTGCCGGACGTCGATGGGCTGTTGGCTGAGGCGCACCGCGTGTTGCGGCCGGGCGGCCGGCTGGCGGTGCTGGACATCCCGCGCATCGAGGGCGGCGTGCTGACGCCGTTCAAGCGCTTCCACCTCGCGCGCGTTGTCCCGCTGCTGGGCCGCGTCTTCGGCGGGCACAGCGACGCGTACAGCTACCTCCCGGTCTCCGCGGAGCACTTCATGTCTGTCGGGGAGCTGTCGGCGCGCCTCGAGGCGTCGGGGTTCGAGGTGGAGCGTGTGCGCACGTTCGGCATGGGGACGGTGACGCTGCACGTGGCGGTGCGCGTGGGCTGAGCCGCCGTCCAAGCCCCTCGCCGGGCCCTTCTCATCCCCTGGCTCTGATCCCCTCACGTTCGCCGTCCGATCCCCTCGCCCCCCGCTTTCCGATCCCCTCTCCCTGGAGGGAGAGGGCTAGGGTGAGGGGGTTCCGGCTCCGACGGGACGCGGGCGGCGATCGAGGAGCCGCCGGGGGGGGCCCCCCCCCCCCGGGGGGGTATTCACCTATCCGCGCCCCCGCGGCCACGAGCAGGGGGGGGTTGGGGGGGGGGGGGGGGTGAAAGAGGTTGGGGGGGGGGGGGG
>VXMU01000103.1 GCA_009840945.1 Chloroflexota bacterium | reverse complement strand
CCCCCCCCCCCCCCCCCCATGATTTTTTTACAACCCATACCCCCCCATACGACATCGCCTCTTGTCTCGTGGGCTCGGAGTTGTTTATAATAGACTGGGTCGGGGGCTAGCCCTCGAAGCGGAGGGTGGAGAGCAAGCGGCCCTGCACCTCGACGTTGTTGGCCGCGGTGTAGATCGGGTCCATCGTCGCGTTGGCCGGCTGGAGCCGGACGCGCTCGCCCTCGCGGTAGAGGCGCTTGAGCGTGGTCTCGCCCTCGTCCTTGAGCCACACGGCGACGCGCTCGCCGTCGTCGCAGGTGTTGGTCGGCTCGAGGATCACGATGTCACCGTCGTTGATCAGGTCGTCGATCATCGAGGTGCCCTCGACGCGCAGCGCGAACGCCTGGGCGCGGCCCTTCGTCTGGTCGCGCGTGACCTCGATCTGCTCGACGTCGGCACCGAGTGTCTCCGGGAACGTGGGGATTGGCGAGCCGGCGGCGATCTTGCCGAGCACCGGCACGGTCAGCGGCGCGCGGCGCCGCCGGCCCGAGCCGTCGAGCAGCTCGATGCCGCGCGAGACCTCGCGGTCGCGGCGGATGTAGCCGCGCTCCTCGAGGCGCTTGAGGTTGTAGTCCACGACGGACGTCGAGGAGATCTCGCAGCCCTGCTGGATGTCGCGGATCGAGGGCGGGTAGTCCTTCTCCGCCATGAACCCGTCCAGGAACTCCAGGATGCGGCGCTGCCGCGCGGAGAGATCGTCGCCTGCCTGTACCATGTCGCTCACCTCGCCTCGCCGTCCCGACGCCCGCCGCGCACGCACGACGGGTCATCGGCCCGATGGTCTGCCGCCCCCGCCGCAGTCCCTCGGCTTGAGTGCGTGCGGTCACCCGCCCGCGCTCCACATCACGGTGCCTCCCGGCCCCGCGATGCACGTATGTTCGCAACAAACGTACTTTGGCGTACGCCCTTCCGTCAAGTACCGCCCGCCACACCTCGCTTGCCCCCGCGTATCGCCCACGTGTCGCGCGCCGATGCCGTCCGCTACCCTGCGTCCGGCAACGATGCATCGAAAGGCGGTACCCGTGAGCGCGAGCCTCGAGGATCTGTTCGGTGAGCAGGCGCCGGGGGCGCCGGATCCGGAAGCCGGCGAGCTGGAGCGGGCGATGGTGATCGCCGCCCACCCCGACGACGCCGACTTCGGCGCGGCCGGGACGTCGGCCCTGCTCGCGCAGGCCGGCTGGGAGGTGCGCTACCTCGTCGTCACCGACGGCTCGAAGGGCTCCGACGACCCGAAGTTCACGACCGAGACGCTGGTCGCCACGCGCGACAAGGAACAGCGCGACGCCGCGCGCGTCCTCGGTGTCGCCTCGGTCGGCTTCCTCGGTTACACCGACGGCGAGCTCACCTACTCGCGCGAACTGCTGGGCGACATCACGCGCGAGATCCGCGCGTTCCGGCCGCACGCCGTCTTCACCCACGACCCCGAGCCCGTGATCCACGACCAGGGCTTCATCAACCACAACGACCACCGCATCACCGGGCTCACCACCGTCGACGCCGTCTACCCCACCGCCCGCGACCGCCTCAACTTCCCCGAGCACCTCGAGAACGGCCTCGAGACGCACAAGGTCGCCGAGCTGTACCTGTGGGGCTCCAACAAGGCCGCCTTCGACGTCGACATCTCGGCCGTCGTCGAGACCAAGATCGAGGCCCTCATGGCGCACGTCAGCCAGTTCGGCGACCGCGACCAGTTCGTCGAGTTCGCGCTCGAGCGCTGGCGCGACGACGACGGCCGCTACCTCGAGTCGTTCCGGCAGGTGGTGATGTTCCGGTGACAGGCCCGGCGGACGAGGCTGCGAGCGAGGCGGACGGCCCGGCGGGTCCCGGCCCCGGGCACCAGCACCTCGAGCAGCGCTTCTGCCCGCAGTGCGCGGCCGAGCTCGTGGCCGGCTGGGGCCCGGGCGGGCAGCCCGGCTGCCCGGCGTGCGGCTACGTGCGCTTCGACAACCCGAAGGTGGCCACCGGCGTGGTCGTCGAGCACGAGGGCAAGGTCCTGCTCGTGCGCCGCAACCACGAGCCGATGATGGGCCGCTGGACCTTCCCCTCCGGCTTCGTCGACGCCGGCGAGGTGGTCGAGGACGCCGCTCGCCGCGAGGCGTTCGAGGAGGCGGGGGTCGAGGTCGAACTCGACCGCATCCTCGGCGTCTACAGCGCCGAGGGCGACCCGGTGGTCTTCATCGCCTACGCCGGCCGCGTGGTCGGCGGCGCGCCCGAAGCCGGCGAGGAGGCGTACGAGGTCGGGCTCTTCGCCCCCGACGACCTGCCTGACCTGGCGTTCCAGCACGACCCGGCGATCATCGAGGCGTGGCGCACGGGCTGAGGCTCGGCGACAATCCACGTCGCGCGGGGCCGGGCCGCACGTTCGGCCCTCGCGCGGTAGGATGCGCGAGGCCCCCGACACGCACGACCGTCGCCGGGCCGCACGCACGCAGCGAGAGGCAGAAGCCGTGAACATCGTTCTCTACGTCGCCACCGACGACCCGCTGACCGGGGATGCCCGGGCGCTGATCGACGAGGCCGTCCGCGACACGGGCGTCGACGCCGAGATTGAGACGCGCGTCGTCACCTCCATGGACGACGCGAAGTCCGTGCGCTGCCTCGGCTCCCCGACCGTCCGCGTCGAGGGCCTCGACGTCGAGTACGGCGACCGCGAGCCCCCGGAGACCACCAACGGCGAGCGCTACTACGGCACACCGGACGGCTGGGCGCGCCTGCCCACCGTCGGGATGATCGTGTTCGCCATCAACGAG
The DNA here is from genome assembly GCA_009840945.1 of Chloroflexota bacterium. Lineage (GTDB taxonomy): Bacteria > Chloroflexota > Dehalococcoidia > UBA2979 > UBA2979 > VXMT01. The sequence goes on along the minus strand of VXMU01000103.1, from coordinate 250 downwards.
GTGCGCGCCGCACGGGGGTCCGGCTAGGACGGGCCCCGGCTCCGGGCGGCCGCGAGCCGCGGAGGAGCGCCATGACCGAGCAGCACGCCGACCCGGACGACGCCCGCGACGACTCGGCCGACGAGGCGCCCGAGCAGCCCTCGAAGCGGGGGGGCGGGCCGCCGGGGGGCCGGCGGCGGGGGGCGCGGCCGGGCCCGCCGCGCGCGCGGGGCGGCCCGGGGGGGGGGGGGGGGCGGGGCCGCCCCCGCCC
>VXMU01000056.1 GCA_009840945.1 Chloroflexota bacterium | reverse complement strand
ACCACCCGTCACCCCACTTCGCCTCTTGGCGCGGGGGTTTGCTTTTTTTAATAATAGACTGGCCCCCCACAGCCACGCATAAGCCCCCTCGGTCTGCGGGGGGGCTTCCGTTATGCCCTGGAATCAGAGCGTGTTCCGCGAATGCCTAGTCAGGCGTGGCGCTCCAGATGGTGAAGTCGCCGCCCTGCGGCATCGGCCCACCGGAGATGCCAATCTCGGCGGGGACGCGGATCTGGCGGTCGCCTGCGCGGCCCTGGATCTGCTGGATCGTGTCCGTGTGCATCCAGATGCGCGTGCGGCCACCACCCTGGTTGCCACCGCTCGGGGACACCGGCTTGTCAGACGTGATGCTGATGTCGCCGGCGTAGAGGTCGAGCGCCTCGCCGCGCTGGATCCCCGCGTAGCCCAGACCCTCGATGAAGTAGTTGTGGAAGGTGGTGAAGCCTTCGTACATGTTCTCGAAGGAGAGGTCGTCGGCGGCGATGCCGGCGCCGGCGAGCATCTTGCGACCGGTCGAATCGGTGGACGCCTCAGCGTTGTCCAGACCCTGGGTCAGACCGAACTTCGGGCGAGTGGTGCCGTGGTTCATGATGTAGACCGGCGTCTGGGCCATGTCCTGGGCGCGCTCGGCGGTCGTGAAGACGTAGGCCACCGCGACGTGAATCGGCATGTCGTGGTCGAAGAGGTTCATCGGCTCGACGATCCAGCGAGCGTTGACGTAGTCCTCAACGGTCACCTCGTCGGGGCGGTGCTGTGCGAAGAAGCCCTCAGGGAACATGAGGCCGTTCTTCTTCTCCTCGACGATGAACGGCGCCATCATGTCGTGGGTCTTGCCGTACTTCGCCATGTACTCCTGGAAGGTCCAGCCGTCGCCGGTGGCGGCGCTGACGCCCCAGGGGTTCCGCCACACCGCGGGGCCCTCAACCAGCGGGCGCGCGTTGGCGCCGCCCTGGTAGTAGCGGCCGGGGAAGTTGTGCCAGGCCTTGACCAGCACAACGGTGTTGGCGAGGCCGCGGCCGATGGCCTCGGACGCGACACAGATGACGTTGGACATGCAGCCGGGGCCGTACATCGTGAAGGTCACGTTGTCCAGCTCGGGCATGTTGTTGAGGATCCACTCGGAGCTGAGCGCGGCGATGCCGTCGAACGGCTCGACACCGGGCTGGAACTGCGAGATCACGTCCTCGGGCAGCGGGTCGCCCTCGGGCCACCACGCGCCGGTGGTGGTCGAGCGGTCGAGGACCAGGCCGTCGACGTCGCTCGGGCTGATGCCGGCGTCCTCGATGGCGTTGCGGATCGCGACCATGGCCCACGCGCCGATGCTGGTGCTGGCCTGGCCGTCCCAGCGCCGCGCGGTGGGGGAGTGGCCAATGCCGACAGCGGCAACCTGGCCGCGGTACGGCCAGAGGCCGGGGTTTTCCTGCGTCCGGTAGAAGTCCGCAGGTGCGTTTTCAGTCACTTGCTTTGCCCTTCCTGGGCGTTACGCCCTGGTGTGTTGCTACCTGATCGAGGAGGAGGCTAGTCCCCCACGACCTCCCACTCGGCGACCTTCTGGCCGTTGGCCGGGGTCTCCTCGAACACGACACGAACCTCGGCGCCCATGGGTACCTCACGGACCGGGGTGCCGGGGAGGTGCGACAGGAACAGCGCGTTCTTGTCTTCCCACAGCTCGATCACGGCGATGTTGAACGGCTGGTCTTCCTGCAGGGAAGCAACCGGGGTGTCGTACATGGTCACGTACGACTGGATCCGGCCACGGCCGCTGACCTCGTGCCACTCAAGGGTTCCGTGCGGGCCACAGCGGCGGCACTCCTCCATCGGGGGGTGCTGCAGCATGAGCAGGCCGTCGCGCTCGGTGCATTCGTTGCACCGCTGCACGACCAGCCGGTCTTCGTTACACGCGTCGAAGAAGGGCTGCGTCAACTCGTCAGGTACTGGGGATTGCTTCGGCACGTCTCCTCCATTCCTCCAGCGCCACATTCTGGCACCGGCGATCGCTGCTCGCGTAAGCGGAAGCGACGCGACCGCCCCGCCTGCATGTGTGTTTCTACTCCGTTCCGGCGCAGTTGCCAACACCCCGCCCACGACTCGCCGCGGCATCGCGGGCCCTCGCGACGCGGTCGCGCCGTCGGGCCGGTGATATTGAGGGGTGAGGGGTGGATGGCGCGCCGGGAAGGATTCGAACCCTCGACCGTCAGATCCGAAGTCTGATGCTCTGTCCCCTGAGCTACCGGCGCATTCCGGCTTCCAGATTCCCGCCCCCGGGGCGGTGCTGTCAACGCGAACGGAGGCAGCCGTCGCGGCTGCCTCGATCCTCCCCGCCCGCACGGCCGGACTCGCGATGTGACGAGCTGCCGATGCGACCTCGGCCGGTCTTCGTCACCACTACCAGGCTGGGCAGCGGCGGTTAGACGCCGTACGGGGGGCGCCACAGCGAGCACCTCGAAGCGGCGTAGCGCGTCGAACGCTACGCCGCAAGAACGGGTACGTGACCCGGGAGGTAGGGCTTTAGGAAGCGCCTAGTAGCGGTCGCGGCCTCCGCCGCCGTAGCCGCCGCCACGGCCACCGCCGCCACCGTAGTCGCCGCGGCCACCGCCACCGCCGCCGCGGTAGCCGCCGCCGCCACCGCCGCCGTAGTCGCCTCGGCCACCGCCGCCGCCACCGCCGTAGCCGCCACCACCACCGCCGCCGCGGTAGCCACCGCCACCGCCGCCGCCGCGCCGGTCCTCACGGGGGCGCGCCTCGTTCACGCGGAGCTGGCGGCCGCCGAAGGTCTGGCCGTCCAGGCCCTCGATGGCCTTGCGGCCGTCCTCATCGGACATCTCGACGAAGCCGAAGCCGCGGGGGCGTCCGGTCTCACGGTCCGTGGGCAGCGCGCACGAGATGACCTCGCCGTACTGCCCGAACAACTCGGTCACCTCATCCTCGGTGGAGGAATAAGGGAGATTTCCTACGTAGATCCTCTGACTCAACGTCCACAACTTCCTGATCCCGGCACGTCCGGGACTGCTGCGCCGGCGCATGGGCCGGCCCTCTTCACTCGCTCTGACTCCGCGTGGGACGTGTTCCGATGGGGGACGCCTTTGGCGTGGCTTCGAGCGACCGGAGAATATCACTGATCGCGTCTTATGGCCCGCTCCCGCCGGCACGGCCCCCGAGGCGACCTTGACAGGCCCCCTCGCGCTCGCTAGTGATGGCGCACGTCCCGGCTCTGCGACGGGAGGGGGAGCACGTGAGCGACACCGACTGGGCGAGGGCCGACGACTGGGAGCAGGCGTGGCAGCCGCTCATCGATTCCATCGGCACCGACTTCAGCCCCGCGGGCAAGGATGCGATCGACGCTATCGAGAAGGGCGCGATCCGCAAGTACGTCGAGCCGCTCGAGATGGACTGCCCGATCTTCGTCGACGAGGACGTCGCGAAGGCGCACGGCTACGAGGGCATCCCGGCGCCCACGAGCGGTATCTCGCAGACCTGGATCGAGACCGGCATCTGGACCGCCGACCGCGATCCGGCGTGGCCGACCAACGACCGCGACGCGACGCCGCCGCGCCCACCCGCGGCCGGGGATGCGATCGAGCCGCCCTCGCCGCCGACATCCGCGGCGTTCGCGACGGACATCGAGATCGAGTACCACCGCGACGCGTACGTGGGTGACCGGCTCACCAGCTCCGGCAACCGGCTCATCTCGTGCCTGCCGAAGCAGACCTCGGTGGGCCGTGGCGCGTTCCAGATCTACGAGTCGTACGTGCACAACCAGGCCGGCGAGCTGATCGCCACCGTGCGCCGCGGGCTCTACTCGTACGTCCCGTTCGAGTAGGCGGCGCGAGAGACCCGAAGACAGCAAGCGGACCACCGCGGGAGGAACCGATGGCGGACTGGACCAGGCAACGGACGTGGGACGACGTGAACGAGGGCGACGAGCTCGACCCTGTGGAGATCCCGATCACGGTGCATCGCCTCGTCGTGGAGGCGGGAGCGAACCGCGACTTCGCGCAGATCCACCACAACACGGAGGTGGCGCAGGCGCAGGGCGCGCCGGAGATGTACGCCAACAACGTCTTCATCCAGGGCTGGTGGGAGCGCTGTGCGCGCGAGTTCATCGGCCTGGACGGGCGCATCCGGAAGGTCGGCCCGTTCCGCATGAAGATCTTCAACGTCGTCGGCGAGACCTCGACGACGAAGGGCCGCGTGACCCGCAAGTGGGAGGACGGCGGCGACCACCTGGTGGAGATCGAGATGTGGACGGAGACGCCGAAAGGCGTCTCTGTCGGCCCGGGGCCGGTGGTGGTCTCCCTGCCGAAGACGTAGCGCCTCACCCATCGCACGAACACCGAGGGGGCCGGTTGGCCCCCTCGTCGTGTCGTGGGTGGGCGAAGCTACACCGCCAGCGCGTCGAGCTTCTCAGTCAATTCCGCGACGTGGTCGAGGTCACGCAGGACCCAGTCCGACGGAAGCCAGCCCTCATTGCAGTTCGTGTGGAGCGCTGTCGCGGAGGCCATGAGGAGCCTCCATCGAGCGTCGCCCGTTTCCGTGACGAGGCGCTCAATGGCCGCATGCAGGTCACGGTGCGTGCTACTCGGCCAACCTCGGGCTGCCGCAACCCCGCTCAGCCGCAGGGCTACGGCATCCCAGGCCCTGCCTGATGCCTCCTCGAGATTGCCGCGCGCATGATCGACGTAGGCTCGCGCCAGCAGCGTGCGGGGCTCGCCGCGATCGACGCCCCTCAGCAACTCCATGGGGGACTACATGTGAAGCGCGTCGAGCTTCTCAACCAGCTTCGCCACCTCGGCGAGGTGGGAATCGACGCTCTCGTACGGTAGCCAGCCCTCGTAGAAGTTCATGTGAAGCGCGTTCGCAAGACCGAACTCGTTGCCCAGTTCGCGGTCGCCCGTCTCCTCGACCAGCCGGTTGATCGCGACGTGGAGGTCGCGGTGGCTCTGGTGTCGCCACCCGCGGGCCGCGGCGGCGGCCTTCACCATCTGGGCAGCGGCGCCCCACCCCTTCTCCGAGGCCTGTAGCAGGTCCTCGTCGGCGAGGTATGTGCGGGCCCGCGCGAGGAACTCGCGGCCGGTGGCGCGGTACTGCTGGCCGTTGGTGGTCATGGCAGGATTGTACCCGCTCGCGCCGCCTTGTGCTCGTTATCACAAACGAGTTCGAGGGGGCCGCACGGGTCCCCTCGTCGTTGCGCATGCACCTGCGCCCGCGCCGGGCGGCGCGCGGCGTTAGCCGCGCGGCAGGCCCAGCCCGCGGGTGGCGATGATGTTGCGCTGGATCTCCGAGCTGCCCCCGCCGATGGTGCCGGGGATCGTGGTGATGTAGCGCTGCGTGAACGCCGTCTTCGCCGGCGCGTACGGCTCGTCCTCGTCCCACAGGTTCGCGTAGAGCCCGAAGGTCTTCATGCCGGTGCGCGCCAGCTTCTGGCGGGACTCGGAGATGAACATCTTCGCCGTCGACGCCTCGTAGTTCGGGATCACGCCCGCGTTCTGCATCGAGATGATGCGGAACGAGAAGTTCGCGCCGACCTCCGCCTCCAGGTAGCGGTCGGTGATCTCACCGCGCACCGAGGGCAGCATCCGCACCTTGTCGGCGTCCCGCCCGTGCGCGAACTCGATGAGCTGCCCGATCTGGCGGCGCAGGGTGACCGCACCGCTGATGTTCGAGCGCTCGTAGTCGAGCAGCGTCATGCCGACGTACCAGCCGCGGTCGACCTCGCCGAGCACGTTGGTGGCCGGCGTGCGGACGTCCTCGAAGAACGTCTCGTTGAAGCCGTGCTGCCACGCCATGTTGATCAGCGGCCGGAGGTTGAGCCCCGGCGTGTGGATGTCGTCGATGAGCAGGAACGAGATGCCGCGGTGCTTCGGGGCATCCGGGTTGGTGCGGACCAGCGCGAAGATCGCGTCGGAGTAGTGCGCGTTCGAGGTCCAGATCTTCTGGCCGTTGATCACGTACTCGTCGCCGTCGCGGATGGCGCGCGTCTGCAGCGACCCGAGGTCGGAACCCGCGCCGGGCTCGGAGTAGCCCTGCGCCCACACAGTCTCGCCGGAGAGGATCTTCGGGAGGTACTTCTCCTTCTGTTCCTCGGTGCCGTGCACAATCATCGTCGGTCCGAGGAAGCTGACGCCGGAGCCGCCGACAATGGGCGCGCCGGCCTCCGCCATCTCCTGGTTGTAGATGAACTGCTCCATCGGCGAGAGGCCCGCGCCGCCGTACTCCTCCGGCCAGTGCGGTGCGAACCATCCGTGCGCGGATACCGCGTCGGTCCAGTCCTCGGCCGCGTCCTTGCGCTCGGCGTCGTCGGAGGCGCGGTCGGCGATCCAGCCGCCCTCGTAGCCTTCCTCGGTGCCGTCGTCGCGCATGCGGCGGTACAGGTCCGGGAGATGCTCGTCGATGAGCGCCCGCACTTCCTGCCGGAATGCGGCCTGCTCGGGAGTGTCGCTCCAATCCATGTCTCACCTCCTCGCGATGGTGCGAGGAAGATAACACGCGTTATGGGCGCTGGACCGCCCTCCCGGAGCTACGCAGGCACCTGCAGGCGACGCACGAGGAACGCCCCGGCCTCCTCGTCGAGTTCGAGATGCCAGCTCGGCGCAGCCGGGCGTGGCTCGTTACCAGCCGAACGCGGCCGAGGCCCAGCCGACGGCGGCGGCGACCGCGACGGCGAAGGCGGACTGTTGCACGATGAGCTTGCCCGTGAACCGGAGCCCGAGCTCGCGCCCGATCGTGATCGCTGTGACGAGGCAGGGCAGCACCGTCCCGGCGAGGAAGGTCGCCACCAGCAACTGGGTCGCAGTCAGCGAGGCCACGGTGCCCTCCTCGGCCAGGAGCAGGATGCCGTCCTTGCGGACGGCCGCGAGCACGGTGGGCAATGCCGCCTCGACCGGCAGCGCGAACACGGCCATCGCCGGGGCCAGCACGCGCCCCGCAGCGTCGAGCAGGCCCGACCAGTCGAGCAGCGAGGCGACCATCGCTATCGCGAAGAAGGTCGGGACCGCCGTGCGGAAGAACGCCGCGACCATCCCTCGCGCCTCCGCCCCGACTGCCGCCAACGACGGCCGGGTGACGAACGTGCGCGGCTCGACGAGCAGCGTGTTGAGCGGCGACCGCGCGACCGGGTCGCTGGTGAGGCGCGCGTATACGAGCGTCGCGGCGACCAGCAGCGCCAGGTACGGCACGACGAGGCTGCTGCGGCCCGCGGCGGCGAAGACCGCGAGGGTCGCGCCGAGCTGGTACGAGCAGGCGGCCCCGAAGGAGATCGCGCCGACGGTCGTCGGCCGGGTGCAGGCCGAGCAGGCGCGCGCCGAGATGATGGCCGGGACGTTGCAGCCGAAGCCCATCAGCGTCCGCGTCACGTCGCGACCGTGCAGGCCGACCGGCCGCAGCAGGGGGTGAATCGCGGTCCCGATACGGTCGGCGAGGCCACTCGCCTTGTACGCGCCGAGCAGCACCGCATAGACCAGCACCGTGGGCACCGCCCACACGAACAGCAGCGGCCCCATCGTGAGCAGGCCGTAGTCGCCGGCGAGCATCGCCGCGAGCAGTCCCGGCCAGCCCACCGTCTGCTCGGCCAGGGGTATCGTGCCCGCCTCGACCAGCGGCTCGAGCAAGGCGGCGGCCCGGTTCGCGGCGAGCACGGCGAGCAGCGCCGGCAGGACGAGGAGAGCGACGCCCGCCGCGGGACCCGCCACCGCGTGGTCGAGGAGTCCCCGTCGCGGCTCGATGCGGAATCCCGCGCGCACCGGCGTCCGCTCGTGGCGGACGGCGCCGGGCGCCGTGACGGCGGCCTCCAGATCCTCGAGCGCTGCGGCATCGGGACGGCGCGCGTCCAGCACCACGAACGGCAGCCCGGTCGCCAGTGACATCCGGGCGATCGCCTCGCGAGCAGCGGCATGGTCGGCGACGAGGTCCCAGCGTGTCACGGCGACGCTCGCACGCCTCCCCTGCACGAGCGGCAGCAGGAGGTCGAGGTCCTCGTCGAGCTGGGTCGCGGAGGCGACGAGCAACACCTCGTCCGCGTCGTGGAGGGCCTCCAGCGTGAGGCGGACGGTGTCGGCGTCGGAGGCGCGGTGCAGTCCCGGTGTGTCCACGAAGACGCGGCCGGGGGTCGTGTACTCGCCGCAGGGCACGGCCGTGCCGCGGAAGTTCACGCTCCGCGCGGGCTGACCCGTCAGGGCGCGGACCAGCGCGGACTTGCCTACGCTCTCGCGTCCGAGAAGCAGCGTGGTGGCGGGCGCCGCGACCTCCGTGTCACGTCGTTCAGCACTCACAGGATTCGACGCAGCACGAGAGGTCGTCGAGGTACATCCCGGCCTCGCGGCGAGCCGCAACGGCCTCCTCGGTGTCCATCCCGAGGCGCTGCGCGATCGCGTCCGCGACGACGGCGAAGCGCTGGCGGAACTTGTAGATGAAGCAGAAGTGCACGCCCCGGTGGTGGAGCAGCGGGCCCGCCAGGAACAGGCCCGGCACGAGCGTGGACTCGTCGGCCTCCTCCGTGACGACGGGGTCGCCGTCTTCGTCGTACTCGATCAGGCCGTCGAGGTGGCCGAGCGATCCCTTGAAGCCGGTCGCGAGGATCGGGCGCGTCTCGCTCGCCCACTCGCGGCCGTCGGAGGCCTGCACGACCCAGGCGTCACCGTCCTCGCGCACCGACGTGATGTCGACACCGTCGACGAGGTTCACGAAGCCCGTGGTGTGGGCCCACGCGAGGCGTTCGCGGGTGTACGGGGAGAGGGAGATGCTCGGGTCCGGGTCGTCGCTCTTCCACGTCGCGGTTCGCGCCAGCACGGTCACGTTCTTCTTCAACTGCACGAGCGACACGGCTGCGTCGGCGGCGCTCTCGTACCCGCCGATCACCGTGAAGCGCTCGCCCTCGAGTTCCTGCCATGTGCCGACCTCCGCGGAGTGGCAACAGCAGTCGGAGCCCGAGAACGAGTTGCGCTCCGGGTACTGGAACTCCCCGGCCGCCCAGATGACGTGCTGCGCCCGCACCGGCTCGTCGGCCGTCGCGAGCGTGAACGTCCCGTCGTCCTCGGTCGTGAGGGAGCAGACGTCGACGCCGGACTCCACGTCGATCTCGTAGAACGCGGCGACGTTGTTGAGGTACTGCGCGTAGGCGCTGCCGCTGGGGTGCTCGCGGTCGAGCGAGTAGGCCGGTGACGTGCCGGGGACGATCGCGTTGAGGTCGAGCAACCCGAACGCGTTCGACGTGAACGACGGCGTGATGAAGCGCATCTCTCGTGGCCATCGCCGGAACGAGGCGCCGATCTCGTGGCGGTCGAGGACGACGACGTCTTCGACGCCGAACTCCTTGAGCGCGGCCGCGGTGCCGAGCCCGGCCGCACCCGCGCCCACGATCGCGACCTGGTGGAGGTGCGACCCGTTCGTGACCTGGTCCCGCTGCAGTAGGTGGTCCCTGTCGCTCATGCGGCCGTACCTCCCGAGATGTCGCCTGAAATTCCCGATGTCATAGAACGCCTAATGATACTACGTCCCACTACTCGCGGTCTACGTGGAGCCGTGGTGCACGGCGTCGTCCGGTGGCGTGGTCGGCAGTCCGGCCGCCCTCACGTGGCACTTCGGCGCCATGGTCGCGGGTGCGGCGGCAGATGTCCGGGAGATGTTCGTCCCTGAGTGCCCGCACTCCCCGCCGGGACGCGGCCTCTTATCGGTGTCGCTCCAATCGATGCGCCTCGCGCTGGTGCGCGGAAGATAGCACGCGTTATGGCGCCTGAGCGCGCTCGATCGCTACGCAGGCACCTGCAGGTGACGTACCAGGAACGCCCCGGCCTCCGCGTAGAGCTCGCCCGGGATGTCGGCGTGGTCGCCCTCGAACCAGCGCAGCGTCTTCGGCTCCCCGAAGGCCTCCTGCAGCCGCTCGCCCGCGCCGGGGCCGACGACGGTGTCGCGGGTGCCGTTGACCACGATCACCTCGCGGCCGGCGGACATCGGCGCGAAGACGATGGGGTCGGTGAGGTCGAAGATCATGCGCTCCTCGGCGGCGAGGTCGGCGAACTCGGTGCCCTCCACCTCGAAGCCCGAGTACGGCCCGGAGCCGCCGATGAAGAACGCGCCCGTGCGTACCCGCTCGTCGAGGCCGAAGAACGGCGCGCCGACGCGCGTGCCCATCGAGACGCCGCAGAAGGCGATGGCCTCTTCCAGCACGTCGTCGCGCGACTGGAGGTAGTCGACGGTGCGCATCAGGTCCTGCACGTTCTGGATGCGCTGGTCGCGGGTGCGGAACATCAGGTCGGGGCGGTCGCGCATGAGCCGCCCGCGGTTGTCGGCCTGCTCGCGCGAGCCGAAGCCCGGGGCGTCGACGGCGACGGTCATCACGCCGTGCTCAAGCGCCCAGTCGACGTCGATCGGCCAGCGCGCCCAGGAGTGGCGTCCGAGGGGCGTCGAGCCGTGCTGGAGGATGACCGCCGGGAAGGGGCCGCCCTCGGCGGGGTAGGTCAGCGTCGCCGTCACGCGCTCGTCGTGCGTCGTGCCGAACGTGACGCGCTCGCGGGCGAGGCTGTCTACGGGCTCGATGTTCCCGTCGCGCACGACCATTACGGCGTCGCGCTCGCTGGTCGGGAGCAGCGGGAGTGTGCGGTCGTAGCGATAGAGATGCCGGATGACGTTGGTATCGACGCTCATCGCGTCCTCCGATCGTGTCGTCGCAGGTGGTGGCGGCCAAGATACAGCGCCGGGCGAGCCCTCGCCGCGCTCGCCGACCCGCAATGCGCCGCGCCGCCGCTCCGCGCGTGTATGCTCCGCGCCAGCGAGGGCACACCGGGGGACGTCCCATGACCGACACGATGCCGCTCGACGACGTGCGCGTGCTGGACCTGACGCGCCACGCCGCGGGACCGTTCTGCACGCGCATCCTCGCCGACTACGGCGCCGACGTGATCAAGATCGAGCCGCCCGAGGGCGACCCCGCCCGCCGCCTCCCACCCTTCCTCGGCGACGAGGAGGGGCCGGACCGCAGCGGCATGTTCCTGTTCCTCAACACCAGCAAGCGCAGCGTCGTGCTCGACCTCAAGACCGACGAGGGGCGTGACCGCTTCCTCGAGCTCGCCCGGGGCGCGGACGTGGTGGTCGAGAACTTCATGCCGGGCACGCTCGACCGGCTGGGGATCGGCTACGAGACGCTGCGCGAGGTGAACCCACGCCTCGTGCTCACGTCGATCTCCAACTTCGGGCAGACCGGCCCCTACCGCGACTGGGCGGGGACTGACCTCACGCTGTACGCGATGGGCGGGCCGATGCTCGCCTCCGGCGAGGCCAGCTACGAGCCGGTGAAGACCGCCGGGCGCATGACCAGCTACCACGCCGGCCTCGTCGGCGCGCTCGCCACGTCCGTCGCGCTGCGGGGCGCGGAGCTGCGCGGCGAGGGCGAGCACGTCGACGTCAACCTCTACGAGACCGCGCTACACTCGATCGACATCCGGCTGGCGCGGCTGATGATGTACCAGTACAGCGGGCAGTACATCTCGCGACCCACGCTCGCCGCGGGCGTCGGCAGCGGGGTCTACCCGTGCGCCGACGGCTTCTTCCTGATGTCGAACGGCCCCCAGCGCATCCACACCGCGCTGCGCATGATGGGCTACGAGGACCTCCTCGAGACGCCCGAGTGGTCGACCGTCGAGGCATGCTCGCACGTCGACCGCATCGACGAGTTCAACGCGCTGGCGTTCCCGTGGCTGCTGTCGCATACGCGCGCGGAGATCCGCAAGGCGTGTGAGGAGCACGGCGTCATGGCCGGGCCGATCAACAGCGTCGCCGACCTCTTCGAGGACGAGAACTTCCGGTACCGCGAGTTCTTCCAGACCATCGACCACCCCGAGACCGGCCCACTCCAGTACCCCGGCTACCACTTCCAGCTGCACCGCCCCGAGGGCCCGATGCCGGAGCGCCACCGCGCCCCGCTCCTGGGCGAGCACACCGACGAGGTGCTGGCGGAACTCCCGCGCGAGACGCCGGCACCGGCTGCCACGCCGGGCCGGGGCGCGGGCTGGACCTCGAAGGATCAGCCGCTCAAGGGCGTGCGCATCGTCGACTTCACGGTCGTGCTCGCCGGCCCCTACGGCGCGATGCAGCTCGCCGACTGGGGCGCCGAGGTCATCCGCGTCGAGTCGACCCAGCACTTCGCGTCGGCGACGCGGGGCCTGCTGGCGCGGCCGCCGCAGGAGTTCGTCGACGCGATGGCGCAGGCGGGCGCGGGCATCGGCTACCCGGACAACGAGGCGGGCGAGCGGCCATGGAACCGCGGCTCGGTGTTCAACCACCACGGGCGCAACAAGCTCTCGATGACCGTCGACCTGACCCGGCCCGAGGGCCAGGAGGTGCTGCACCGGCTGGTCGAGATCTCAGACGGGCTGATGGAGAACAACCTGCCGCCGAACATCGAGCGGCAGGGCGTGAGCTGGGATGCGCTCTCGGCGGTGAACCCGAACCTCGTGATGGTGCGCATCCCGGCGTTCGGCATCCAGGGGCCCTACCGCGCCTACCGCACGTACGGGAACCACATGGAGGCGATCGCGGGCCATCCCGCGATCCGTACGTACCCCGGCCTCAGCCTGGAGTACGCGCCGCTCGGTGTGCCCTCGGACGCTGCGTCCGGGATGGGCAACGCCTACGCGTTCATGATGGGGCTGCGCCAGCGCGAGCGGACCGGCAAGGGGCTGCTCGTCGAGGTGGCGACGGCGGAGAACTTCGTCCCGCTGATCGGCGAATTCATCATGGACTACTCGATGAACGGCCGGCTGTGGGAGCAGATGGGCAACGACCACTGGTGGCTCGCCCCGCACAACGTCTACCGCTGCCGTGGCGACGACGCCTGGGTCACGATCTCGATCACGAACGAGGCGCAGTGGCCGCGCTTCTGCCAGGCCATCCGCCGCGAGGACCTCATCGACGACACCCGCTTCGCCGACATGGCGGCGCGTTACCAGAACCGCCGCGAGCTCGACGCGATCATCGGAGAGTGGACGGCGGAGCGAGACGCCCGCTGGGTCGCGCAGCGCATGCAGTTCGAGGGCATCCCGGCGGGTCCGGTGATGTCAGAGGCCGACGCGTACGAGGACCCGCACCTCTACGAGCGCGGGTTCTTCCAGGAGATCGCGCACCCTGAAGCCGGGACGTACAGCCACGTGCGGCCAGCGTGGACGGCGAGCGGCACGCACCACCCGCCCCCTCGACACGCGCCGCTGCTGGGGCAGGACAACGAGTACGTCTACAAGGAGCTGCTCGGCTTCTCGGACGCCGACTACCGGCGATTCGAGGAGCTCGGCCACATCGGCGACGCGTACGACCCCTCGATCCCGTAGCGATCCCGGGAAGCCGCCGGACCCTCACCCCAACCCTCTCCCGCAGTGCAGGAGAGGGGGCCAGACCTTCTGATCCCCTCGCTCCTTCGACCTGGCCATGCTGTGGGGGAATGGCAAGGGCATGAGGAGCCCTCGGACCCTCACACCAGCCGTCTGATCCCCTCGCCCCCGTCTGCGGGGGAGAGGGTGAGGGTGAGGGGGTCTGCTTGCCGGGCGCTACCAGCCATCGAGGAGGCGCCGGGCCCTCACCCCAACCCTCTCCCGCAGTGCGGGAGAGGGAGCCAGATCGGGAGGGAGCTGGAGTCGGTCGTGCGAGTGGGTGTGTATGGCGCGCCTGAGAGGATTTGAACCTCTGACCTCAGCCTCCGCAGGGCTGCGCTCTATCCCCTGAGCTACAGGCGCGCGAGTCGAAATGGCTGGTGCCGAAGGTGAGATTTGAACTCACACGGGGTTAAACCCCACTGCGCCCTGAACGCAGCGCGTCTGCCGTTCCGCCACTTCGGCACGATGCGTGGCCCCGCCGTGCCGCCGACCGGCGACTGCGTGCCACGCGACCACCATTATACTGCACGACCCTCGCACCCAATCCAGACGGCGTAGCCGGGCGCGTAGGACAGGGGCCTGCCATGCATCTCGCGTCCGCGCTGCGCGTCGGGTGGCTCGTCGTGGCCGTCGCGGCGCTCGCGGTCGGCGCCCTCGCCGCGGCCTGCACCTCGGGCGACGACGACGTGGCCGAGCCCGCCGCGACGGCCACCCGCGCGCCCGCCACCGCAGCGACAGCGGCTCCCGCGACTCCCACCGCGACGCCCGCACCAGCGACGCCGACGCCGGAGCCGACCGCCGCGCCCACGCTCCGGGACTTCGTGCTGACCCAGACGACCACGGGCAAGGACCTGCTGGACCGCCTCTCCGAGGCCGAGCGCGAGTGCATCAAGGAGGCATTCGGAGAGTTCATCTACGCCGCGATGCAGGGCCTGCCGCTGCTCGCGGCCGGCAGCGAGCCCAGCCAGGCTGCGCCGCTGTTCGCCTGCCTCGAGACCGAGAGCGTCGTGCGTGCCGGTGTAGCGTTCCTCGCCGTCCCGTTCGGCGGGTGGGACGCCGAGACCCGCGAGTGCGCCGTGCAGGTCGGCCTCAGAAACCCCGAGGCGATCCTGAGCAGCTTCGGCCTGCCTTCCGGGGACCCGGACGGGGCAGCCGCGGCGAATCCCTACATCGTCGAGCTGTACGGCTGCCTCCCCGCCCAGGACCAGGTCGACTACCTCCTCGCGCTCGTCGCGGCGATCGACGCGCTCAGCAGCGCGGAGCGTGACCTGATCCGCGCGATCCCGGCGGCCGACGTCGCCTGCATCCGCGACGCACTGAACGCCGGCGAGTACGCGCAGCTCCTCGCCGGCACCGTCGGCGAGGCGTTCGAGGTCTCGGACGCCGTCTCGGAGTGCATGTCGGGCGAGGCCTACGTGCGGGCCTACATCAGCATCACGGAGGCGACCGCGGGGGAGTTGAGCGACAGCTCATTGGCCTGCCTCGAGGAGTTCGCGCGCGACCACCCGCGCTACACGGCGCTGATGGACGCCGGCTCGTACGACCCGGCAACGGATCAGGATGAGCTCGCGGAGGTGGCAACCGACGGGATCAAGACCTGGCTCTGCCTGACGCCGCTGGAGATCCAGCGGTCCCAGGCGATCGCCATCGGGGCGATGTCGAGGTAGCACGAGGCGCCCACGGACGACACGAGCACCGGCCCGCGCTCGAGCGCGGGCCGGTTGTGTTCGGCATCCCCGGGGAGCGAGCGGCTAGTCGTCCGGCGTTGCCACGATCCGGGTGCTCTGGAACCAGACGCCTTCGGGCACGTCGGCCGGCAGGAACCGCACGTCGGGCTCGGTCACCTCGCCGTCGGCTCCCACGAAGCGCCACTCGACGCGGCCGTCCTCGAGCCACCGGGCGCTCACCTGGCCCAGCACCCCGTCTTCGACCTCGACGTCGCTGCTGGCGCGCCACTCCCCGACCGGGGCGTCCGCCTGGAGGTAGCGCCGTTCCGGCAGGATCCGCTCGCCGTTGGCGAGCTCAACGCCGTGCTCGACGCGCCCGTCGGCGCCCAGCCGGGCGACGATCTGGAAGCTCACCGGCGAAGGCGGAGTGGGCCTCTCCACTCGGGGGGCGGCGCTGCCCAGCCGGCTGACGAACGTTGCATTCGCGGCGTCGAAACCGGCGACGCCGCAGAGGACCGCCTCGACGGCCGACTCGTGCACGCGGAGCGCCGCGCCCATTGCGAGATGCAGCTCGGCGAAGCCCTCGATGGCCTCGCCGGCGGCAGCCTCGAGGCCGGCCCGGGCCGAGCGCGCGTCGCACGTGCTCTCCCGAGCCAGGGCGCTCACGCGCTCCCGGACGGCCGGGTCGGCCCAGCCGGACTCGGCTGTGCGGGCCGCTGTCACGATCTCCCCGGCCGTGATCGCCGGCCAAAGGACGCGCTCCGCGTATGTGACCTGTACCTGCACCTCGCGCGCCTCGTCGAAGGTGAGCGGGTCGCCGTCCGCAATCCGCTCCCGGAGCGCGGCCCACGAGGCCGCGAGCGAGGCGTACTGCGCCGACGCGGTCCCCGCGAGGTCGAGCGTCAGCTCCTCGACGGCGAGTGGATTGACGGCGTCGCCCGGCTGGAACGAGTCCGCGATGCCCAGCCTGCCGATGACGTCGACGTAGCGCGCGGCGAAGTCCTGCAGGAGCGTGCTGGACGAGGCGTTCGTCAGCATGACCGGCGACGCTTCCGCCGGGGCCGCGACCGACGCGGCCGCGGCTGCCTCCGAGGCGCCTTCGAGCAAGACGGCCTGGACCGCGGCGATGTAGGTCGCCTCCCCCCGGATGCCGGCGGGGACCTCGGCGGCGGGGCGATCGCGCCGGATCACCCACGTCTCCACCATGCCCTCGTCGTCAGCGGCCGCAATCACGTCGTACTCGACGCCATCGAGGGTGACCCGCACCGGGCCGTACGTCGGGCCACTGACCGCGGTGACGGTACGCCAGATGCCGTGGAACGCGATCTCGTTGTCGTCCTCGTCGAACGCGATCACCGCGACGAACACCCACGAGGGTCCCGGACGGGGCAGCACGACCGTGATCGGGTGAAGCTCGTCCGTCCAGGTGCTGACGGCGCTCGCCGTGACCGAGCTCGAGTGGTAGGACGCGCCGGCCTGCCACAGCTCCGGCGGGACGCTGCGGATCGGCTCCCAGATGCGCGGCGCGACGGCGTAGACGATGACCTGGGAGTCCTCGGGCAGGTCGCCCCCGCCGATGTTGCCGACGCGGTAGTCGACCTCGAAGGGCTCGCCCGCGATCACCTGGTCGGGGAAGGAGGTCGCCTCGACCTTGAGCAGGAACTCCTGCTGCCGGGCTGCCTCGTCCACGACGTGGACGGTGAGCTCGAAGTCGGCGACGAGGGGCTGGAGGTCGCCCTGCAGGTATGTCGTCGCCTCGATCACGTACAGGCCGGCCGCCATGTACTGCTCGATGCGCGAGCCGCGTCCGTCGGCGCCGTCGTCGTTGGCCCCGATGACGCCGAGCGTGGGCGACGCAAGCGAGAGCACCGGGTCGCCGTGCTCGGAGAGCAGCTCGATGCGCACACGGGCCGGCTCCGCCAGCGTGAAGGTGTAGTTGTAGGCGGGGTGGTCGGCGACGATCTGCGAACCGCAGGTCTCGATCGACCACGTGCCGGTCGCCGTCAGGTCGGTGCCCGGCACGAGCACACCGAGGTCGATCGGGTCGCAGCTCAGGCGCGTGACGGATAGCGAGAAGTCCGCCGGGCCGCGCGCGCGCCCACCGACGGTCGTCGCCTCGACCAGGTAGGAGCCGGGCTCCAGGTTGCGCTCGATGCGCGCGTTGATGCCGGAGGCGCCATCGTCGTTATCCGCGATGCGGGCGCCGTCCTCGGCCATGAGGTAGAGGAAGGAGTCGGCCTCGCTCGACGCGAGGTCGATCCGGACGCGTCCGGCCTCGGCGACCTCGAAGCTATACGTGAAGGCGTCGCTGCCCGTGCGGAAGCGCGAGTCGCAGTCATCGGTCGTCCAGCGGCCGCTCGCCGTGAGCGGCGTGTCCGGCTCGGCGCTGAGCGTGCCGAGCGCATGCACCTCGCACTCCGGATGCTCGGCCAGCGCGGGTGGGGGCGCCCCGCGCGCGGCGAAGGCGGCGAGGAGTGCGAAGGCGGTGAGTGTGATGGTGAGCTTGCGGAGTTGTGTGGCGCGGTACATGGTCGCACGGTACACAACGGCGCGATTACGAGGGAGATGACAGGGGTGTGATGGTGGTGGGCGGTACTGGACTTGAACCAGTGACCTCTCGCGTGTGAAGCGAGCGCTCGTACCAACTGAGCTAACCGCCCGGCGGCTTCCAGCCTACCGACGCCGTCCCCCCGCTTCAACCGGATCGAGCCCGAGGTCGGCGCCGTGGCGCAGCGTCCGCACCGCGACCACCTTCGGCCACGCGAAGCGCCGCACGAACCCCGGCTCGCCCGCCTGCGGGCCGGCGAGGCGCGAGAGCAGCACCTTCAGGGACCGCTGTCCCTCGACGGTCGGTCCCAGCGCGCGGTGGAGCGCGCGGGCGAGCCCCGTGCCGCCGTCGGTCGCCGCGAACGCCACCTCGGAGCGACGGGCGGCATCGAGCATCGCGGCGAGGCCGCCCGGGTCCGGGCGCACCACGTCGGGCGGCAGGCCCGCGCGCAGCAGCGCCTCCGTCACCGGGTAGAGGCCGCGCGAGTCGTAGAGCCCGAGGCTGTTCCCGGCGAGGAGCGCCGCCGCGAGCCACCACGCGGCATCGGGGCCCGCGGCGTGGAGGAGGCCGACGCCGCGCGGCGTCTCGTGGCGCAGCTCGGTGCGCTGGCTGGCCACGGGGATCGTCGGCTGCGGCCGGCCCAGCTCGCGGCGCGCGGCCTGCGCGGCGGCGAGGAGCGCCCCGGCCTCGTCGTAGCGGCCGTCGGCGCCTAGCACCACGGCGGCCATCTCGACCACTTCGACGCGCGCCGACAGCGGCGCGTCCCACGCGCCGACCGACAGGTCGGCCAAGGAGCCTCGCGCGGCGGGTGGCGCGAGGCCCGACGGCGGGTCGTCGGTCGGCGCGTCCGTGCGGCGCACGAACGCCCAGAGGTAGTCGCTGCCGCCGGCCTTGGGGCCCGTGCCGGACATCTTCATCCCGCCGAACGGCTCGACGCCCACGCGCGCGGCGGTGATGGCGCGGTTGGCGTAGATGTTGCCGGCGTCGATGGCCCGCGAGGCGCGCTCGATGGTCGCGGGACTGCGCGAGAAGACGCCCGCCGTCAGGCCGTACTCCGTCCCGTTCGCAAGGGCGTACGCCTGCTCCTCGGTCGCGAACGGGATCAGCACGAGGATGGGCCCGAACAGCTCCTCGGTCGCCGTCCGCGCACCGGCAGCGCTCGACGCCCGGAGCTGCACGACCAGCGGCCCGAGCCCCGGCTCCCCGTCGCCCGAGGGCTCCTCAAAGCGGTCGAGGAGCACCCCGCACTCTGCGCGGGCGGCGGCCGCGTCGCGCATGAGGCGCTCGCGGGCGTCGGCGTCGATGACCGGGTTGACCTGCGTGCCGGCGGCGTCGGCCGGGCCGACACGGAGGCTGCGGGCCGCCTCGACGATGCGGTCGCGGACCGTCTCGTAGACGGACTCCGCCACGAGGACGCGCGAGGCGGCCGAGCACTTCTGGTTGGCGTGGCCGAACGCCGAGCGCATCACGCCGTCGACGACCTCGTCGGGGTCGGCGTCGGCGAAGACGACGATCGCGTTCTTGCCGTCCATCTCGGCGACCAGCGTCTTCGTCGCAGCCTCGCCGGACGGCTCGACACCCGCGACGACCTCGTGGAGCAGCGTGCCGACGGCGCGCGAGCCCGTGAACGCCACCATCGCGACGTCCGGGCTCTCGGCCAGCGCGGCCCCGACGGTCTCACCCCGGCCGGGCAACGCGATGAGCACGTCGCGCGGCACTCCCGCCTCGTGGAGCAACGCCACGAGGCGGTGGCCCAGCAGCGGCGTCTGCTCGGCGGGCTTGAGGACGGCGGCGTTGCCGCAGGCGAGCGCCGCGGCCGTCATCCCGCACGGGATGGCGAGCGGAAAGTTCCACGGCGGGATCACCGCCACGACGCCTCGAGGGGCGATGCGGTCGCCGAAGTCCTCGAACAGCGTCTCGGCCTCAGCGGCGTAGTAGCGCAGGAAGTCGACCGCCTCCTCGACCTCCGTCCACGCGCCCGCGCGGTCGCGTCCGCCCTCGTGGACGATCCACGCGGCGAACTCGTGCCCGAGCGCGTCGAGCAGGTCGGCCGCGCGACGCAGGATCGAGGCGCGATCGCCCACGGGTGTGGCGGCCCAGCCACGTTGCCCCGCCGTCGCGACCTCGACCGCGCGGCGGGTGGCCTCGGCGCCCGCGAACGCGGCGAAGCCGACCGGCTCCCCGTCGGGGTACGAGGGGCTCCGCACCGCAACGGTCTCGGCGGCCGGCAGCTCGGTGTCGCCGGCGCGGAGCGCGAAGCGCTCGCCCCACCGCGCACGCGTCGAGGTCAGCGCAGCCTCGAACACCTCGCGGAAGGCCGGGTCGAACCACCGCGCCTCGGGCGCGCGCGTGAAGTAGCCCGCCGCCGCGGGTGGGGGCGACGAGCGCTCGGCGGGCGGGGCCGACGGCGCGCGCAGCAGCGCCCGGGGCGCCGCGCCGGTGCGGCCCGCGAGCAGGATGCCGGCCTGCGAGGAGTTCTCGAGCACGCGCCGCACGAGGTAGGCCATGCCCGGCAGCAGCTCGCCCGACGGCACGTAGTCGCGCGCCGACCAGCCGAGCCGGGCCAGCGCCCGGCTCGTGCCCTCGGCGGTGCGGAACAGCGTCTGGTGCTCGACCGCACGCTCCGGCAGGGCCGAGGCCTCGGCCAGCGCCTCGGCGAGGGCGTGGGCGCGCGCGTTGTGGCTGCCGACGGCGACGTGCAGCGCCGGGTGCGCGCCGACGAGTCGCGCCAGGACCGCCTCGAACGCCACGTCCGTCGCGGCCTTGCGCGTGAAGACGGGCGGCGTCCAGCCGGCGGCCTCGGCGACGATCGTCTCGTAGTCCCAGTACGCGCCCTTCACGAGCCGCACCTGGTAGGGCGCGCCACGCGCGCGTGCGAAGTCCACGGACGCCTCGGCGTGCGTCTCCGCGTCGCGCAGGTAGGCCTGCAGGACGATGCCCGCGCCGGGCCACCCTCCGAAGCGCTCGCCGCGCGCGAACGTGCGCGTGAACAGCTCCCACGTGAGGTCACGGAACTCGTACTGCTCCATGTCGACCGTGACCCCGACGCCTGCACGGTCAGCCGCCTCCACGATCGCCTCGAGGGGTGGGCGGACGCGGGCGATCGTGCCCTCGGGGTCGACGGGGCTGAAGTGCGAGGTGAGCGACGAGAGCTTGAGCGAAACCTGGAGCGCGAAGACGGCTCCCCGCGTGAACTCGCCCGCTGCCGGGTCGTTCCCAAGCCGTCCGATCAGCCGCAGGTAGCGCGCCACGTACGCCTCGGCCTCACGCTCGCTCAGCACCGCCTCCCCCAGCAGGTCGAACGAGGGGTAGCGGCCGTGCTCGCGCAGCTCGCGGGTGGTGCGCGCGATGGTGTCCGCGCCCGGCGGGGTGATGAATCGCCGCGCGAACAGCTCGGCGGCGCGGCGCGAGGACTCACCCATCACCCGCGCGGGCACGCGCTCGTCGCGGGCGAGCCGGAGCAGCCAGCGCAGGCCTCCAGGCAGCTCGGGGAACTCGTCGCCGAAGTACTCGGCGGCGAGCCGCTTCGCCTCGGAGCCGCTGCTGTCGTGGTCCGCCGATGCGAGCACGTCGAGGTAGCGCAACAGGCGGCCGCGGAAGCGCTCGTTGGAGGCGGTGAGGCCAAGCAGCCAGTCCTGCACGCGCTCGGCGGCGCCCGGCCGGTAGGCAGCGGCCTCCGCAAGCAACTCGCGCCCGAGCTGCTGCGTACGCTCCTCGACGTCGATCACCGCCACGCTGCGCCTCCGCCGGGTGCCGGGCGATGCCCGGTTCTCCCTCGTTACCATTGTGGCGGAAGAGTTCGGCCCAGGGCCGTCTCACGGCCACGGACGGAGTCCGGATGCAACACACTCACGACCTCGACGCCATCGGGGAGCCGCTCCCGGACATCGTGTCGTTGATCGCGAGCGCGCCGTGGCGCGAGGCGGTCACGTATCGCGAGACGTGGCCGCACGAGTACGTCGTGATCAAGAAGGACGGGCAGCAGGCGCTGCTGGCGGCCTTCTGCGCGCGCATCACGCGCGGTGAGGGCGTCGAAGGGCGCTTCTTCAGCCAGGCGCGCGACTACCTGTTCGTGGGCGACCACAAGTACTGGACCATGACCGAGTGCGCCGACATAGACCTCGACGCCGACGACTACGTGCTCAACCGCGCCCTGCTCTACCGCGACCGCCGCGACTTCGTCGTGCGGGCAGGCGACACGGGCCGGCGAGAGGGGTAACGCGGTGAGCGAGCGCGCCGCCGGCGCTACCCCGGACGTGGCAGGATAGAGGGCGGGGCAAGCCCACCTGCGGAGGGTCATGATGGTCGAGCACGCGATCAGCAGGGACGAGGCGCTGGCGATCCTGCGCGAGCACAAGCCGGTGCTCGCCGAGCGCTTCGGCGTCGTCGAGCTCGCGCTGTTCGGGTCCACCGCCCGCGACGAGGCCGGCCCGGACAGCGACATCGACGTGCTCGTCACGCTGCGCGGCCCCCTCGGCTGGAGGAGCGGGTATTCCGGCGTGCTGCACTACCTTGAGGACTTGCTCGGTCCGCGCGTCGATCTCGTGGTCGACGCCGATGTGAGGGCCGAGCTGCGCCCCTACATCGAGGCGGATGCCGTGTATGCGTGAGCGGTCCTGGGTGCTCGCTGTGCGGGACATGCTCGACGCCTGCGAGCGGTGCCTGGACTACACGGCCGGCATGGACCAGGCCGCGTTCCTCGTGGACCGTCGCACGTACGACGCGACCATCCGCAACATCGAGATCGTCGGCGAGGCGGCGAACAACGTCCCGCGAGACGTGTGGGATGCTCATCAGGAAATCCCCTGGCGGGGCATCGTGGACACGAGGAACCGGATCGTCCACGGCTATGGGGTGATCAATGACGAGGCCGTCTGGGAGATCATCGCTCGCGACATTCCCGAGCTGGTCCTACAGCTGCGCGCCCTGCTACGCGAAGCCGAGAGACAGGACTGAGCACAAGCCATGCAGGACGAAGAACCGCCGCAAGCAGGTCGAGGCGCTCGTCGACGGTGAGGCGAAGCGGACCCTCACCCCAGCCCTCTCCCGCCCCGCGGGGCATCCCCGCGTCGACGAGCATCGAGGGGAACCTTCGGCTCTCCGACCCAGCCATGCTGCGGGAGAGGGGGCCGGATCCCAGTCCGCGAGGCCGTCCGAGGGGTGTGTCCATCGCCTCGTCCGCTACCATAGCGGACGAACAGATCGGAGCCCCGGATGCCCACACCCATCCAGTCGCTGGACAGCTTCGGCGCGCGCGCGAGCCTTGAGGCCGGCGGCGCGACGCACACCATCTACCGCCTCGACCGCGCCGCCGACGCGCTCGGCTGCAACCTCTCGCGGCTGCCCTTCACCCTCCGCGTCCTGCTCGAGAACCTGCTCCGCGGCGAGGACGGCACGGCCGTCACGCGCGAGCAGATCGAGGCCGTCGGGGCGTGGCAGGCGCAGGCCGCCCCCTCGCAGGAGATCGCCTTCCGACCCGCGCGCGTCTTGCTCCAGGACTTCACCGGCGTCCCCGCCATCGTCGACCTCGCCGCCATGCGCGACGCGATGGCCGAGCTCGGCGGCGACCCCTCGCGCATCAACCCGCAGCAGCCCGTCGACCTCGTCATCGACCACTCGGTGCAGGTCGACGAGTTCGGGGGCGACGCCGCCTTCCTGATCAACGTCACCCGTGAGTTCGAGCGCAACGGCGAGCGCTACCAGTTCCTGCGCTGGGGCCAGCAGGCCTTCGAGGGCTTCCGGGTGGTCCCGCCGGGCACGGGTATCGTCCACCAGGTCAACCTCGAGTACCTCGCGCCGGTCGTCTTCTCCGCCGACGGCGCGGCCTACCCCGACACGCTGGTCGGGACCGACTCGCACACGACGATGATCAACGGGCTCGGCGTCGTCGGCTGGGGCGTCGGAGGGATCGAGGCCGAGGCGGCCATGCTCGGCCAGCCGGTCTCGATGCTCATCCCGCAGGTCTTCGGCGTGCGGCTCACCGGCAGCCTGCCCGAGGGCGCCACCGGCACGGACCTCGTGCTCCGCGTGGTCGAGCTGCTGCGCGAGCGCAACGTCGTCGGCAAGTTCGTCGAGTTCTTCGGCACCGGGCTGACCGCGCTGCCGCTGGCCGCGCGCGCGACCATCGCCAACATGTGCCCCGAGTACGGCGCGACCGTCGGCTTCTTCCCCGTCGACGACGAGACGCTGAACTACCTGCGCTTCACCGGGCGCTCCGAGGAGCAGATCGCGCTCGTCGAGGCGTACTGCCGCGAGCAGCAGCTCTTCCGCACCGACGACACACCCGACCCCGAGTACAGCGAGATGCTGGAGCTCGACCTCGGCACCATCGAGCCGAGCCTCGCCGGCCCGAAGCGCCCGCAGGACCGCATCTCGCTCAGCGACGCACAGTCCTCGGCTCGCGCGACCATCGCCGAGGAGGTCGAGGCCGGCGCGACCGCCGCGCCCGTCTCCGTCTCGTCCAACGGCGACTCGTACGAGCTGTCGAACGGCTCGGTCGTCATCGCAGCCATCACGAGCTGCACGAACACCTCGAACCCCGAGGTGATGGTGGCGGCCGGGCTGCTGGCGAAGAACGCGGTGGAGCGCGGACTGCGAACGCCGCCGTGGGTCAAGACCAGCCTCGCGCCCGGCTCGCGCGTGGTCACCGAGTACCTCGACGAGGCCGGGCTCACGCCCTACCTCGACGAGCTCGGCTTCAACCTCGTCGGCTACGGCTGCACGACGTGCATCGGGAACTCGGGGCCGCTGCCGCCCGCGGTCTCGAACGCCGTCGACGGCGGCCCGCTGGCCGTGGCCGCGGTGCTCTCCGGCAACCGCAACTTCGAGGCGCGGATCAGCAACCAGGTGCGGGCGAACTACCTCGCTTCGCCGCCGCTCGTCGTCGCCTACGCGCTCGCCGGGCACATGGACGTCGACCTCGCCACGCAGCCGCTCGGCACGGACGCCGACGGCGCGCCGGTGCATCTCAGCGACATCTGGCCCGATGAGCAGGAGGTCGCCTCTGTCATCCAGTCCTCGATCCGCTCGCAGATGTTCCGCGAGCGCTACGCCGACGTCTTCACCGGCGACGAGCAGTGGGCCGCGCTCGACTCCGGCGGCGGCCAGCGCTTCGGCTGGGTCGAGGACTCCACGTACGTCCGCCATGCGCCGTACTTCCAGGGCCTCGACCGTGAGCCGGCCGAGCGCGGGGCCATCGAGGGCGCGCGCGTGCTCGCCCTCCTCGGCGACTCGGTCACGACGGACCACATCTCGCCGGCCGGCGCCATTGCGCCGGACAGCCCGGCGGGGCGCTACCTGGCCGAGCACGAGGTCGCGCGCCGCGACTTCAACTCGTACGGCTCGCGCCGCGGCAACCACGAGGTGATGGTGCGCGGCGCGTTCGCGAACGTGCGGCTGCGCAACCAGCTCGTCGAGCGCGAGGGCGGCTGGACGCGCCACCTCCCGGACGGCGAGGAGATGCCGATCTATGACGCCGCCGAGCAGTACCGCGCCGAAGGCGTGCCGCTGATCGTGCTCGCGGGCCGCGAGTACGGGTCGGGGTCCTCGCGCGACTGGGCGGCGAAGGGGCCGTCGCTGCTGGGCGTGCGGGCCGCCATCGCGCAGTCGTACGAGCGCATCCACCGCAGCAACCTGATCGGGATGGGCATCCTGCCGCTCGAGTTCCCCTCGGGCGAGTCGGCCGCCTCGCTTGGCCTGACGGGCGAGGAGTCGTTCGACATCACGGGCGTCGAGGGTGGCGTGGAGCCGGGCCAGGACGTGGCGGTGCGCGCCGTCGCGGCCGACGGCGCCGAGACCACGTTCACGGCCCGTTGCCGCATCGACACGCCGGTGGAGGCGGAGTACTACCGCCACGGCGGGATCCTGCAGTACGTGTTGCGGGGGCTGTTGGAGGAGTAGCGGGCGCGGACCGCGAACCGCGAACCGCCGAGATCGAGGGCGACGCGTGACGCGACAGCAATCACGGGACATACGACCGGACCTCGCGAGGAAGCACCTCGCCGCCGGCTTCGATGCCTACGAGCAGGCCGGGGCCTGTTTCGTCGTCACGCCCTTCCTGCGTCGTGACAACGATCACGTGGCTGTGCGGGTTGATGAGCAATCCGACGGCCGGTTCGTGATCACGGACGGCGGCGAGACCGTCGGCTACCTGCGGATGAGCGCGCACGCCGTGCGGGACAACCCCGCGCTCCAGGCGCAACTCCATTCGATCGAGTCGTCCTTCGGCGTACGGGTCGAGGATGAGGAGATCCTGCTGGAGACCGACGAGAGCGGATTCGCACAGGCGCTCGCGACAGTCGCACGCGCCGCCCAGCAAGCGTCGCACCTGGGCGCTACCACCTAGTCGCCGTCGAGGCCCACTCGTCCCAGCTCCCCCACGACGAAGTCCCGGACGAGGGTGAAGACGGGGCGCTGCCACCAGCCGGCGAGGTCGTCGGCCACCGCGCGGATCATGAAGGCGAAGACGTAGCCCTGGCTCGAGCCGTCGTCGGGGCGGGCGAAGCCGGCCGAGACGCGGTAGCCGATCGGGCGCGGCGAGGTCCAGTAGCCCGCCTTCTGCCCGTACTCGTAGCCCTCGACGCCCCACGCGGCCGGGAACGGCCAGAACCCGGGGCCCAGCTCGGGCCGCGTCGCGAGGTCGAGCAGGTACGCCGTCCACTCCTCGTCGAGTTGCTCCCCGCGGACGAGCGAGGTCCACACGCGCGCGAGGTCGAGCGGGGTCAGGTGGGCATAGCGCCAGCTGTGCTCGTACTCCGACGCCCCGGAGGCGCCCGCGCGCTCGAGCACGGCGGCGATCTGCGCCGAGGTCAGCTTGTCGTTAAGGCGGTCGGAGTGGGCGTCGAGGGACTGGGCCATGATGGTCTCGACGTCCTCCCGCACCTCGCCCTCGAACGGCAGCTCGCCGGCCTGCACGGCCCGGAGCGCGGTGACCACGATCACGATCTTTCCCGCCGACGCCGGGTACTGGCCATGCTGCGGGTGGACGAGGATCGCCTGCTCGCAGTCGAGGTCGATGAGCGCGAGGCCCCACCCGCCGACATACCCGTCCATTGCCTCTTCGACGGCGGCTCCGAGCACGTCGCCGCGGTCCTGTAGCCCCTCGCAGCGAGGAGGGCGCGGGTCGGGCGTCGGGGTGGGCGAGGGTGTCGCCGTGGCAGTGGGCGTCGGGGTTGGAGTTGGGGTCGGCGAGGGCGTGGTGGTCGGGGTCGAAGCGGGCGACGGTGTGGGCGTGGCAGTCGGCACCGGCGTTGCGGTCGAGGACGCTGTCGCGGTCGGAGTCGCGCTAGTCGTGGCAGTCGGAGCGGGGGTGGGCTGGTCGGGCGCGTCGGCGCAGCCGGCTGCGAGCGCGACGAGGAGTGCTGCGGCGAGCAGGATCAAGCAGACCGGCAGCCGCATCGGTGCTCCTCGATCGCGACTCGATGCTCGCCGGGCGGTGGCGCGTTAGCGCCCGATGGACGTGGTCACGGGCTGGGCGGCGGCGCCCATCAGGGAGTGCGTGACCGTGGCCGGGGCCTGCGTGCGCAGGCTCGCCTTCGGCGGGCCCGCGAACGCGAACAGCAGCGCGCCCATCGACGCGAACACCGCGAGGACGAGGAAGCTCACCCGGTAGCTGCCCGTCTGGTCGTACATGATCCCCGCGAACGTCGGCCCGATGATCATCCCGGACATGATCACGAGCGACGAGAACCCCATGATCGTCCCGAATGATCTACGTCCGAAGTAGTCGGCGCGGATTGCCATCTGGAGCGGCGCGCGCAACCCCCACGCCGTGCCGTTGATCCCCACCGCCACGTAGACGAGCACCAGCACGGGCGCAATCGCGAGCAGGAAGATCGCGAAGCCGTGCCCGAGCAGTGCCGCCACGATCAGCGGGCGCTTCGGCCAGCGGTCCCCGAGGTACGCGCCCGCGAACTGCCCGATGATCTGCCCGACCGTCTGGACCGTGATCGCGAACGCGGCGAGCGCGAGGCTGTAGCCGAGGTCCTCGTGGATGTAGATCACGAGGTGCACCATCAGCGCGCCGATCACGAGCAGCGCGGCCGCCTGGCCCATCGAGATCAGCCAGAACGCGGGCGTGCGCAGCGCGTCGCGCGTGCTCATGCCCCACTCGTCACCCTCGTCGTCGGGGTCGTCGGAGAGCTCGGCGTACGAGGAGGCGCCGTCGGGCAGCATCCCGTGGTCCTCGGGGCGATGCCGCACGACGCGCGCGAGCGGGAGGCCGATCACGAGCACGAGCACGCCCGAGGCGAAGGCGGCCGTGCGCCAGCCGATGCTCTCAATCACGAGCGCGATCGGGGTGGCCGCGAAGCCGCCCACCGCGAACCCCATCGAGAGCATCCCGAGGGCGAACGAGCGGCGCTTGCGGAACCAGTTCACGACGGCGACGACGAGCGAGAGGAAGCTGCTGAGCGATGCGCCGATCGCGATCAGCATGAAGGAGATGTAGAAGGTCCAGATCTCCTGGACGAAGCTGAGCATGATGAAGCCGATCGCGAACAGCACCATGCCCGCGTACATGATGATGCGCGGCCCGTAGTTGTCGATCGCCCAGCCCTGGATCGGCCCCAGGATGCCGCTCTCCGCGCGCTGCATCGCGAACGCGATCGAGAACGTCGTGCGGCTCCAGCCGAAGTCGGCCTGCATCAGCGCCACGTACGTGCCGAACGAGTGGAACATCAGCATGCCGAGCATCAGCTGCGTGCAGAACCCGGCGATGACGATCCACCACCCGTAGAAGACCCCGGTAGGGCGCGTGAACGCCCCCGCGCTCACGAAGCGCCCATCAAGAAGTGTCCATCAGGCGGCGCCCGTCACGAGGCGGCGAAGGTGCGGCAGCGGATCGCTCGCTCCAGGTCGTCGTTGGCCTCGCGCAGCGAGCGCTGCAGCAGCGGCAGCCGGTCGCCGAGGTCGCCGAGGAGCGCGCGCGAGCGCTCCAGCACGCGCTCCTCGACGCGGCCGTGCGGGAAGAGGCTCGCGAAGTAGGAGCGGGTGAACTGGTTCTCGCCGGTCTCGAACACGTCGGCGACGCTGTCGAAGAACTCCATCGTCCACGGCTCGAGCATCTCGCGCTGGACGTGCCAGTGGAAGCCGGCCATCGCCGCGGCGGTGAGGTGGAGCGAGCCGTAGCCCTCGTCGTGGAAGCGGCGCCACGCCTCGGCCTTCGCGCCGGCGTCCGGCACGGCCACCTCGGCGCGCAGACCGGCGCGCTCCCCGCGGTCCGAGGGGTCGCGCTCGCGCTCGGCGGCGATGCGGTCGGCGGCGCCGTCGATGCCGTGGGCCACGGCGCGGATGGCGATCTCCCAGCGCATATCCTGGTCGATGTTCAGGCCGTCGACGTTCAGGTCGCCGTCGGCGAGCGCGATGACGCGCGCGATGTCCTCGGGCGTAATCGCCAGCCCGATCAGCGTGCGCGCCCAGATGATCTGGGCGTCGCCCGTCGATGCGCCCGGGGCGCCCTCGGAGAGCGCGGCCCACGCGAGGTCGGAGAAGCGGTGCGCCTCCTCGTCGCGCCGGTCGTCGGGGACGAAGCGCGCGATCGTGCCGGTGACGCTCGCGAGCACGGTCTCGACGAGCTCGATGTCGGTCTCGCCCGCCACCTTCGAGGCGGCCAGCGGCAGGTAGTCGGTCGACTTGAGCTGCTGGTCGCGGACCATGTTCCACAGCGCCTGCCAGATCAGCTGGCGCAGCAGCGGATCCTCGACGCGCTCGAGGTGGTCGCGGACGTAGTCGAGCGAGCGGTCGTCGAGGGCGACCTTCACGAAGGCGTGGTCGCCGAGGTTCGGCATCACGAGCGCGGGCTCAGGAGTCCCGACCGCCGCCGGCACCTCAGTGCGTTCGCCCTCGACCGCAACGGGGACGCCGGCCACGTCGAGGGAGCCGTTCGACTCGGTGATCAGCGCCACGTCGAGCTGGTGCGGGCGGATCGTCGGGTAGTCGTCGGGGGCCGTCTGGTCGAGCGCGAACGAGGCGATCGCGCCGCCCTCGGCGGTCCAGTCGGCGCTGATGGTGTTGAGCGAGGGGGTCTCCAGCCACAGGGCGGCCCACTCGTGGAGGTCACGCTCGACGCCCTCGTCGATGGCGTCGAGGAACTCGGCGAGGGTGGTGTTGCCGAAGGCGTGGCGCTGGAAGTAGCGCCGCATGCCGTCTCGGAACGCCTCCATGCCGACGGCAGCGACCAGCTGCTTGAGCACGGCCGCGCCCTTGCCGTAAGTGATGCCGTCGAAGTTGAGGAACGTGGCGTCGGTGTCCGGCACCTGGCCGGCGATGGGGTGAGTAGTGACGAGCTGGTCCTGGCGGTAGGCCCACGCCTTCATGCCGGAGTTGAACGCCAGCCACGCCGCCTGGAACCGGGTCGCCTCGACCAGCGCGAGGTAGGCCATGTAGGTGGCGAAGCTCTCGTTGAGCCAGAGGTCGTTCCACCAGCGCATGGTGACGAGGTCGCCGAACCACATGTGCGCCATCTCGTGGAGGATCACCTCGGCGCGGCCGAGGCGCTGGTTCTCGGTCGGCGGGTCGCGGAAGACCATGCGCTCGGAGTGGGTGATGGCGCCGACGTTCTCCATCGCACCGAAGTTGAACTCGGGCACGAAGACCTGGTCGTACTTGTGGAACGCGTACTCGTATCCGAAGAAGTCGGCGAAGAACGTAAGCCCCTGTTTGGTCACCTCGAACAGCTCGTCGGTGTCGAGGTACGGGGCGAGGGAGCCGCGGCAGTAGAAGCCGAGCGGGATCCCGTTGTGGTCGTCCCGCGCGACGTGGTACGGCCCCGCGATGAGCGCGAACAGGTACGTCGAGAAGCGCTCGGTCCGCTCGAAGCGGCGGCGCAGCCGCCCGTCGGGCAGCTCCTCGCGCGCGGCCTCGCTCGTATTCGCGATCAGCTCCCACTCGGCGGGCGCGTCGACGGTCAGCGCGTAGCTCGCCTTGAGGTCGGGCTGGTCGAAGCAGGGGAAGAGGCGGTGGCAGTTGTACGGCTCGAAGTTGGTGTAGAGGTACTCGCCGCCGTCCTCGGGGTCGATGAACTGGTGGAAGCCGTCGCCGGTGTGGTCGTAGTCGTGCTCGTAGACGATCCGCACCACGTTCTCGGCGGCGAGGGCGCCGCCAGGCAGCGTCAGCCGGTACTCGGTCTGGTCCGGCTCGACGGCCGCGCCGTTCACCTCGAGGGTCTCGATGCCGCCCCCGGTGTGGTCGAGGAAGACGTCGCCGTCACCACCACCACCCCCGGAGAGCGCGAAGCGAATGGTGACGTCGCCGCGGTAGCGCGCGGCGCCGCCGGTGAGGTCGAGGTGGATGTCGTAGGAGACATCGCTGACGCGCTCGGCGCGCGCGACGGCCTCCTCCTGAGTCAGGCTGTCGCGCACGGCGACGGGCTCGGTAGTCATCGGTACCTCTCGGAGCAACGGAACGGCGGCCATGTCGGGGAAGGCGCGCCGATACCGAGTATACCGAGCGTCGAGTGACGAGCGACGCCTACCGGACCGCCACCCCCGCCAGAGCCAGCCTCCCAGCCC
>VXMU01000067.1 GCA_009840945.1 Chloroflexota bacterium | reverse complement strand
CCCCCGCCCCCCGCGCGCGGGGCCCCCCGCGCCGGGCGCCGCGCGGCCCCCCCCGCGGGGCGCGCGGCGCCGGGGGGGGGGGGCCCCCCGCTGCCGCTGCCGACGAGCCCTCGAAGGGCCTCTACAAGTACGGCGAGGGCGGCATCGAGGGGAAGTGCGTGTTCTGCGGGTCGTACGTCACCAAGGGTGGCGTGATGTTCCGCGAGAAGTCCGTGGTCTGCCCGGACTGCGTCCCGATGGCCGAGCGCATGAACAACCCGTACGGCCGGGTCGCCGGTCGCCGCTAGGCAGCCCACGGCGGCATCGGACGGACCGATGAGCCGCTACGTCGACGAGATGTCCCGCGAAGACCTGGTCGAGGAGGTCAAGGACCTCATCGTGCGCGGCGTCTTCCGCCACGACGAGGTCGGCGACCCCACCATCCTCGGCGCCGACGCGCTGCGCCGGCGCGTGAAGCGCATGCGCCTGCTCATGCTCCGCGAGGGCCGCACCGCAACCTAGCCACCCCTCGACGCTCTGTCCGTCGTCGGCATGGGGCGGCGGATCTCGATGTACTGCCACCGCTCGTCCTCGCGAACGCGGTAGGAGTGCTCGCGCACGCCGAGGAAGGCGCGGAGCGCCGCCCGGTCGTAGTCGGCGCGGGTGAGCACGGCCGGGGAGTCGCCGTCGCGCAGCGCGTCGAGGATGCGGGCGCGGGGCCACGTGGGGCCGGGGTCTGCGGCGCGCGAGGCGGGCGCGGTCACAAAGTGGCCGATCACGGTCTCCTCGGACGGCACGAGGCCGAGCTCGGCGAACAGCCAGCGATGCACGCGGATGGTCGCCTGCACCTGCGCGTCCGGCCACGGCTCGCCGCTGAAGCCCTCGTGCTCGATGCCGATCGCGTAGTCGTTCGGGTTGGCGCCGGGCGGCAGCAGCGACCACCGCGGCGGCTCGCCGGGGTCGAGGCGTCCCGCGTGCCACGCCTGCCGGCGGATCGGGACATGCTGGACGATGCGGCCGTCGCGGCCGATGGTGAAGTGCGCGGACTTCGGAGTGACCCTCGGACGCTCGCGGGCCCAGCGGATCATCGTCGCCTGCCAGCCCTGCATGACGTGCGACATGACGCCGCGCGGCGTGATCTCGCCGCCCACGGCAGCCGTCGGCACGCGCTCGACGTCCGGCATCCATCCCGCCACGAGCCCAACCCCCTCCACGCTCGCACGACAACGTAGGCGCGCGGGGGGAGTGCGCCGAGGGGGAGACGGCACGTGTGGCGAGCCGATGGGGTGTTCGCGCTACGTCGTCCGTGCGGGGGCGGCCGACTCCTCCTCGAGGTAGGGCAGGATGGCATCCATGAGGTCCGTCTCCGAGTCGAGCGAGCGCCCGATGCCGGAGAGCAGCCCCATGACGCGCGCGATCAGCACCACGTCGCCGGGCACCTCGACGAGCGGGTTGGCGCGCAGCACGCGACCCATCCGCACATTGACCTCCGCGAACATCTGCTGGTCCGCGTAGGCCTGCCCGGAACGCAGCACGCCGCCGAGAAACGCCTCGCCCAGCTCGTAGTAGGTCTCCTCGTCGGGTACGCGTGTGCGGAAGCCCATGTCCTCCATGACGTTCGAGATCTCGGCGCGGTGCTGGGCGATGATCGCGCTGGTCAGCACCACCACCTGCTGCCGGAACTCGTCCGGCAGCCGCTTCGTGAGCCCGAAGTCGACGAGGCCGATGCGGGCCGGCTCTCCGTCCCTCGGCGGCAGCACGAACAGGTTCCCGGGGTGCGGGTCGGCGTGGAACATGCCGTGGCGCAGGATCGTGACGTTGTAGATGTCGATCAGCGAGTCGGCGATCGCCGCAGTGTCCACGCCCAGCTCGCGTAGCTCGTCGACGTGCGTGATCTTGATGCCGTCGAGGTAGTCCATCGTCAGGACGCGGAGGCTCGATCGCTCCCAGTAGATGCCGGGCACCACGACGTCGTCGCGGTCGGCGAGGAGCTCCGCGATCTCCTCGGCGGCCCGTCCCTCGTGCTCGAAGTCGATCTCGTCGGGCGCGTTGCGTTCGAGTTCCTGCGCGAGCGGGCGGAAGTCGATGACCGTCTCGATGCGCGCCCAGATGTTGGTCAGCCAGCGGATCGTCTCGATGTCCCAGCCGACGATGCGGTCGATGCCGGGGTACTGCACCTTCACGGCCACGTCGGTGCCTTCGTGCAGCCGCGCGCGGTAGACCTGCGCGAGCGAGGCTGCGGCGACGGGGTCGCGGTCGAACTCGGCGTACAACTCGTCGACCGGCCCGCCGAGCTCTCGCTCGATGAGCGGCCGCATCTCATCCCACGGGCGGGGCGGGACGGCGTCGTGGACCATCGACAGTGTCTCGACGTACTCCTCGCGGAGGATGTCGGCGCGGCTGCCCAGGAACTGCACGGCCTTGATGATCAGGCCCTGCTGCCGCACGGAGCGGCGGACGATGGCGCGCGCGGCGGCGAGGTGGAAGCGCGCGGTCTCCTCGGGCAGCTCGGAGCGGCGCAGCCGCCGCATGATGCGCAGCCAGCGCCAGCGCAGCCACAGCCGCACCACGGTCGCCGCCATCGGCACGAAGCGCCGCCAGCGGCCCGAGGGCGGGCGCGGCGGTTCGCCGATCGGTGGCTGTGTCATCACGTCATCCCCTCGACGTGGCGGGCCAGTGCGTTACGATCGTAGGCGATGGCGGTCTTCAATCCATTCCTGCCCTCGTACCAGGCCAATCCCTATCCGGCCTACGCCGCACTGCGCGCCGAGGACCCCGTCCACTTCAGCGCCGCACTCCAGGCGTGGGTGCTCACCGCGTACGAGGACTGCGAGCGCGTGCTCCGCGACGAGGCGACGTTCTCATCGAGCTCCGACACCGCGTCCGGCCAGCTCGCGACCGTGCTGCAGCAGCAGCGCCGCGAGTTCCCGCTGGGCGAGGTGCCGACGGTGCTCAACTCCGACCCGCCGGTCCACACCCGCCTGCGCACGCTGCTCAACCGCGCCTTCACCCCTCGCGCCATCGAGGGCCTGCGCCCGCACATCGAGGAGATCGCGGGCTCGCTGCTCGACGACGCGGGCC
>VXMU01000102.1 GCA_009840945.1 Chloroflexota bacterium | reverse complement strand
ATCTCCCCCCGTACGTTCGCGGGCAGCGTATTTTGTGAATAAGCTCCAGCGCTTCCTGGCCGCCGCGACCGCGACGCCCGATGCGGGCGACGACGCCACGGCCACCCCCGCGGCATCCACCGCCACCGCGACTCCCGAGGCGACACAGGCGACGGGCATGGGCGAGCTGATCGCGATGGGCGAGCTCATCGGCTCCGACTCGTTCCACACGGCGAGCGGCCAGGTGCTGCTCGTGCGCGGCCCCGACGGCGAGCTGATCCTGCGCTTCCAGGACTTCGAGGTGCGGAACGGCCCGGACCTGTTCATCTACCTCACACCGGACCCCGACGGCGACGTCCACGTCGACGGCGCCATCAACCTGAGCGAGATCAAGGCGACGAGCGGCTCCGTGAACTACGACGTCCCGCTCGACGTCGACCCGGACTCGTTCCGCTCCGCCGTGGTCTACTGCCGAGCGTTCTCGGTCGTCTTCGCGACCGCGACGTTCGAGTAGCCCGGCCGGTCGGCCGACACACCGTCGAGGCGGGCCGTGCGCCCGCCTCGATACGTGTGTGCCTGGTGATCGGGAGGCTACTGCGCGGTCGCCTCGGACTCCTCGGCGAGCCTACGGCCGCGCGACTTCGAGCCCTTGACGCGCTCGCGCACCTCGAGGGGCGGGGGAGCGCCGGCCTCGATCTCCTCGGGGGACATGACGGTGCTCGCGCGGCGGACCTTCTCCTCCTTCACGAGGAAGGGCTCGATCTTCTTGAGGTCGCTGCTGGTCATGGGCTGGGTGGACTGGCCCTTGGTGGTCCAGTACAGGCCCTTGTCGGGGATGCGCCGCGGCATGCCGCCGCGCATCGTGAAGGCGTGGACCTGCGTCGGCATGAGGCGCTCGCCGTCGCCGTCGCAGACGGGGCAGGGCTGCGGGTCCGAGGACCGGCTGACCGGCCGGATCAGCTCGAAGATGCCGTCGCAGGGTTCGCAGTAGTACTCGTACAGCGGCATGGTGTGTCAGCTCCCCGTCTGGCCCGAGGCCCCCTGTGGCTCCTGCGGAGTATACGTTACGTCGCCATTGAGGGATGCCGGGTCTTCCGACGACGAGTCGTCGCCCACGTCATTACCCGGGCGCGTGTGGCGCACGGCGGCCAGGAAGCGCGCGCTCCCTAGGTCGCGCTCCGCCATCGCGCGCACGAGGTCATGCATCACGCCCTCCATGCCGGCGGCGACGCGCTGGTTGAGCCGCACACGCGCGGCCTCCTCGTACGGCGCGTCCTGGATGAGCCGCAGCACCTTCACCACCGAGACGTCGATGCGCTCCGATTCCGGGTGCGACTCGCGGCAGCGCTCGCACAGCAGCCCGCCCGCGAGCGGGGACCACACGAGGCCGTCCGCGGCCACCTCGGCGCGGCACGCCGCGCAGCGCTGCCACTCCGGGCGGAACCCCGTCGCCTCCAGCAACGCGAGCTCGAAGCTGCGCACGACGAGTTGCTGCCCGTCGCCCCGCAGCAGCCTGAGCAGCGCAGTCAGCAGCAGCACGTACGCCGCGTCCGCCTCGGCCTCCTCGACGGTGAAGCGGTCCGCGAGTTCGAGCAGGTAGAGCCCGGCGCTGAGCCGTTCGAGGTCGTCGCGCAGCGCAGCGAACGGCTCGATCGTCTGCGCCTGCGTCACGATGCCCAGCGTCCGGCCGTGCGCCAGCACGACCTCGACGTGGGTCATGGGTTCGAGGTGGCCCGCGAGCTTGCTGCGAGGTCGCAGTGCGCCCTTCGCGATCGCGTCGAGCTTGCCGCGGGCCGGCGTGAGCAGCGTGACGATGCGGTCGGAGTCGCCGAAGCGCCGACGCTTCAGCACGACCGCCTCGGTCTTGGTCACGCGCGGGACGCGGGCGGGCACGCTGCTACTCGACCGACTGCCGGAAAGCGAGCGCCCGCTCGAGCGTCACGTTGTCGACGTACTCGAGGTCGGCGCCGGCGGGCAGCCCGCGCGCGAGCCGCGTGACCTGCACGCCGAGCGGCTCGAGCAGCCGTGCGAGGTACATCGCCGTTGCCTCGCCCTCGAGGTTCGGGTTGGTGGCGACGATGACCTCGGTCACGTCGTCCGAGTCGTCGCCCTCGTTGCGGCGGAGGCGGGCGAGCAGCTCGGAGATCTTGAGGTCCTCGGGTCCGACGCCGTCAGCCGGCGAGATTGCGCCGTGTAGGACGTGGTAGAGCCCGTGGTAGCCGTTCGTGCGCTCGATCGCGACGAGGTCGAGCGGCTCCTCGACGACGCAGATCACGGTGTGGTCGCGGCGGCTGTCGTCGCAGACGGCGCACGGGTCGGTGTCGCTGATCTGCTGGCAGGCGCCACACAGGACGGCGCGCTGCTTCACGTCGAGCAACGCCTCGGCCAAGGCCCGCGCCTCCTCCTCGGGCGCTCGCAGCACATGGTACGCGAGCCGCTGCGCAGACTTCGGGCCGATGCCCGGCAAGCGGTGAAACGACTCGACGAGCCGCGTGATCGCCGAGGAGCCGTGCGGCGACTCGTTCATGGGAGCGCTCCCCGGGCGACGAGGGCGTCCAGCGGTCTACTCC
This sequence comes from Chloroflexota bacterium, assembly GCA_009840945.1. Lineage (GTDB taxonomy): Bacteria > Chloroflexota > Dehalococcoidia > UBA2979 > UBA2979 > VXMT01. The sequence continues at coordinate 511 of VXMU01000102.1, read as the reverse complement.
TCGACCGGTACGGCGCCGAGCTTCAGCGCCTCCTCGACGAGATGCCCGCCACCCGCCCCCGCCGCGCTCGCCGACGCAGCCGGCGGCGCCTCGCCGGCAGGCGGCGCGGGCGGCGGTGCGTCGTCGGCGCGCTGTTGGGGCGGCGGCGCGCTGCGCTGCAGCGCTTCCCAGACCACCGGCACGACGTCGACCGCACGGTCCACTACGCCGCCGACGGCTGCGCGCAGCGCCTCCAGGACCTCCCGGTCGCCGAGCGCCTTCTCGACGAGGAGCTGCGACTGGAAGCCGATCTCGACCCGGTCGCCCTCGAAGCTCTTGAACTCGCAGCGCGAGCTGAGGAGCGCGCCGGCGACGCGGTGCTGCTCCCGTGCGGCCTCCCGGACGGCCTCGTGCTGCTCGCGCAGCGCGGCCAGCTCCGGCGAGACCGGCCCCTCGGCGGGTGGCGGGGGGCGGCGCGGTGGGCGCCGGCCGCCACTCGCAGCGCGCGCCCGCCGCGGCAACCCCCACGCCG
>VXMU01000037.1 GCA_009840945.1 Chloroflexota bacterium | reverse complement strand
GCCGGGCGGCGGCGGGGGGCGGGGGGGGGGCCCCGTCGGCCCCCCCCCCCCGGGTGTTCCCCGGGGGGGGGTCACCCCCGGGCGGGGGGGGCCCCCCCGCCCCACGGCGGCGGGAGTCGAAACGGTCGTGCCCCGCCCTTGAGTTGCACAGCGAGCTTGCGTTCATGAGCCAGCTCAAGCCCGGCGCCCCTGCGGCGCCCGATGTGACCGACGTACCGCTGCTGCCTTCCGACCCTGACGGGGTTGGCCGGGCATCGCCGCGCAGGACCAGGCTCTCAACGCCGCTTTATGTCGGCAGTCCTCGTGTAACAACCCTCGGGCGGGCATTCAGCCCCGCTGAGCGGATTGCGGGTTACAGGGCACCGCTAGCTCCCCGCCTAGCACGACCACCCCGATCGTAGGGAGCGGGCGCCGTCAGCGTCAAAGCGCGTCGTACCGACGTGCTCGATGCCGCAACGGCGCGCCCTGCTACCATCGTCGTCGGAAGGAGCCGACTCGTGCGCCTGCTCTCCCTGGGACGCGCCCTGCCCGACCGGCGCGTCGACAACCACTCGGTCTTCAACGCGCCCGCCGTCTTCGACTACGACGCCATCGCCATCGACCCGGAGGGCGTCTTCACGAGGATCCGCGAGCTCCTCGACGCCTCCGCCGACCACACGACCCACGCCGACACGCAGGTCTTGAACGGGGGTGCGGGCGAGGGGATCGCGGCGTCCGAGGTACTGCGACGCCGCCACGACGAGTTTGTGCGCGCGCTCGAGCGCGGCGCGCTCGTCGTCGTGTTCATGCACTCGCAGGCGATGATCACGGGCGTCGCGGGGTTCCCCGGGATCGACCGCTACTTCTTCCTCCCCGCCCCGCCCGGCCTGGCTTGGGACGCCGAGCTGATCCGCTGGGGCGAGGGCACGGAGGTGGCCGTCTCCGACCCCGCCCATCCGTTCACCCGCTACGTCGACGCGGTGCGCGACGACGTGCTGTACCGCGCGTGGTTCGACGAGCGCGTGCGCGGCTTCGCCGACGCCGCTCATGTCTTCGCACGCAGCGCCGGCGGGGCCCCGGTGGGCGTCGAGTTTCCGGTGCTCGGCGGGTCGGTGGTGTTCCTGCCGGCGCCGCGCACCCACGGCGGCGACGCCGGACGCGCGCAGGCGACGGCCATCGTCGCGGCCGTCGAGGAGCACCTCGGCCGCTCGGGGGGCGATCGCCCACCCTGGGCGGACCGGGAACCGGTGCCGGGCCTCGACGAGCGCGAGGCCGAAGCGGAGCGCGCGCGGGAGCTTGTCCGGCGCGCCGAGGAGCAGCGTGACGGTGCCGAGGCGGAGGCCGATCCGCTGCGCCGCGTCCGCGACGTGCTGTGGACCGAGGGCACGCACGCCCTCCTGCCCGCGGTGCGGCGTTGCCTCGAACTGCTCGGGTTCGCGGTCCGCGAGATCGACGACGCGCCGGTGCTCCAGGCCGACGGCGCGCGCATCGAGCTGGAGGTCGAGGGCTCCGAGGCGACCGTCGGGATGGCGGCCCACTACCGCCTGCGCACGCGCCTCGATGCACGCATCGAGAGCGAGGGCAGCGCCCCCCGCGGCCTCATCGTCGTCAACGGCGAGCGGATGCAGGCTCCGGACCGCCGCGAGGAGCCGTACGCCGAGTCCCTGCGCGTGGCCGCCGAGGCGACCTCGTACGCCCTGCTGCCGGCGCCCGAGCTGTTCAACGCGGCGCGCGCCGCCCTCGCGGGTGCCGACGACGCCGCGCTCGCTGCCGTGCGCGCACGGATCGCGGAGACGGACGGGCTGGTAGACCTCTCCGACCTGCTGGGCGAGGGCACCTCGTAGCCCCTCGACCCGTCCGACCGGCGGGCTACGCCAGCGTGCGGTGGATCTCCGTCGGTGCGTCGTAGTCGATGCCGTCGACGGAGAAGCCGAAGAGCTGCTCGAAGTAGCGCTGGTAGCCGGCGAAGTCCGTGAGGTCGTCCAGCGACTCGGTCGTGACCTCCGCCCAGCGGCGTGAGACCTCGGACTGCACCTCGTCGCGCATCTCGAGGTCGTCCAGGCGGATGCGGCCCTCCTCGTCGGTGGACGGCGCGACGCCGGGCGCGAGGTGGTCGCGGTAGAGCCGCGCGATCTGCTCGATCGGCCCCTCGTGCGTGCCCTCGGCCTTCATCACGTCGAAGAGCATGCTCATGTAGAGCGGGACGCCCGGGATGGCGGCCGACGCCTGCGTGACGACGGCCTTGTTGATGCTCACCCACGCCCCGCCGCCGCCCGCGGACAGCTCGGCGCGCAGACCCGCCGCCGAGGCTTCGAGGTCTTCCTTGGCGCGGCCGATGGTGCCGTGGCGGTAGATGGCGTGCGAGACTTCGGGGCCGATGTAGCTGAACGCCACCGTGCGTGCGCCCTCGGCGAGCACGCCGCCGTCGCGCAGCGCCTTGATCCACAGCCGCCAGTCCTCGCCGCCCATCACCCGCACCGTCGAGGCGATCTCGTCCGCGTCTGCGGGGTCGATGTGCGCGTCGACGACTTGGCCGCGGCGCAGGTCGATGCTCTTGCCGGTGTACGCCTCGCCGATGGGCTTGAGCACGCTGCGCCACGTCGTCTCGCTGTCGGGGTCCTGCCGCACCGGCGACGCGAGGCTGTAGACCACGAGGTCGAGCTGTGCGCCCCGCGCCCGCAGGAGGTCGACCACCTGCTGCTTCACCTCGTGGGAGAACGCGTCGCCGTTGATGGTGTGCAGCGCGCGGCCTTCGTCGGCGGCGAGGCGATGCGCCTCGGCGAGGTTGTACCAGCCCGCGGAGGCGACCTTGTCGTCCTCGGACGGTCGTTCGAGGCAGACGCCGAGCGTCTCGGCGCCGTAGCCGAAGGTGGCGCAGAGCGCGCTCGCAAGCCCGTAGCCGGTGCTCGACCCGACGACGAGGACGTGTCGGAGGCCGTCGCCGCCCGCGCCCTCGCCCGCCATCGCGCGGGCGACCTCGACCTGCTTGCGCACGTTGGCGGCGCAGCCGTCGGGGTGAGCGGTCAGCGAGATGAAGCCGCGGATGCGCGGCCGTACGACCTCTTCGGACATGGTGGGCCTCCTGCGCGTCGGCCGTATCGTACGAGGGAGGGGCGGGGCGGGC
>VXMU01000022.1:26100-31851 GCA_009840945.1 Chloroflexota bacterium | reverse complement strand
GGGAGAGCGCGGCGTTCGCAATGCCGAGGTCAGGGGTTCGAATCCCCTCGCCTCCACCACACACCGACCCGACCGTACCAACGACTCCGCCGACGCCCTGCCTGACGACGCGCTGGTCGACACCCCTGACGGCGTCGAGGCGGTCGCCGAGGCGATCCGCGCGGCAGGCGCCTTCACGCTCGACCTCGAGTTCGTCCCCGAGAACCGTTATGTCCCCGAGCTCGGCCTCGTGCAGGTCGGGTGGGACGGCGGCAGCGGGACCGAGGCGCTCGAGGTAGCCGCCATCGACCCGCTCGTGGTCGACCCCGCGCCCGTGCTCACGCTCGTCGGCGACCCGGAGATCGAGACGGTCACGCACGCCGCGCAGGGCGACCTGGTGATCCTCGCGCACCGCTTCTCGGTGCGCGCCCGCGCCCTGCGGGACACGCAGATCGCGGCGGCGTTCCTCGGCTACGGCGACCAGATCGGCTACGCGCCGCTCGTCGAGAGCACGCTCGGCGTGCAGCTCGAGAAGGGCTCGCAGTACACTGAGTGGCTGCGCCGGCCCCTCACCGACCAGCAGCTCGTCTACGCCCTCGACGACGTGCGCTACCTCGCCACCATCTGGGCGAGGCAGCGCGCCGCCCTCGACGCCGACGGGCGGCTCCAGGCCGTGCTCGAGGAGTGCGACCGCCTGGCCGAGACCGCCGCGAGCCGGCCCCCGCCGGAGGAGGCGTACCGGCGGGTCAAGGGCTGGTCCGGGCTGCGCTCGCGGCCCCTGGGCGCGCTGCGGCAACTCGCCGCGTGGCGCGAGCGCGAGGCGCTGCGCGCCAATCGGCCGCCCTCGCGCGTGCTCAACGACCGCTCGCTGCTGGAGCTGGCGCGCGCCGCCCCCGGCTCCGACGACGGTCTGCGCTCGGTGCGCGGCGTCGACGCGGGCCTGGTGCGACGCCACGGCGCGGCGCTCATCCGCGCGATCCGCGAGGGCCGCGACGACCCGCCGGAGCGGGACCGGGCGCGCAAGCCGCTCCCGCCGCAGGGCGAGGTCTGGGCCGCGGCGCTCCACGGCCTGGTACGTGCTCGCGCGCTCGGCGCCAACGTCGCGCCGCGCTTCGTCGGGCCCCGCAGCGACATCGAGGCCGTCGTGCGCTGGTGGCTCGAGGGCGACCGCGACACGCCGCCCGACCTCCCGCTGCTGTCCGGCTGGCGCGGCGACCTCGTCGGCAACGCGATCGTCGCGTGGTTGCGGGGCGACGCCGCGCTCGTGGTCGACCCCGACTCGCCCGGCGGCATCGAGCTGCGGCCGCGCTGACCGCCCGGCCCGGCCTGCCCCCTCGATGGACGCTACGCGCGCCCGCGCCGCCGTACACTGGATCGAGCAGTGCACGGAGGGACACCGGCATGACCACGACGAAGCACAACGAGCTCAACGCGATGGAGCGCTACGTCATCGAGCACAAGGGCACGGAGCCGCCCTTCAGCGGCGAGTACGACGACTTCTACGAGGCCGGGACGTACATCTGTCGTCGCTGCAACGCGGAGCTCTACCGCTCCGAGGACAAGTTCAACGCGCATTGCGGCTGGCCGGCCTTCGACGACGAGGTCCCCGGCGCGGTGCGACGCCTGCCCGACCCGGACGGGTTTCGCACGGAGATCGAGTGCGTGGCCTGTGGCGGGCACCTGGGCCACGTCTTCATGGGCGAGGGCTTCACGTCGAAGAACACGCGCCACTGCGTGAACTCGCTCTCGATGCGCTTCGTCCCGGCCTCGCAGGCCGAAGGCGACGGCGCCGGGTAGGCCTCGAACGTCGCGCCGCCGGGCGTGCCGGCCGGCCGCTTGAGGGCGGCGCGGTCGCGGCATTGGAAGGCAGCCAGCGCCCCCGTAGCTCAGGGGACAGAGCAAGGGATTCCTAATCCCTGTGCGGAGGTTCGAATCCTCCCGGGGGCACCACGCTGCGCGGGGCAGCGAGGCAGCATTGGGGGAGTGGATCGCCGGGCCCGGCTCCGGCAGACTGTCAGCGGCAAGACGCACTCGACGCATACGGGAGACATGGCATGGCGGTCGTCGCGGAGCTCCAGGAGCAGATCATGGACGCGCTGGGAGATGGCGAGCAGAAGACGAAGCCGCAGCTCGCCAAGGAGATCCCCGGCCTCAGCGGCGCGCACCTCGCCTCCGCACTGCGCGTGCTCAAGCGCGAGGGCCGCATCATCGTCGGCAGCGACGGCAGCAAGCGGGTCTACCGCCTGCCCGGCGCGACCCGCGGCTAACGTCGAGCGCAGCCCGGACCCGTGACCGGCGAGGATGACTACATCCGGCCGGCCGAACCCACCGGTTTGAGGCGCGCCCCATGACCCAGCCGATCGATGAGGCCATGCTGAACGCCGCTCGCGCCGCTCGCCGCGAACGCATCTACCGCCTTGTCCGTCCCCTCGAGGAGTTCGGGAGCACCGAGGCGGCGAGCGGCATTGTCATCGTCATTGCAGTCGTGCTCGCGATGATCGCGGCGAACACGGCGCTGTCGAGCTACTACGACGACTTCATCCACTACCACATCGCGGTCGACCTCGGCTTCTTCCATCTCGACACCGGGCTGCAGCACTGGGTCAACGACGGCCTGATGGTGATCTTCTTCTTCGTCGTGGGGATGGAGATCAAGCGCGAGGTCGTGGCCGGCGAGCTGGCAGGCGGCCGCAAGGTCTGGGCGCCGATCGCGGCCGCGGCCGGCGGGATGGTCGTCCCGGTCCTCATCTTCTTCGCCATCGTCGACGACCCCACGGCCCGCCAGGGCTGGGCCATCCCGATGGCGACCGACATCGCCATCGCCGTCGGCGTGATCACGATCGTCGGAGCGCGGGTCCCCGCGGGGCTGAAGGTGCTCCTGCTCGCGCTCGCGATCGTCGACGACATCGGGGCGATCGCCGTGATTGCGGTCTTCTACACCGAGGACATCAACCTCACCGCGCTCGGCATCACCGTCGGCCTGCTCGTGCTGGTCTACCTGATGAACAGGAACGGGATCGAACCCATCCTGCTGTATGTCGTGGTCGGACTCTTCGCGTGGACCACGGCGCATGAGTCCGGAATCCACCCGACGATCCTCGGCGTCGCCCTCGGCATCATGACCCCGCTGCAACCCTTGTATCGCAGCACGGTGATGCCCGACCTGATCGAAGCCCTGATGCGGCGCATTCGGGTCATCGAACAGGAGGAGGACGTGGAGCGTCGCCATCACGACCGTGTCGGCGCGCTGCTCACATTGTCGGAGCTGAGCGACCGGGCGATCTCGCCCCTCGACCGCATCGAGCACCGCCTGCTGCCGTGGTCGGCGTTCCTCGTGGTCCCGCTCTTCGCCTTCGCCAACGCGGGTGTGGACCTGCGCGGCGGGGCGCTCGAGGAGTCGATGTCCTCGCCCCTGGCGCTCGGGATTGGGCTCGGGCTGCTCGTCGGCAAGCCCGTCGGCGTGACGCTCGCGACGTGGATCGCGGTGCGCCTCGGCGCGGAGCTGCCCGCGGGCGTCACATGGCTCGGCATCTTCGCTATCGGCCTCGTCGCGGGCATCGGCTTCACCGTGGCGCTGTTCGTGACCGAGCTGTCGTTCGAGGCGGAGCTGCTGCTCACCCAGGCGAAGGTCGGGATCTTCATCGCCTCGGTCCTCGCCGGCGTGATAGGACTTGGCATGCTGTACGCGGCCAGTGCAAGGATCAGCCAACGATGACCTCCGATGCATTCCCGGCCGAGACCTTCGCGCGGCGACGCTCCCGGCTGCTGCGACGCCTCCGCGCGGGCAGCGCCGCGGTCTTCGCCTCCGGGCACGACGCGCTGCGCAACGGCGACGTCGAGCATCCGTTCCGGCAGCCCTCGTCCTTCTACTACCTCACCGGCTTCGACGAGCCCGACTCCGTCGCCGTGCTGCGCCCCGGCCACGAGGAGCCCTTCGTGCTCTTCGTGCGGCCCTACGACCCCGCCCAGGCGATCTGGGTCGGCGCGCGCCTCGGCGTCGAGGGGGCGGTCGAACAGCTCGGCGCCGACGCGGCGTATCCCATCGAGGAGCTGGAGCAACGGCTCCCGCAGCTCCTCGGCGGCGCGGGGACGGTGTACTTCTCGCTCGGCACCGACGAGCGCGTGGAGCGGCTGCTGTCGCGCCTCGTCGCGGCGCGCCGGGCCGCGGCACAGGGCGGCGCACCACCCATCGAGGCGGTCATGGACCCCGCCCCGCTCGTGGCCGAGCAGCGCCTGATCAAGTCGCGCGAGGAGGTCGCCGCGCTCCAACGCGCCATTGACATCACCGGCGCGGGCCTCGAGGCGGCCATGCGCGCGACGCGGCCCGGCATGCACGAGTACGAGGTACAGGCGATCCTCGAGTCCGAGTACCGCCGCCTGGGCTCACCGCGCGACGGCTTCCCCTCGATCGTGGCGGCCGGCGCGAACGCCTGCACGCTGCACTACACCGCCAACCGCGCCGAGATGGCGCGCGACGAGTTGCTGCTCGTCGACACGGGCGCCGAGTTCGACTTCTACGGCGCCGACGTGACGCGCACCTACCCTGTCGACGGCCGGTTCCGGGCCGCCGCGCGCGACGTGTACGAGCTGGTGCTGGAGGCGCAGGAGCAGGCGATCGCGCTGGTCCGGCCCGGCGTCCGCTTCCACGACGTGCACGACAAGGCGACCGAGGTGCTCACGACGGGTCTCGTCGACCTCGGCGTGCTGTCCGGCGACGTTGCGGGCCTCATCGAGGAGCGCGCGTTCGGGCCGTTCTTCATGCACGGCACCTCGCACTGGCTGGGCATGGACGTGCACGACGTCGGTCGCTACCGCGAGGGCGAGGAGTCGGTGGAGCTACGGCCGGGCATGGTGCTGACCGTGGAGCCCGGACTGTACTTCGCGCGCGGCATCCGCGGCGTGCCTCGGCGGCTACGAGGCATCGGCGTGCGCATCGAGGACGACGTGCTGGTCACGCGCAGCGGCTCGCGGGTCCTGTCCGGCGACATCCCGAAGCAGCCGGACGACCTCGAAGCGATTGTCGGGAGCGGGTAGCGCGACGGCGCAGCAGTGCACTGAGGTCTCGGACCCCGTCGGTGGTACGGTTGATGCATGGACGAGACGCACACGGTCGTCGTGGGTGAGGGCGGGCAGGTCGTGTTGCCCGCGGGTGTGCTGGCGCGAGCGGGCATCGAAGAAGGCGCTCAGCTGATGCTGCTCGAGACAGACGACGGCCTGGTGCTACTCACGCGCGAGCAACTCCTCGGCCGCGTCCGCGGCGACCTCGCGGGGCTCGACCTCGTGGCGGATTTGCTGGCGGATCGAAGGCTCGCGGCCCGGATCGAGGACGCCGACTGAGGGTGCCGATCGCTGCAATCTGGGGGAGTGGGTAACGTCCCTCGCATAACGGCTTATTCGCGTTATCACTTGCTTGACAAATCCCGTCGCGTCCCCGATGATGCTCCCCCCTGCGAGTTTACCGCGTAGCTGGGCATACGCGTGATCATTTGACCCGCAGGAACACTGCCGCGGGGGTTGGGCAGATACGCTCCGTCCGGCCCCCGCCGTACAGCACGGGGGCCACCATGCGCATCGATCGACGCTTTACCACCACCGGCCAGGACCCCTACGAGGGCGTCCGGTTCGCTTCGAGGGACTCGCGCATCGTCAACCCGGACGGGGGGGGGGGGGGGGGGGGGGGGGCCCCGGCCACCCCCCCCCCCCGGGGGCGGGGGTGGGGGGGGCGCGCCGGCGGCCGCGCGCGCCGGCAGCCAGCGCGGCCCCCGCCCCCCC
>VXMU01000022.1:0-26090 GCA_009840945.1 Chloroflexota bacterium | reverse complement strand
ATCTTCTTTTAACCCCCCGCGCCCCGCCCCCTCCGTGGGGGGGGGGTTGCGTTTCCTGGCCCGCGCCCTTCCCCCCCCCGGCGGGGGCGGCCTTTTGCGGGGGGCCCCACGTCACCATGCCCGCCGACTGGTCACAGGTGGCCGTCGACATCATGGCCCAGAAGTACTTCCGCAAGACCGGCGTCGCCGACGACCTCGCGACCGTCGAGGAGGACGGTGTGCCCTCGTGGCTGTGGCGCGCCGAGCCTGCCTCCGCCGAGGCGGGAGCTGAGGACGGCCCGTTCGGCCCGGAAGCCGGGATACCCGGCTGGGGCGGCGAGACCGACGCCCGCCAGGTCTTCCACCGCCTCGCCGGCACCTGGGCCTACTGGGGCTGGAAGCACGGCTACTTCGACGGCGAGGACGACGCCCGCGCCTTCTACGACGAGCTGGTCCACATGATGGCGACGCAGCGCGCCGCCCCTAACTCGCCGCAGTGGTTCAACACCGGCCTGCACTGGGCCTATGGCATCGCCGGCCCAGCCCAGGGCCACTCGTTCGTCGACCCTGTCACCGGCGACCTGTCGCGCTCGACCAGCGCGTACGAGCGGCCGCAGCCGCACGCGTGCTTCATCCAGTCGGTCGCGGACGACCTCGTCGGCGACGGCGGGATCATGGACCTGTGGACGCGCGAGGCGCGCATCTTCAAGTACGGCTCCGGCACCGGCTCCAACTTCTCCGACATCCGAGGCGAGAACGAGCCGCTCTCCGGCGGCGGCAAGTCCTCCGGCCTGATGTCGTTCCTCAAGATCGGCGACCGCGCCGCCGGCGCCATCAAGTCGGGCGGCACCACGCGCCGCGCCGCCAAGATGGTGATCGTCGACGCCGACCACCCCGACGTGGAGCAGTTCATCGACTGGAAGGCCAGCGAGGAGCAGAAGGTCGCGGCCCTCGTCACCGGCAGCAAGACGATCGGCAAGCGCCTCCGCGCCGTCGTCGAGGCCACCGCCGACGGCCTCGACCCGGCCGACAACCGCCGGCTGCGCCGCGCGGTGAGCCGCGCGCGCCGCGACGCGGTGCCCGAGGCCTACGTGCAGCGCGTCCTCCAGCTCGTCGAGCACGACGCCGAGGTGATCGACTTCACCGAGTTCGACACCGACTGGCAGGGTGAGGCCTACCAGACCGTCTCCGGCCAGAACGCCAACAACTCCGTGCGCGTCACCGCCGACTTCCTGGACGCCGTCCGCGAGGACCGCGAGTGGAACCTGGTGCGCCGCACGGACGGCGAGGTGGCGAAGACGCTCCCGGCGCGCGCGCTCTGGGACCGCATCGCCCTCGCCGCGTGGCAGTCCGCCGACCCCGGCGTGCAGTACGACACGACGATCAACGAGTGGCACACCGCGCCGGCCGGCGGCGCGATCCGCGGCTCGAACCCGTGCTCCGAGTACATGTTCCTGGACGACACGGCGTGCAACCTCGCATCGCTCAACCTGCTGCGCTTCTACGACGAGGAGACCCGCACGTTCGACACCGAGGCGTACACGCACGCCTCGCGGCTGTGGACCATCGTGCTGGAGATCTCGGTCCTGATGGCGCAGTACCCCAGCCCCGCCATCGCGCAGCTCTCCCACGACTACCGCACGCTCGGCCTCGGCTACGCGAACCTGGGCGCGCTGCTCATGGTGCAGGGCATCCCCTACGACTCGCCCGAGGCGCTCGCGCAGACCAGCGCCTACACCGCGCTGCTCACGGGCGTCTCCTACGCCACCTCGGCGGAGATGGCCCGCGAGCTCGGCCCGTTCCCGGAGTACGACGCGAACCGCGAAGCAATGCTGCGCGTGATCCGCAACCACCGCCGCGCCGCCCACGACGCCCCCGAGGGAGCCTACGAGGGCCTGACCGCGCTCCCGCGCGGCCTCGACGCCGCCAACTGCCCCGAGCCGCTCGTCGAGGCGGCCCGGCAGGCCTGGGACGACGCGCTCGCGCTCGGCGAGGAGCACGGCTACCGCAACGCGCAGACCACGCTCATCGCCCCCACAGGCACCATCGGGCTGCTCATGGACTGCGACACCACCGGCGTAGAGCCGGACTTCGCGCTGGTGAAGTTCAAGAAGCTCGCCGGCGGCGGCTACTTCCGCATCATCAACGAGTCCGTCCCGTCGGCGCTGCGCGCGCTCGGGTACGGCCCCCGCGAGGTCGACGACATCGTCGGCTACTGCGCCGGGACCGGCGGCCTCGAGGGCGCACCGCACATCAACCGCCACACGCTGGCGGAGCTGGGCTTCACGCGCCGCGTGCTCGACACCATCGACGCCTCGCTGGTGTCGGCGTTCGACATCACCTTCGCGTTCAACCGCTGGGTGCTCGGCGATGACTTCTGCCGCGAGACGCTCGGGCTCTCCGACGAGCAGCTCGCCGACCCGTCGCTCTCGATCCTCGAGGCGCTCGGGTTCACGCGCGCGCAGATCGAGGAGGCCAACGACTTCATCACCGGCCGCGCGACCATCGAGGGCGCCCCGCACCTCCGCGAGGAGCACTACGCGGTCTTCGACTGCGCGAACCGCTGCGGCCGCTACGGCACGCGCTTCATCGAGCCGATGGCGCACGTGCGCGCGATGGCGGCGGCGCAGCCGTTCCTCTCCGGCGCGATCAGCAAGACCATCAACATGCCCGAGGACGCCACGGTGCAGGACGTCGTCGCGGTCTACGACGCCGGCGCCGACATGATGCTGAAGGCGCTCGCGCTCTACCGCGACGGCTCCAAGCTCTCGCAGCCCCTCGCCGCCACCGTCTTCGACGAGTGGGCCGACGAGGACGAGGACTTCGACGACCTCGACGGCGAGGCGCCAGCCGACGCGGCCGCGCTCACGCCCGAGATGGCCGTCGAGGAGGCGGAGCGCATCCTGCGCGCGCTGCCCACGCGCGACGCGCGCGAGGTGGTGCGCCGGGCGGTCGGGTTGCTGCGCGGCGAGCGCGTCTCGCTGCCCTCGCGCCGCAACGGCTTCGCGCAGAAGGCGCGGGTCGGCGGGCACACCATCTACCTGCACACCGGGGAGTTCGAGGACGGCTCGCTGGGCGAGCTGTTCATCTCGATGTCGAAGGACGGCGCGGCGTTCCGCTCGCTGATGAACTGCTTCGCCATCGCCGTCTCGATCGGGCTGCAGCACGGCGTGCCGCTCGAGGCCTACGTGGACTCGTTCCTGTTCACGAAGTTCGAGCCGAACGGCATGGTCACCGGCAACGACCGCATCCACATGGCGACATCGATCATCGACTACGTGTTCCGCGAGCTGGCCGTCACCTACCTCGGCCGCAACGACGTGGCGCACATCGGCCAGGTCGACCTCTCCAGCACGTCGACCGCCGAGGACGAGTTCGAGGCGTCGGCCTTCCCCGGCGCGGAGGCCCCCGCCTCGAACGGCGCGACCATTCAGCCGACCCCGGCGCTCCCCGAGCCGAACGTGGAGCTCGTGGTCCCGATCGCCGGCGGTGCCGACGTCGCCGAGGCGCCGGTCGCAGACCCGCCTGCACCGGCCGCGAGTGCCCCGGCGCCAGTCGCGGCTCGCACCCCCGAGCCGAGCGGCGAAGCCGCATCGGCGACGGCCAGCGCCCAGCCGGCCGCCCAGGCGGCCACGGCCACCTCGACGGTGCCGCTGCAGATGAGCGACACGGCGACCCGGACGCTGCAGGCCAGGCAGATGGGCTTCGAGGGCGATCCGTGTCCGGAGTGCGGCCAGATGATGATGGTCCGCAACGGTACGTGCCTGAAGTGCGTGTCGTGCGGGGCTACGAGCGGGTGTAGCTAGACGCCGACTGAGGCAGACCGGACGGGGGGCGGCGGCTTACGGGTCGCCGCCCTCGTCGTCGCTCCACCGCCCCGGCTCCTCCCGCACCGCCATCAACTCAGGTCGGCGACTCGTCGCGGTGGGTGCGGGCGCGGGCTGCGGACTGCCGAGGCCGACGTAGAAGCTGATCGCGTTGGCGAGGTAGCGGTTGAGGCTCACGCCCTCGTGCTGCGCCATCTGCGCCGCGCGCTCGTGGATCGATGGGATGAGCCGCAGTGTGATGCGCCCGGAGAACTCCACGGCCCGCGACGGCGGCGGGATGTCGTGTCCGTCTTCTACTTCCACCGCAACCCACAGCTCGATCGCCTCGTCGAGCATCTCCATCGTCTCCTCGGCGGTGTCACCGGACGTATAGCAGCCTGGCAACTCCAGCACGCTCGCCGAGTACCCGCCGTCGTCTTCGCGCGTGAGCAACCGCGTGTAGGGAGCAGCGAGCGCCGCGCGCACAGCCTCATCAATCCTTGCTTCGTCAGCCATCACCCGCCTCCTCATCGGCTGCGATCGCTGCCAGGATGCTATGCGTGGTGCCGCGCTTCGACCTATAGGGGACAGCGATCGGGCGACGGCCGCGCTTCGAGAAGACTCGGTGGCTGCCTTTCCCACGTCGTGGGTCGCGCTCGACCCATCCCCGCGCCCGCAACTCGCGCATGAGGTCGCGTGCCCTCAGGCTCCCGGCTCGTGCGCGCAGCTGCGGGAGCGGCGTTCCCGGCATGACGCCATTATAGACACTACTCCGGCCGCTAGCCAGGAGTTGCCCCGCTCGTGCGACGGCGTGCCCAACCGAGGGCCCGGCTGGCGAGCACCGCCATCACGGCCGCAAGCGCGTTGAATACGATGTCGACCGGGTCGAACACGCGACTCGGCGCGAGCCACTGGACACACTCGTCGACCGTCCCGACGAGGGCTGTCGCGAACACCGCGAGCAGGGCCGGGCTGGGGACGCGGCGGCCCTGGCTCGCTCGCTCCGTGAGCGCCTCGTATACGAAGACGGCCAGCACGCTGTACTCGATGAGGTGGCTGCGCTCCACCGGGCTCGCGACGCGCATCAGCACCAGCACGTAGACGACCGCCACGCCCAGCGCGACGGCGACCTCGACGCCGCCGGGGCGCGCCCGCAGCCCTTGCGCCACGACGGTCGCTCCGACCAGGGCCATCGCGCCGAGGAACAGGGACGCCTCGATCAGCCCGCCCTCGCGCAGCACGCCCGCCACCGTGCTGCCGAAGCCGATCGTCGCGTATATCCCAACCACGACGGCGAGCGTCCAGAGCCAGAGTCGCCGTTCGCGGCCGGAGGCGAAGAGCGGCATGGATGCGATTATCGGGCCGCATTGGGGGGACCGGAAGCCGCTGCGCGTAGCCGCCGCCGACCGCCCGCGCTACGATCGTCGCACCAACACCGAACGTCCGATCCCCACGCCCCGAGGAGCCCTCCCATGGCCCTGTCCGCTATCCCCGGCTATCCGCGCATCGGCGCGCGACGCGAGCTCAAGCGCGCCGTCGAGGGCTACTGGGACGGCGATGTGGGACGCGAGGAGCTGGAAGAGACCGCACGCTCGCTGCGCCTGGAGGCGTGGACCCGCATGCGCGACGCGGGGATCGACCTCATCCCCTCGAACACCTTCTCGTACTACGACCACGTGCTCGACACGATCGCGATGGTCGGCGCCGCGCCGCCTCGCTACGCGGGCGGTGACAACGACCTCGACACCTACTTCGCCATGGCGCGCGGCGCGCAGGGCGAGCGCATCGACGTGACCGCGCTTGAGATGGTGAAGTGGTTCGACACCAACTACCACTACCTCGTCCCCGAGCTCTCGCCCGCCACCCGCTTCCGCCTTGCCAACCGCAAGCCGCTCGACGAGTACCTCGAGGCGCGCGCGGCCGGCATCGAGACGATGCCCGTGCTGCTCGGCCCGGTCTCGTTCCTGCTGCTCGCCCGCGGCTTCGACGCCGACGGCAACCACGACGACGACTTCGACCTGCTGTCGCTGCTGCCGGACCTCCTCGACGTCTACGCCGAGCTGCTCGCGCTGCTCGCCGAGGCGGGGGCGCAGTGGGTGCAGTTCGACGAGCCGGTGCTCGTGCAGGACCGCACGCCCGAGGAACTCGCCGCGCTGACGCGCGCCTACGAGCGTCTGGCCGCGGCGGCCGGCTCGACGAAGCTGCTGGTGAACACCTACTTCGGCGACGTCGACGAGGCGTACCGCACGCTGGCCGAGTTGCCCGTGGACGCCATCGGGCTGGACCTGGTGCGCGGGCGGCGCAACCTCGGGCTGCTGCAGCGCTTCGGGCTGCCCGGCGGCAAGCACGTCGTCGCCGGCGTGGTCGACGGGCGCAACGTGTGGCTTAACGACCTCGGCGCTTCCCTCGCCACGGTGCGCGAGATCGGCGCGGCTGTCGGCGAGGACCGCGTCATCGTGGGCGCGTCCTGCTCGCTGCTGCACGTGCCAATCGAGCTCGACCTCGAAACCGACCTCGATCCCGAGCTGCGCTCTTGGCTGGCGTTCGCGAACCAGAAGATCGAGGAGGTCGCCGTCCTCGGCCGCGCCCTCGACGACCCCAACTCGGCGGCGGACGAGCTGGCCGCGAACCGCTCAGCCCTCGAGTCGCGCCGCAACTCGCCCCGCACCTTCAACCCGGCGGTGCGCAAGCGCGTCGACTCGACGACGGGGGCGGACTACGACCGCGACGGCAGCGTCGAGGAGCGCCGCGCGGCGCAGCGCATGCGCCTGGGCCTGCCGCCGTTCCCGACCACCACGATCGGCTCGTTCCCGCAGACGCCGGAGATCCGCCGCTCGCGGCGCCGCCACGCCAACGGCCGCATCACCGCCGAAGAGTACGAGGGTTTCCTGGAGGCCGAGATCGAGCAGGTGATCCGGCTCCAGGAGCGCATCGGCCTCGACGTGCTCGTGCACGGCGAGTCGGAGCGCAACGACATGGTCGAGTACTTCGGCGAGCAGCTCGACGGCTTCGCCTTCACGCGCTTCGGGTGGGTGCAGTCCTACGGCTCGCGCAACGTGAAGCCGCCGATTGTGTACGGCGACGTGGCGCGCCCGGGCGCGATGACCGTGCGCTGGGCGACGTACGCCCAGTCGCTGACCGACCGCCCCGTGAAGGGCATGCTCACCGGGCCGGTGACGATCCTCAACTGGTCCTTCATCCGCGACGACCAGCCGCGATCGGAGACCTGCCGTCAGATCGCCCTCGCGATCCGCGACGAGGTCGTGGACCTCGAGGCGGCGGGCATCCCCATCATCCAGGTCGACGAGCCGGCGCTGCGCGAGGGCGTCCCGCTGCGCACGGCGGACTGGCCGGCGTACCTCGGCTGGGCGGTGCCGTGCTTCCGGCTGGCGACGGCGGGGGTGCGCGACGACACGCAGATCCAGTCGCACATGTGCTACGTGCACCTCGGTGACGTCCTCGACGCGGTCTCCGACATGGAGGCCGACGTGATGTTGCTGTTCAACGCGCGCTCCGACGCGGAGAGCCTGGACGGCTTCCGCGACCGCGGCTACGACAAGGACCTCGGCCTCGGTGTGTACGACATCCACTCCCCCCGCGTCCCCCCGACCGACGAGATGGTCGGGCGGCTCGAGGAGGCGGCGGCGGTCATCGACCCGGCGCACCTGTGGGTGAACCCGGACTGCGGCCTCAAGACACGTCGCTACGAGGAGACGGTGCCCTCGCTGGAGCACATGGTGGAGGCGGCGCAGCACATGCGCCGCGCGTAGCGCCACGTGCCAGCGCGTGCCGGACGCCGCGCTCGGCCGACGCGTCTCACCTGCCTTCCGGTTCCCTTGCCCCTCTTTGGGGGAGCGGGGGCCGGATCAACGCGACTGCGCATTACTCGCTGCCGCCAGGGGGCGGTGCGCTCTAGCCTGCACTCAGCCGCATCACCGCGATGATGATCGCCGTCTGGAGGCTGATCACGGCGAGGAACCACACGCCGAACCGGATCGTGAAGCGGCGGACTACACTATCAACGGCGGCTTCGACGGCCTGCGCTGGTCGGACACCAATCCCTTCGGAGTCCGCTGTGTGAGAGCCGGTGGCGCTTCGACGGCGCGACACCAGCTTCAATCCAGGCTCAGCTGGATCACGGCGATGATGATTGCCGTGGCGATGCTCACGGTCCCCAGCACCACGCCGAGCGTCCACGCGCCAAGCCGAATGAGCATCCGGTCCGCGATGCGATCTGCGGCAGCTTCCGCGACCTCAACCGCGGCCACGCCGATGGCGTCGGCTTCCTCCGGATCGAAGTCGGCCTCGTCGCGAAGAGCCCGCACCGCGTTCAGGATCCTGGTTGCGCTGCTCATGCGCGCATCCTAGCACAGAACTGTCATCACGTTACGAATAAGATCAGTCGTCCCAGACCCAGATGCGGTGCGCGGCCTCCAGGCCGAGCACGAGCTCGCGGCCGTTGAGCTGGATCGTGACCGTGCCGCGGTACGGGGCGACATCGTTCACTGTGAACTGGACGCCGGGGCGGATGCCTTCGTCGTCGAAGAAGCGGAGCAGCTCCTCCTCCTCCTCGTACACCCGCTCGATCGTCGCGTCGTCGCCGCTCTCAAGGGACGAGAGGCGGCGGCCGGACAGCGGGTGGCCGTGGTTGGAGCCGGGGATCGGGTAGCCGAACGGCGACACCGTGGGCGCGCCGAGGCGCTCGACGATGAGCGGCTCGGTCACGTCGGAGATGGCGTGCTCCATGAGGTGCGCCTCCTCGTAGGCGCGCCACCACTCCAGCCCCAGCGTCTCGACGAGCAGGCACTCGGCGAGGCGGTGACGCCGCACCATCTGCTCGGCGCGCTCGAACCCCGCCTTGCTGAGCGAGATGCGCTTGCGGGCGTCGATGTTGACGAGGCGGTCGCGGCGCAGGCGCGTGAGCATGCCCGCGACGGAGGCGGGCTTGATGCCGAGTCGCTCGGCGACGCGCGCCGCGATGACCTCCTCCTGCTCGTCGTGCGAGATGCGGTAGATCGTCGTCAGCGCGTCGTCCGAGGCGACGTTGGTGACCTGTTTCGGCATCGGTACCTCGCCCCGATACTCACACGTCCCCGGCGCGATCGGCAAGCCGACGCGACTAGTTGCCGTCGCACCCTCCGGGGATCGTGAGCGTCCATCCGACGCGGATCAGGTTCGCATTACTGAACGTCCGGCCGTCGTCCATGACGCGGTCACGGTTGGCGTCCCAGATCTCCGTCCAGCGACGGCCTTCGCCGTAGCACGCCGCGGCGATACGCCAGAGCGTGTCGCCCGACTGCACGACATAGCTCGTCGTCTGCGCGGGCTTGAGGTCTGTCCGCGTCCCGGGCGCCGGGGTCATCGTCTCCGTGTCGGTCGCGGTCCCCGCATCGGCCGGGTCGGGCCACGTGAGCAGCACCCACCCCGAAGCGCCGAGGGCAATCACGCGCGGGCCGAGCGCCGACGCGGCCACGAGTTGCGGGTCGCTCGCGCGCAGCTCGGCCAGCTTCGCGGCGTCGAGCACCACCTCGGCGGGCTCGGGACCGGAGCGGTCGAAGCCCTCCTCGATCCACGTCTCGCCGATGCGGTAGTAGGTGCGCGTGCCGACGAGGCGCGCCGCCGACGGGGTCGCATGTTCGACTTCGCCGGCGCCGATCTCCGAGACCGCTTCCGCCGCGCGGACCGCCGCCTCGCCCACGTCGCCGTCCGCCATGGCGTCGTCCATGGCGTCCATCGCTTCCTCGGCCTCGAAGACCACGTCGGGCTCCTCAGCGAGGTACGAGGTGTACGGCGTGACGATACCGAACTGGTTCGCGATGCCGATCACGGTCTCGATCAGCCCCTCGCGCGCGCCCTCGATGCGCAGCTCGCGGAGCAGGTCGGCGATACGGCGCTGCGCCCACAGCAGGGCGATGCCCGGGTCGTCCGAGGTCTCCGGCAGCGCCAGCTCGTACTCGAAGCGCTGCTCGCCCATCGCGCTCTGCCCGGTGAGCACCGCAGTGACGGCGCCCGAGCCCGCGTAGCGCCCCGCGATCAGCACCTGCTCGCCCACGAAGATCCCGCCGGGGCTCCTCGGCGCGAGCGAGCTGATGGCCGGCGCGTCGGCGCCGTCGGGCAGCTCGAAGTCGATGGCGGTCGAGAGCAGCACCGGCGTCGAGAGGCGCTCGCTGAGCTTGCCGACCTCGGTGTCGATGCGCTCATCGGGCGTGACGTAGTGGCTGGAGCCGGTGAAGCGCGAGGAGAGCGCGTCGAGGAGCCTCGTGTCGACGTCGAAGCCCACGCCGAACGTGAAGAGCTGCACGTTCGCCGGAGCGGCGCCGACCGCCACATCGACGATGCCGTCGGTCTCCTCGATGCCAACGGTGGGCAGGCCGTCGGTGAGGAACACGACCGTCGCGGGGCGGTCGCCAGAGAGCAGGTCCATCGCCTCCCGGAGCGCGGCGGCGATGTTGGTGCCGCCTTCGTCGATGATCCCGCCGATCCACGTCTTGCCCTCCTCGGCGGCGGAGGCGGGCCGGAGCGCGCCGGCGAAGGTCGTCGCGTTGTCGGCGAAGCTGACGATGCCGAAGCGGTCCTCGGCCCCGAGGTCGTCGAGGATGCGGGCGGCGGCGGCTCGTGCCTGGATGATCTTCTCGCCGTACATGGAGCCGCTGCGGTCGACCACGATCACGATGTCGCGCGCGACGCGCTCGCCCGCCTCGATCGAGGGGGCGAGCAGCAGCGCGAAGTAGCCGTCGTCGGCGCCCCCGCCGGGTATCCCGGCGTGTGAGGAAGGAGCGCGGTGGGCGAGCAGGCGTGCCGCGACCAGGCCGTCGCCGCCGCCGAGGTGCAGCCGGAAGTCGCGCGTCGCGGTCCAGTCGTCCGGCGACTCCCACGACACGTCGAGCGCGCCGGGGCCCGTGCGATCGATGGCCGGGACGTGGCCCGGCGCGATCACCGTGCGCACCTCCCACGGCACTTCGACCGCCGCGGTGAGCGATGCCGCCGCGGGGCGCGGCGACATCCGCGACCACGGCGCCTCGACGACCACCTCGCCCGACTCGGCCGCGAGGGGGGTCGTGACGGTGTAGAGCACGTAGCGCGTCTCGCCGGCCGGGACGGGGAAGGCGCGGATCTCGTACAGGTCGTCGCCCAGCGAACGCAGCAGCGCGGGGTCGATCAGGCGCGCCACGATCTCCTCGTAGATGCGCTGGGCGTCCCCGGCGCCGAGCAGGCGCCCCTCGAGGGTCTCGGGGCCGCCGGCCAGCGTGAGGCCGGTCACGACGCTGTCCGGGGGCAGCGGCACGATCACCCGGCCCTCGGCCAGGCCGCCGCCGGGGTTCTCGAAGGTGAGCGTCCAGCGCGTGCGGTAGCGCCCGTCGGCGACGGTCACGTCAGCCTGGGCGTGCGTGAGGCTGGCGGCGCCCGGCCCGGCCCACCAGCAGTCGACGCACGGCACGGCCGGGGGCCGCTGCGCCTGCGCGGCCTGCGGCAGCGCCGCCGCCACGAGGCCGACGATCGCGGCGAGGAGGGACAGGGTGGCGATCCGCCAGTTGCTCACGAGGGCCTCATTTCGCGCGAAGTGGCGTGCACCCAATAGTACGCGTCGGGCCGCCTCGATCGTTCCATCCCCGGCCGCACCGGCCGCGCACGAGTGCTGCATCGCCAGCGGTGTGGTCACCTGTTCGGGCCGGGGTGGGCGCGATACACTGGGCGCACTCCCCGCTCTGAGGCACAGCCGTGGTTCTCTCCGACCGATCGATCCGTGAGGCGCTCATCTCGGGCAGGCTCGCCATCGAGCCGCTCGCCGAGGACGCGCTGCAGCCCGCCTCCGTGGACATCCGTCTCGACCGGCAGTTCCGCGTGTTCCGCAATCACCGGGACTCCTTCATCGACGTGCGCCAGCCCGTCGAGGGGCTCACCGAGGTCGAGACCGTCGAGGACGACGAGCCGTTCGTGCTCCATCCCGGCGAGTTCGTCCTCGGATCGACGCTGGAGCGCGTCAGGCTCGGCGCGGACCTCGTGGCGCGCGTCGAGGGCAAGTCCTCGCTGGGACGGCTCGGGCTGCTCGTGCATGCGACGGCCGGTTATGTCGATCCGGGGTGGGACGGCCACCTCACCATGGAGCTCTCGAACGTCGCGAACCTGCCGATCCGGCTCTACTACGGGATGAAGATCGGCCAGCTCTCGTTCCTCGAGCTCACCACCCCCTCGGAGCGGCCGTACGGCTCGCCCGAGTTGCGCTCGAAGTACCAGGGCCAGACGGGCCCCACGGCGAGTCGCGGGCACACCGACTACCAGCGCTGAATCACGGCCCCGTCGACGCACGGGGTGGTGCTCCCACGGCGCGTCACTCACCCGAAGACGCTTACATAGCAACGCGTTACGATGCCAGCCACCGCCCGTTCGGGGCCGAGGAGGGGGACATGGCCATCCTCGAACCGCCTCGACTCGACGCCGAGTCCGACGCCGTGCTCGGCCCCCTCGTGCGCGTGATCGAGGAGGCAGCGGGCGACCAGCCGTGGGCGCTCGTGGGCGCCTCGGCGATCCAGCTGCAGGGGATCGACACCCCCGCGCCCAACCTCGAGTTCGTCACCACCGACTCGGCGCTGCGCCAGCTCGCGGAGATGCTCGACGTGCCCGTGACCTGGCAGCGCGGCGCATACGTCGCCGCCGCCCGGCTGCAGTTCATGCGCAGCCGCGTCCCCGTCTTCGTCCACGGCAGCCCGACGTTCCACGGCGCCTACGTCTCGCTGAGCCCCGCCGACATCCCGGCGCTGTGGGACGCGCGCACGCAGGTCGACCTCAACGGCACGGTGGTCCTCGCGACGCCGCTCGAGTGGGAGCTGCTGCTCGCGGTCGTGCTCGGCAACGCCGAGCGCGCCACCACGCTCGGCGACCA
Organism: Chloroflexota bacterium; assembly: GCA_009840945.1. GTDB lineage: Bacteria > Chloroflexota > Dehalococcoidia > UBA2979 > UBA2979 > VXMT01. The sequence continues at coordinate 13,424 of VXMU01000022.1, read as the reverse complement.
CCTCCGCGCCGAGGGCCATGACAGCCGCCTCATGATCCGCCTCATGCGCGAGGGGCACGTGGGCTCGGAGACCGAAGAGGCGGTCTGGAAGCACCTCGAACGCTAGTCCGGCGCGCACCGCCAGCGACGTGTGACCAGCCACCAGACCCTCGCCCCGCCTTTCCGATCCCCTCGCCCCCGTCTGCGGGGGAGAGGGTGAGGGTGAGGGGGTCTGCGCACGGCCGACCCCGCACATGGCGCGGAACCAGCAAGGAGCCTCGCCGGACCCTCACCCCCCGCCCTCTCCCGCAGTGCGGGAGAGGGAGCCAGAGGGAGAGGGAGCCGGACTAGCTCGACGACGGCCGTCTGCGGGCGCTGGACCGGAGGCGCTTGCGACCCTCCCGCCCCAGCACGTCGTAGCGGCGCAGCAGCCCGGGCAGGTAGCGCTGGTAGCGCGGCACCGTCTCGTGCATCCGCACGAACAGCCGGGCGAGGCCCTCGAGGTCGCCGAGGTGGACGGTCTCCGCGCGGATGCGGCCACGCGGCCCGGCGTTGTGGTAGTTGCCGAGCGCGATGCAGGCCGCGCCCGTCTCGTAGCCGTACAGGTCGTAGGAGGTCGCCTCGGTGGTGCCGCCGTCCATGAGCTTGCGCTGGAAGGCGAACGTCTCGTCCTCGGCGCGCAGCTCACCGCCGAGGGCCGTCATCCACTGCGACATGCGCGGTGAGAAGACGTGCATCGCGTCGCCGATGCGCACGATCGGCCCCCCGCCCTGCTCGGCACGACCCCCGGCCATCGAGGAGGTCTCGACGGCCACGACGAGCGCGTCCTCGGGGAGCAGCTTCTCCCGCGCCGCGACCGACGCGCCCAGCAGTCCGACCTCCTCGGCGCGCGTGAAGAGCCCGACGACGTGCCCGTTGGGGCGCTCCGCCGCGATGCGGTCGAGCGCCGCGAGGACGGCTGCGGCGCCCGCGAGGTCGTCGCAGGCGCGCGCCTGCACGATGTCGCCGCGGAAGCGGCACGCCGGCACGTCCCACAGCGCGAGGTCGTCGGCGGCGATGCCGCTCGCGTCGCCGTCGACTGTCGCCTCGCCGCCCGCGAGGCGGCCGCGCTCGTCGGCGCGCACCGAGGTGACGCGGGCGCGGGCGTGCGGCTCGCGGGACCCCTCGCGGTACAGCACCAGCGGCTCGCCGTCGCCGTAGGAGGCGTCGATGCCGCCGCGGAACTCGAGGTCCAGGCGGTCGCCCTGAACGCCCGTCACCACGAGCGCCGGGTGGTCCATGTGCGCGCCGAGCACGAGCGGGCGGCGACGCCGCCCGCGGCGGTAGGTGACGTAGGCGTTGCCGAACGCGTCCTCCCCGTGCGCGAGTCCGCGCGCCTCCGCGAAGGCGCGGATGTGCTCGCGCACGCCTCCTTCGAGGTACGGCGCGGTCGGGATCGAGACGACCTCGCGGACGATGTCGCGCAGCGGTGTGGGTTCCACGGTGGCCTCCCTCGGCGCCGATGCTACCCGCGCCCGGGCTCGCGCGCCGCTCGCGCTCGCACGACGGCGGCCCGTACCATCGATGCATGACCCTCGATACCGCAGCGGACCCCCATGCCGAGGTCGTCCCGGAGCGGCCGCCGCGCAAGCGCCAGAAGCGGCGTCGGCGCCGCGGCCGACTCGTCGATCGTCCGCGTACGCCCGTCGAGCTCGAGCTCACCGGGTTCGCGGCGGGCGGCGTGGCGATGGGCCGCGCGCCCGACGGGCGCATCGCCTTCGTCGAGTTCGGCATCCCCGGCGAGCGTGTGATCGCCGAGATCACGTCCGAGGAGTCCTCGTACATCGAGGCGCGGACGGCGATGGTGCTGGAGGAGTCCCCGGAACGCGTCGAACCGCGCTGCGAGTACTACGGGCGCTGCGGCGGCTGCCAGCTGCAGCACATCGCCTACGGCGAGCAGCTGCGGCTCAAGACCGGCGTGGTGCGCGAGCAGATGCGGCGCATCGGGCGCTTCGAGGACACCGAGGTCGACGCGGTCCTGCGCGAGATGATCGGCATGACCGACCCGTGGGCGTACCGCAACCACATGCGGTTCACCGTCCGCCGCGACGGCGACATCGGCTTCATGGAGCACGGCACGCACCGCTTCCTGCGCGTCGACCACTGCGAGATCGCGCACCCCGAGGCGAACCGCGTGCTGCGCAACGCGCAGGGCCGCACGATGCAGACGAAGCAGCTCACGGTGCGCGTCGGTGAGCACTCGGGCGAGTCGCTGGTGCAGCCGAGGCTGCGCTGGCGGCCCGGCCGCCGCGGCAACGTGCGCAGCGGCCAGCAGCACTACCACGAGCTGCTGCGCGGGGCGCGCTACCGCGTCTCCTCGCCCGCGTTCTTCCAGGTCAACTCGCGGCAGGCCGAGCGGCTGATCGAGCTCGTCGTCGCGCGGGCGCGCGCCGTCGAGCCGCGCCTCGTCGCCGACGCCTACTCGGGCGTCGGCACCTTCGCCGTCGCGCTGGCGCAGGTGGTCCCGTACGTCGTGACCATCGAGGCGTCGAGCGCCGCCGGCGACGACGCCGAGGTGAACCTCGCCCCCTACGACAACGTGCGGCGCATCACCGGCACCGTCGAGGAGCAACTGCCCGCCCTCAACCCCCAGCCCGACGTGGTGGTCGTCGACCCGCCGCGCGCCGGCCTCGACGCGTCGATCATCGAGACGGTGGTCGGGTCGGATGTGCGGCGCGTGGTGTACGTCTCGTGCGACCCGGCCACGCTGGCGCGCGACTTGCGGCGCTTCGTCGACGGCGGCTTCACGATCGGCGAGATGCAGCCGATCGACATGTTCCCGCACACACAGCACATCGAGTGCATCACCACCCTCGACCGGGCCGGGTAGCGGCCGGTACGTAGCCGTGGCGCTCGTGCTCGCGTCCGCCTCGCCGCGCCGACGCGAGCTGCTCCCCGCGCTCCGCGTGACGTTCGAGGTGGTCCCCGCGGACATCGACGAGTCCGGTGACGACGAGGACGCGGCGCGGCTGGCGCGCGACCTCGCGGTGCGCAAGGCGCGCGCCGTCGCCGCCGGCCGGCCCGCAGACACGGTGATCGGCGCGGACACCATCGTGGTCCTCGAAGGCCGGCAGCTCGGCAAGCCCGCCGACGCCGTCGAGGCGCGCGCGATGCTGGAGGCGCTGCGCGGCCGCACGCACCACGTCGTGACGGGCGTGGCGGTGATCGGCGACGGCGAGGCGACCGAGGCGGTGACGACGGCCGTCACGATGCGCGACTACTCGGACGCCGAGGTCGCGCGCTACATCGAGCGCGGGGAGCCGTTCGACAAGGCCGGGGCGTACGCGGTGCAGGACCCGGAGTTCGCCCCCGCGGCCGCCGTCGAGGGGTGCCGGTGCGCGGTGATCGGGCTGCCGCTGTGGACGCTGCGACGGCTGCTGCTCGACGCGGGCGTCGCCGCGGAGCCGCCGACGCTGCCCGGCTGCCTCGGCTGCCCGCACCGCGAGGGCTCCGCCGCGGGCTAGACCTGCACCACCAGCAGCTCGCCGACGAACGTCGAGATCCGCAGGCGCACGCGGTGCGTCTGCTGCTCGTAGCCCTCGCTGCGCACGTGGATGTCGCGCACCACGCCCTCCTCGCGCTCACCGAGCACGTCGACGCTGCCGACGATGGACTGCGCGGTCACGTCGAGGCCGAACTCGTGCGGGACGCGCACCTGGATGGTGCCGAGCCAGCACAGCACGGCCAGCTCCGTCTCGCCCTCCGGCAGGTTCGCGTCGCGCAGGTCGAGCGCGATGTCGCCGACGACAGTGGAGATGACCGCGTCGTCCTCGACGGTCCAGCCACCCGCGTCGGAGCGCAGGTGGCCCACTGCGCGCCGCATCCGGCGCGAGAACCGGCGCACCCGCCACGCCGCGAGGAACGCGAGCACGCCGAGGGCGACGAAGGCGAGGCCGAACGCACTGCCGATGGCCCCCTCGACGCCGATCGCGTGGACGTTGGTGCTGTCGAGGAGCAGGACCGCGCCGAGCGCGACCAGGTAGAGGCCGATGGTGAGCGGGACGACGTCGCGGGCGCGGCTGGTCACGGGCGGCGTCCCCGGCGGCGACGGTACGCGCGGCGCACGCGCTCGTAGAGAATGACGCAGCCCCCGCCGATCAGCAGCAGCGGCCAGAGCTCGCGGATCCCGAAGTCGGTGAGCCCGAGCGACTCGGCGAGGAAGATCCCGCCGACGATCACGAGCAGCACGCCGAACGCCATCGTTCCCCCCGGCACGCGAGGGCTGCACGCAACTGCGGGCCCCGGAACGCCTTGCACGTGCTACGATACCGCGCGCGCGGGCGAACGCGCGCGCCGCTCCCACCACACAACGAGGCACACTCGGTGGCCCCTTACGGGGCTATCGCGGAGCATCGATCGCGGATACCGCGAACGTGCTGGTCGGAGGCGCCATGTCCGAGGCGATCATCGAACTCAACAGCCTAGTCAAAACCTACGACACCGGCGAGGTCCAGGTGCAGGCGCTGCGGGGCGTCGACCTCTCGGTCGGACGCGGCGAGATGGTCGCCATCATGGGGCCCTCGGGCTGCGGCAAGACGACGCTGCTCAACACCGCCTCCGGCCTCGACGACCCGACCGAGGGCAGCATCACCATCGAGGGCACCGACCTCGGCAGCCTCGACGACAACACGAAGACCTCCTACCGCGCGACGCGGATGGGCTTCATCTTCCAGTTCTACAACCTGCTCCCGGTGCTCAGCGCCGTCGAGAACGTCGAGTTGCCGCTGCTGGTCTCCGGCACCCCGCCCGCCGAGGCGCGCAGGCTCGCACTCGCGCAGCTCGACCGCGTCGGGCTGGGCGAGTGGACGGAACACCGGCCGGGGCAACTCTCCGGCGGCCAGCGCCAGCGCGTCACCATCGCCCGCGCCCTCGTCAACGACCCGACGATCGTGTGGGCCGATGAGCCGACGGGTGACCTCGACTCCGTGACCGCGAACCAGATCATGGACCTGCTGACCGGCCTCAACCGCGAGCAGGACCAGACCTTCGTGATCGTCACGCACGGCCGCGAGATCGCCGACCGCTGCCACCGCATCGTCCACATGCGCGACGGGCTGATCGAGAGCGAGGAGCAGCTCGTTGGATAGCCTTTTCGGGATCCCCCTGACCAGCATCCTCGTCGCGCTGCTGCTGGCGCTCGGCGCCATCCTCGGCGTGCTCGGCGTCATCGCGTTGCGCCACCCGCTGCTGGTGCGCATGGGCCTGCGCAACATCGGGCGGCGCAAGGCGCAGACCTCGCTGATCGTCATCGGGCTCATGCTCTCGACGCTGATCATCAGCGCCGCCTTCGCCACCGGCGACACCGTCGGCTACTCGATCACCAACGAGGTCTACGACAGCTTCGAGGAGGTCGACTTCATCATCGGCTTCGACGACGAGTTCGCGGCCGAACGGGACGACCGTTACCTCACCGACGACTTCCTGGCCTCGCTGACCGCGGAGTTCGGCGACGACCCGGACATCGACGGGATCTCCGGGCTGGTGGTGGAGGTGCTACCGGCGCTCAACGCGGATCGCCGCCTGGCGGAGCCCGTGGCCGGCTTCATCGGCGTCGACCCCTCCAGCATCGACACGTTCAACGGCCTGAAGAGCCTCGACGGGGAGCTGATCTCGGCCTCGACCCTGGGCGGGATGCGCGCCTACGCATCCCAGGACCTCGCCGAGCAGCTGGACATCTCGGCCGGGGACACAGTGCAGATCTTCCACAGCGGCCGGCCCGCGGCGTTCGAGGTCATCGACGTCGTCCAGGACACCTCGCTGACGGAGGCGCAGTTTGGCGGCGGCGGCGGGCTCATCACGAGCCTCGATGTCGCCCGCGAGGTGGCGGGGCTCGAGGGCCAGCTGTCCGCGATCGCCGTCTCCATCACCGGCGGCGTCCGCGACACGCTCGATCGCAGCGACGCTGTCGAGGGACGGCTCGAGGCGTTCATTGACGAGCAGCCGGATGGCCACGCGGACATCATCTTCACCAAGAAGCAGCTGGTCGGCCTGGCGGAGATCATCGGATCGATCTTCGTCACGTTCTTCCTGATCTTCGGGCTGTTCGCGATCGCCTCCGGCATCCTGTTGATCTTCATGATCTTCGTGATGCTCGCCGCCGAGCGACGCTCGGAGATGGGCATGGCGCGCGCCGTCGGGATGCAGCGCCTGCACCTCACCGAGACGTTCCTGGCGGAGGGCATGGCTTACAACGTGGGCTCCGCGGCGGTGGGCGCGCTGCTCGGCCTCGGCGTCGCGTTCATCCTCGTGCTGGTGCTGGGCCAGATCTTCTCCGATGCGTTCGGATTCGGGATCACGTTCCACTTCAACTGGCAGGGCTTCCTGATCGCCTACAGCCTGGGCGTGGTCCTGACCTTCGGTACCGTCGCGTTCTCCTCGTTCCGCATCGCGAACCTCAACATCGTGCGCGCGATCCGTGACCTGCCGGAACCGCAGCCGCTGGCAGGCGCGGACCGTTCGGTCGGGGCGCTGTTCCAGTCCGCGGCGGGCGCCCTCTGGCTGGTCGGCTGGCTCGTGGCGCTCGTCGTGGCCGGGGCCGCGACGCTCGCCATCACCGCCAGCGTGATCGGGGCGGCCTTCGGTGACCTCCCGACCGTCCTGTCCGGCCTCTTCGGCGGCGCGGCCCTGATGGCCGTGAGCACCCTGATGTTCTTCGGGGCCCGGACCGTCCGACGAGGAGCGTTCCGCAACCAGTGGAACTGGCGGCACTGGCTGCTCTGGGCGGTGTGGCTGCTCGTCTTCAACGTCGTCGCCGGGGTCGTCTGGCTGCTCCAGCTCTCGCGCGACTGGGCGGGCCGTCACCGCAACGCGGGCGGCTGGGCCGTGATCATGGTGATCCTCGGCGCCCTGCTGGTGTGGCTCTCCGGCTGGGGGCTCGACGCGCTCAGTGGCCTCCAGGGCCAGGCGTTCAGCTACACGTCCGGCTTCAATCTCGCCGTACTCGGCGTCGCGATGCTCGCGGTCTACTTCGGGCTGAACCAGCGCCTCGCGTTCAGCGCCGCCGGCCTCGGGCTCGTCTGGTACTGGATCCTGCCCCTGCCGTTCTCGCTCTTCACGCACCTCGAAAGTGTCGTGGGGCGCGACCTCGACCCGGTCGACGGGCTGACGCGCATCCTCGGCCTGCCGCGGCCCATGCACATCGAGGGCAACGTCGAGATGTTCTTCGTCTCCGGGATCGCGGTCACCTCGGCGGCAGTGATCGTCATCATCCTCAACGCGGAGCTAGCGCTCGCGCCGGTGCGCTGGCTGGGCGGCCTGCTGGGCGGGATCGCGCCCGCCATCAAGACGGCGATCGCCTATCCGGTGGCGGCGAAGTTCCGCACGGGCATGACGCTCGCCATGTTCGGCATCGTCGTCTTCAGCGTGGTGGTGATGGCCACGCTCAACTCGAACTTCACGCAGGCCTTCCTCAGCGAGAGCGCCAACGGCGGCTTCGACGTCGCCGTCGACGTCAACCCCAACAACCGCATCCCGGACCTCCGCGAGGCGCTCCAGGACGCCGGCTACGACCCGGACACCACCATCGCCGGCGTCGGACGACTCGTCTCCGTGTTCCCGCAGGTGCGCCGCAGCGCCGACCCCGACATCCCCGAGGCCTACGACCCGTACCGCCTCGCCGCCGTCGACGACGAGTTCATCGACTTCCAGCGGCTGCCCGTCGAGCATCACGCCGTCGGGTACGACACCGACGAGGCGGTCTGGGAGGCCATGCGCACCGACCCCACGCTCGCGGTCATCGACGCCTCCCGCCTGCAGCCGACGGACAACTTCGGCGGCGGCCCGGAGACCAGCGACTTCTACCTCGGCGTCAGCGACCACGACCTGCGGCACAGCTCGTGGGACCCGATCGCGATTACCGTCCGCGACCCGTCGACCGGCCTCACCACCGAGCTCAAGGTCATCGGCGTCCTCGAACCGCAGGTGACGGCCGTCATCCCGACGTTCTTCGCCATCTTCACCCACGCCTCCGCGGTCGAGGAGCACTTCGAGGGCGGCGACCTGGAGGAGTACTTCGTCGTCACCACCGCCACGACCGACGAGGCCGCCGTCGAGACGGCGCGCGACATCGAGTCGACGCTGCTGGAGCTGGGCGTGCAGGCCAACTCGATCGACAAGCTGATCGACGACCAGGCGAGTCAGTCGCGGTCGTTCCAGTACCTCTTCGAGGGCTTCATGGCGCTCGGCCTGATCGTGGGCATCGCGGCCCTCGGGGTGATCGCGTTCCGCACAGTGGTGGAGCGGCGGCAGCAGATCGGCATGCTGCGCGCGATTGGCTACAGCCGCCGGCTGGTGGCGGTCTCGTACTTCCTCGAGTCCTCGTTCATCGCGCTGGCCGGTATCGGGATCGGCGTCGTGCTCGGCCTCGCGATCTCGCACAACCTGCTGGCGAGCCCGGAGTTTACGGGCGGCACGGACATCGACTTCCAGGTGCCGTGGGCACGGCTGGCCGTGATCCTCGCCGGGGCGTACGGGGCGAGCGCGTTGATGACGCTCCTGCCCGCGCGCGCGGCCTCACGCGTCGCCGTCGCCGAGGCGCTCCGGTACGAGTAGCAGCCCACGGGCACGCCCATAGCAAGACCGCCGGGGCTGTGAGGCCTCGGCGGTTTGGGGTGGGGCTTCCGCCCGGCGTTAGACGGTGGTGGCTCGCAGGCCCTCGAGGTGGCGGCGCACGACGGTCATCGGGCCCTCCTCGGTCAGCGCGAACTTCGGCATGACCTTCCAGAACCGCGGCAGGTAGAGCCGCCAGTCGTCCAGGATGCGCTTCGCGCGGCGTGAGTCCGTCAGCTCGTAGTGGCGGCGGATCATCGCCTCCAGCAGCTCGATGCTGTCCGGCGTCGTGACCTGCTCGAGGCCGACGAGCTCCTGGTTGACGTGCGTGCGGAAGTCGCCTTCCTCGTCCAGCACGAACGCGACGCCGTCGGACATGCCGGCGCCGAAGTTCCGGCCCGCCGAGCCGAGGATCACGATCACGCCGTCCGTCATGTACTCGCAGCCGTGGTCACCCACGCCCTCGACGACGGCCCGGGCGCCCGAGTTGCGCACGCCGAAGCGCTCGCCGGCGCTGCCGGCCACGAACAGGTGGCCGCCCGTCGCGCCGTAGAGCACCGTGTTGCCGACGAGCACCGCGCCCTTGCCGCGGAACCCGGCATCGCGCGGCGGGCGGATCGTGATCTCGCCGCCGTTCATACCCTTCGCGACGTAGTCGTTGGCTTCGCCGACCAGGTGCAGTTGCACGCCCGAGGTGAGGAACGCGCCGAACGACTGCCCGGCCGAGCCCCGGAACGAGAGGTCGATCGAGCTGTCCGGCAGGCCCCGGTCGCCGTAGCGACGCGCGATCTCGCCGGAGAGCCGTGCGCCGACCGTGCGGTCCGTGTTGCGAATGTGGTAGGAGCGCTGCACGGACGGCCCGCCGTCGATGGCCGACTGCACGTCCTCGATGATCCGGTCGTCCAGCAGCGGCTCGCCGCGGTCGTTGCGCTCCTGCATCGACGAGTGCGGCTCGGTGCCCTCCGGGTCGACCGGAGCGATGACCTGCGCGAGGTCGATGCCGGCGGCGCGGAGGCCGTCCTCCGGCGGGAGCTGGTCCAGCAGGTCGGCGCGGCCGATGACGTCCTCGAGGCGCTCGTAGCCGAGCTCGGCCAGCAGCTCGCGCACGTGGTGTGCGAGGTGCGTGAGGTACTGCACGACCATCTCGGGCGTGCCGAAGTACTTCGCGCGCAGGTCCTCGCGCTGCGTGGCGACGCCCACCGGGCAGGTGTTGAGGTGGCACTGGCGCGCCATCTTGCAGCCGACCGCGACCATCGCGGCGGTCCCGAAGCCGTACTCCTCGGCCCCGAGGAGCGCCGCCACCAGCACGTCGCGTGCGGTGTGGAAGCCGCCGTCGACGCGCAGCCGCACGCGGCCGCGCAGGCCGTTCATGACCAGCACCTGCTGGGTCTCGGCCAGCCCGAGCTCCCACGGGGCGCCGGCGTACTTGATCGACGACCACGGCGATGCTCCGGTGCCGCCGTCGTGGCCGCTGATCTGGATGATGTCGGCGTAGCCCTTGGCCACACCGGCGGCGATCGTGCCGACGCCCTCGGCGGCGACCAGCTTCACGCACACGCGGGCGCGCGGGTTCGCCGCCTTCAGGTCGAAGATCAGCTGCGAGAGGTCCTCGATCGAGTAGATGTCATGGTGCGGCGGCGGCGAGATCAGCGGCGTGCCGGGCATGACGTGCCGCATGGTGCCGATGTACTCGGAGACCTTGTGGCCGGGCAGCTGCCCGCCCTCGCCGGGCTTCGAGCCCTGCGCGATCTTGATCTCCAGCTCCTCGGCGGCCGCGAGGTACGCCGGCGTCACGCCGAAGCGGCCCGAGGCGACCTGCTTCACCTTCGAGTTCGCGTCACGCAGGTCGCCGTCGGGGCTGTAGCGGCGCGGGTCCTCGCCGCCCTCACCCGTGTTCGAGCGCCCGCCGAGGATGTTCATCGCGCGCGCGATGTCCTCGTGGGCCTCGCGGCTGAGCGCGCCCAGCGACATGGCGCCGGTGTTGAAGCGGCGTGTGATCCGCTCGACCGGCTCGACGCGGGAGAGGTCGATCGACTCGCGGTCGGCGCGGAACTCCAGGAGGTCGCGCAGCGCGGTCCGCGGTCGGTTCTCGACGATCTCGGCGTATTCCTTGTAGTCCTCGTAGGTGCCGTCCTGGGCGGCCTTGTGGAGGGCGCGCCAGACCTTGGGCTCATAGGCGTGGTAGTCGCCGTCGCGGCGGTACTTGTACCAGCCGCCGTGCGGCATCGCGGCCTCGGGGAAGGCGCGGGCGTGGCGGTCCAGCACGTCACGCGCGATGTCGTCGTACGTGATCCCGCCGATGCGCGACGTGGTGCCGGGGAACGAGAACTCGATGACCTCGTCGGAGATGCCGAGCGCCTCGAAGATCTGGGCGCCGTGGTAGGAGGAGACCGCAGAGATGCCCATCTTCGACATCACCTTGAGGATGCCGGCGTCCACCGCCTGCTGGTACTGGCGCATGACGGAGTCCAGATTGACCTCGCCGAACTCGCCCTCCTGGTAGAGGTCGCGCAGCGTGTCGAACGCGAGGTACGGGTTCACCGCGCTGGCGCCGAAGCCGATCAGCGTGCCGAAGTGGTGCACGTCGCGGGCGTCGCCGGACTCGGCGACCAGGCTCACCTTCATGCGCTGGCCGGAGCGGATCAGCGCGTGGTGCACGGTCGACACCGCGAGCAGCATCGGGATCGGCGCCCACTCGGCGTTGGTCAGCCGGTCGCTGATCACGATGACCGACCGGCCCTCGTCCACCGCGCGCTCGGCGGCGGAGCACAGCTCGTCGAGGGCGGCGCGCAGGCCGTCCGGCCCGGCCGAGGCGGAGAAGCGGGCGTGCAGCGTGGTGAGCGCGAAGTCGCCCATCGGCACGTTGCGGAGCGCCGCCAGCTCCTCGTCGACGAGGAGCGGGCTGTTGAGGTGGACGAGGCGCGCCGCCTCCGGCTCCGCCTCGAGCAGCGAGCGCCGCCGCCCGAGCAGCGTGTCGAGGGACATCACGATCTCCTCGCGGATCGAGTCGATCGCGGGGTTCGTGACCTGCGCGAACTTCTGCTTGAAGTACGTGTACAGCAGGCGGCTGGGGTCGAACAGCGTGGAGAGCGGGGTGTCCTCGCCCATCGAGCCGGTCGGCTCCTTGCCCTCGCGGACCATGGGCTTGATGACGTACTCGATCTCCTCGCGGGTGTAGCCGTGCATCACCTGCCGGGTGCGCAGCGCCACGTCCGGCTGCTCGCGGTGGTGCCCGTTCGCGCTGTCGAGGTAGCGGTCGAGGTTGTAGAGGTGCGCGTCGACCCACTCGCGGTACGGGTGGCGGCGGGCGATCTCGTGCTTGATGTCCTCGTTCTGGAGGAAGCGCTGCCGGGTGGTGTCGACGGCGATCATCTCGCCGGGGCCGATGCGCCCGGAGTCGACGATCTCGCTGAACGGCAAGTCGACGAGTCCGACCTCGGAGCCCATCACCACCAGGCCATCGCGGGTGCGCTGGTAGCGGGCGGGGCGGAGGCCGTTGCGGTCCATGATCGCGGCGGCCATCTCGCCGTCGGTGAAGGCCACGGCGGCGGGGCCGTCCCACGGCTCCTGGAGGCAGGCGTGGTACTGGTAGAACGCCTTCAGCTCCGGGTCCATCCGGGGCATGTTCTCCCACGCCTCCGGGATCAGCATCATCATCGCGTGCAGCAGGTCGCGGCCCGACGCGGTCAGCAACTCGAGCGCCTCGTCGAGCGAGGCGGTGTCGGAGCCGATGGGCCGGATCACCGGCAGCAGCTCGTCGACGTCCTCGCCCCACACGTTCGAGGTCAGCTCCGGCTCGCGCGCGGTCATCCAGTTGCGGTTGCCGAGCAGCGTGTTGATCTCGCCGTTGTGCGCGACGTAGCGGAACGGCTGCGCCAGCGGCCAGTTCGGCAGGGTGTTCGTGGCGAAGCGCTGGTGGAACAGCGCGACCGAGGAGACCGTGCGCTCGTCGGAGAGGTCCGGGTAGAAGGCCGGCAACTGCGGCGCGACCATCAGCCCCTTGTAGACGACGGTCTGCGAGGACATCGAGACGACGTAGCAGTCGATCTCCCGCTCGCGGTAGACGCGCTCCGCAATGCGGCGCGCGCGGTAGAGCTGGCGCTCGAACTCGCGGCCGTCGGCGCCCTCGGGCCTGCGCAGCAGGAGCTGCTCAATGCCGGGCAGCGAGGCCAGCGCGAGGCCACCGAGCACGGACGGGTCGTGCGGCACGGGCCGCCACCCGATCACGTCGATGCCGACACTCGTCGCGGCATCGGCGAGCGCGGAGCGGGCCGCCGCCTGTGCGTCGGCGTCCTGCGGGAGGAAGCACATCGCGACGGCGAGGTCGGCGCGGTCGGTCAGCTCGTGTCCGAGTGCGGCGACGTCGTCCTGCAGCAGCTCGAACGGGACCTGGATGGTGACGCCGGCGCCGTCGCCCGAAGCCGCGTCGGCCGAGACGGCGCCGCGGTGGGTGAGGTTGATGACGGCCTCGACGGCCAGCTCGACGACGCGCCGGGTGCGCTCGCCGCTGACCTCGGCGACGAAGCCGGTGCCGCATGCGTCATGCTCCAGCGCGGGGTTGTAGAGCCCCCGCGAGTGCGAGATTGACGGCTGCGCAGAGCGCGCGTGTGCGGCGTTCACCGCGGTGTGCCTCCTGAACTGGACACGCCCGGACCCGTGGGCGTCCGACGATCCATCTTAGCCCACGACGCATGAGCGCCCAAGGCGCTCTCGGTATTGTCGGCGCTCCCCGCGCGGCATGTAAAGCGCAGCAGCTCTCGTGGCCGGAGCCCCCTCACCCTCAAGCCTCTTCCTCCCGGGAGCGGGGCCGGTTCTTATCCCCTCTCCCCCCGGCGGGGGGAGAGGGTGAGGGTGAGGGG
>VXMU01000033.1 GCA_009840945.1 Chloroflexota bacterium | reverse complement strand
CGTTCGACCATGACGGCATGGTGATCTGGGGCTACCGGGAAGACCTCAACGCCTCCGTCCCCGGGCTCACCGGCGTCTCGTTCACACAGTCGTCGCCGCGGTTCCATCGAGCATCGCTCGAGGCGTAGCCGGGACGGCGGGGCGGCCCGCCGGAAAGCGCCGGTCTGTATGACCATGCCTCCCCGCTGGAACGGGCGGCCCGCATCCGGTCCGGGGCGACTGCGGGCATGAGCACGCGCCCGCATCCGATCGTGCGAGCCCTGGCTCGACGGGTCGCGGCGAGCGTTGCCGTGCTCCTCGGGGTGTCCGCCCTGCTGTATGCCGCAACGGCCGTGCTGCCGGGCGATCCGGCCACGAGGATCCTGGGCCAGGACGCCACCCCGGAGAACGTCGAGGCCATGCGGCGGCAGCTGGGTCTCGACCGACCCGTCCCGGTGCAATACGCGGACTGGCTGGGCGGAGTGCTCACCGGTGACCTGGGCACGGCCGCGACCGGTCGCCCGGTCGGCCCGCTGCTCCGCGAGCGGGCGGGCAACTCGCTCATCCTCGCAGGCTTCGCATCGAGTCTGACCTTGGCGATCGCGCTCGTGGTCGGCGTGGCCAGCGGCCTTCGGGCCGGCCGGCCGGCGGACTCGGCGCTCTCGGTCGGTGCGCTGGTCGGGGTCAGCGTCCCCGACTTCGTGGTCGCGGGCGTGCTGATCTCGCTCTTCGCCTTCACGTTCGAGTGGTTCCCGCCCGTTTCGCTCGTCCTCGCCGGGAACAGCCCGCTCGACCGGCCGTCGATCCTGGTCCTGCCGGCGGTCGCCCTGGCGGTACCGGCAGGCGCGTGGGCCAGCCGTTACGTACGCGCCGCCGTCGTGGACGCGCGGACCGCGCCGAACGTCGAGGCGGCGCGGCTCGCCGGCCTCTCACCCCGGCGCGTGCTGCTGCGTCACCTGCTCCCCGGGGTGATCGGTCCAACCGCGCAGGTGTTCGCGGCGGCCACCGGCTTCCTCGTCGGGGGTTCGGTCGTCGTCGAGGGCATCTTCGCCTACCCGGGGATGGGCTCCCTGCTGGCGAGCGCCGTCGCCGTCGAGGACATCAACGTGATCCTCGCCACGGGCCTCGTGATGGCGACCGCGGTGGTCGCCTCCTTCCTGGTCGCTGACCTCGCCGGTGTGTTGTCCAACCCGCGGCTGCGGACCCGGCCATGACGGCGCGAGCCGACGTCCCGGAGAGCCCCGAGGCCGGGGCCCGTCACATTGACCGGGCGGGCGCGATCACCGCGGGCGCGGGGCGCCTCGCGCTGCTCCTCGTCGCGCTCCCTGGGGTCGTCGTGGTCGTGCTGGCGATCGTCGGTCCCTGGATCGCGCCGCACCCGCTGGGCGCGACAGTGGCGCCGCCGTTCGAGCCGCCCGGCGACGGCCATCCCTTCGGGACGGACCGTCTGGGGCGCGACCTGTGGTCGCAGGCCCTGTACGGCGGGCGAGGTCTGCTGATCGTGCCGATGATCGCCACCGTCGCGACCGTCTTCGTCGGCGCGGCGGTCGGCATGACCGCCGGGTACCTGCGAGGCCGCGTCGACGCCCTGACCCTCGCCATGCTGGACCTGCTGCTCGTGCTGCCGGGCGTGCTGGTGATCCTCGTCCTCGCCTCGGGTTGGGGCGCGGGACCGGTCGTGATCGTGATCGCGATGGTGCTCACCGGCTCGCCGTTCCTCGCCCGCCTCGCGCGCGCCGCCACGCTCGAGGTCAGCCAGGCGCCCTTCGTCCAGGTCAGCGTCACGCAGGGAGACGGCACATTCACCATCCTGCGCCGCGACGTGCTGCCCAATGTCGTCGGGCCCCTCCTCGCCGACTCCGGCATGCGCTTCCTGGGTGCGCTCTACCTCGTCGCGGCGCTCAGCCTCCTCGGCTTCGGACCGCCGACCCCCGAGACGAACTGGGCGGTGATGATCCGCGAGAACGCCGAGGGCGCCGGCCTGAACGTCTGGGCGCTGGCGCTCCCGGCGCTGATGATTGCGCTGCTGTCCATCGCGGTGAACGTGGTGCTGCAGACCATCGCCGATCGGTTCGCGCGATGAACGACGACGCGCCCGGTCACGTCGTGCAGGTGGACGGGCTGCGGGTCGAGGACGGTGCCGGACGCGCGATCCTGCGCGATGTCTCCGTCTCGCTCCCCGCGGGCTCGCGCCTCGGGATCGTCGGGGAGTCCGGCGCCGGGAAGACGACGCTCGCTCTCAGCCTCCTCGGCCACTTCCGTCCCGGCCTCACCCGCACCGCCGGCACGGTCCACGTCGCGGGGCACGACGTCCTCGGGGTGTCCGCACGTCAGCTCCGCGCCTATCGGCGCTCCGTCGTCTCCTACCTCGGGCAGGACCCCGCGGCCGCCCTCACCCCAAACATGCGGATCGGCGCCCAGGTCGCCGAGCTCATGCACGGCGGCCGCGGCGACGACGCCCTCCGCGCCAGGTTCGAGGCGGTCGGTCTTCCGGGCGACCGCACGTTCCGCCGCCGCTACCCGCACCAGGTGTCCGGCGGGCAGCTGCAACGCGTCGCCATCGCCCGTGCGCTGGCGCCCGATCCGGCCGTCCTCGTGCTCGACGAACCGACCGCCGCCCTCGATCTCCTCACCCGCGGCCTGATCGCCGAGGAGATCGAGCGCCAGGCCGAGCTACGCTCGCTGGCGCTGGTGATGGTCTCGCACGATCTCGCGATGGTGGCGCGCTCGGCGGACGAGTTGGTGGTGCTTCGCGACGGCGTCGTCGTCGAAACAGGGCCGGTGGGGAGCATGCTGACGCGCCCGACGCACGCGTATACACGCGAGCTTGTCGAGGCCTGCGACGGTGAGGCTTCCCGCCTCGCGAACGACCCGGGCCCGGCGGGCGACGCGGTCCTGCGCGTCCGCGGCCTGGCGGCCGGGTACCGGCAGGGCAGGGAATCGATACCGGTCGTCGAGGACTTCGACCTCGATGTCGCCCCGGGTGAGTGCGTCGCGCTGATCGGCGCCTCCGGGGCAGGCAAGAGCACCATTGCCCACTGCCTGCTCGGGTTGCATCCGCCCGCGAGCGGCGAGGTCACCGTGGCGGGCGAGCGCCTGGCCCCCGGGGTCCGGCAGCGCAGTGTGGCGGAGCGGCGGACGATCCAACTGGTGCCGCAAGACCCCCTCGGCTCGCTCAACCCGCGCCG
>VXMU01000066.1:27884-32636 GCA_009840945.1 Chloroflexota bacterium | reverse complement strand
GCCGCGGGCCGGGGGGGGCGGCGGTCGGCGGGGCGCGGCGGCGCGGGCGGGGCGCCGGGGGCGCCCCGCGGCGGCGGGGGGGGCGGGGTGGGGGGCCCCCCCCCCCGCGCCGAGGTCGTCGCCGCCATCCTCGGCGGCGAGGGCTACGAGTCGCTGTGGGAGCGCTCCGCGGCGCGCTGACCCGCCACCCGCCACGCGCGCGATCACAACACCACCCTTTGCTAGCCTCGACGCCGTGCTGACCATCGCCGGTTCCGGACGCTCGAGACGCCTCGTGGCCCCCGCCTGGATGCGGGGCGGCCTCGCGCTGGCCGCCGCCGTGCTGTTGGCCGCATGCGCGGGCGGCGCGCCCGTCGCCGAGACGGACAGCGTGGTCGAGGGCGTCCCGTTCGTCGACGGCGAGCGCTATGCCTACCGCCTCGTGGACCGCGACGGCGTGGATGTCGGCATCGGCACGTTCACGACGGGTCGCGGCGACGACACGTGGGTGCTGACGCAGACGTACGCGAACGACGACGGCGTCGTCGTGGACGAGTCGATCGTCGTCGTGGACGCCGAGACGTTGCAGCCCCGTACGACCGAGCGCGTGATCGCGCGCGGCGACGAAGTCGAGGTGGTCGCGGCGACGTACGACAGCGACGACGACGGTGCCCGCACCGTGCGCGCGACGCTCCTCGACGGCGACGACGAGCAGTCACGCACCATCGAGACCGGCGCGCACGACTACGAGGACCAGTCGTCGCTGTGGCTGTGGCGCACGCTCGCGCTCGGCGAAGGCCTCGACCTCCGCTACACGACGGTCGACCCGCGGGAGGGCGGGCGCGTCACGGCGAACGTGATGCAGGTCGACCGGCAGACGATCGAGACGCCCGTGGGCGCCTTCGACACGTGGGTGCTCCAGATCCGCACGGGCCGGGAGACGGTGAACGTGTGGATCCACGTCGAGGCGCCCCACCAGGTCGTGCGCTTCGACAACGGCCGCCTGTTCTTCGAGCTGGAGTCCGACAGCACTCGCTAACCAGCCCGGGGCACTACTCCACAGCCATCGTGACGGCAGACTGGAGCCGTCCGCCGAGGGCGCCCCACTCCGCCTGCGCCGCCTCGACGCGACCTGACAGCGCATCCGTGTCCTCCCCCGTCGCCAGCACCACGCCGCCCGCGCGGAACTGCTCGCGCTCCTCGACCGTCGGGCCCGCGTAGACGGCGGTCGCGCCGTCCGACTCACCGAGCGCGGCGATCGCCGACAGCAGCTCCTGCGCCTCCCACTCGAACGCGGGCGGCTCCGCCGGCAGCGCGAACGCCCACAACGCGCGCACTCCGGCGGGCGGCGGCGCGGCGGCGTCGAGGGCGATCGAGGCGCTCCACATCCCGCTCGTGGCGTTGGCGACGCCCTCGATCACAAAGCGCATGTGCTCCGGCGCCGCTGCGAATCCCTCGATGCGGTCTCGGCGGTCGATCCAGACCGCCGCGGTCAGCGCCGCGTCGCTGCGTCCGACGACGCACGCCTGCACGCCCTCGATGCCCGCGAGGTCGCGCGCGAGGCTCGTCGCGTGGTCGCGGTCGGCGTCGGTGGCGTCGGGCCGCAGCGCGGCGACGACGAGGTGCAGCAGCTCCGCGCTCATGGCGTCGCGCCGCCCGCGCTCGCCTGCGGCGGCTCGACGAGGCGTACCCGTGCGTCCGGGCCGACGGCGCTCACCTCGCCGTCCGCGAGCCGGAGCTCGCGGCCCGCCCGCGCGGCGACCGCGGCATCGTCGGTGGCGACGACGACCGCGCCCTGGCGCGCGGTGACGGGGGCGAGGAGCGACAGTACGGCGTCCGCCACCTCGGCGGGTGGCTCGTCGATGAGCACGATGCGCGGCCGGAGCGCGAGGGCTCGGGTGACCGCGGCGCGCCAGCGAGCCGCGACGCTCACCTCGTGCGGGAAGCGACGCGCGTCTGCGCCGAGCCCCGCCAGCTCGACGAGCTCGGCGCGGCGCGCCCGGCGGTCGTGACGCCCGAGGCGGGCCACGCGCAGCGGCTGCTCGATCGCCTCGGCGAGCGTCCGGTCGGGAGCGAGGCCGCCGCCCTCGGGGACGATGGAGATCAGGCCGCGTCGCAGCTCCCGACGCCGCGAGGCGCTGGCCCGCCACACGTCCTCGTCGTCGAGGCGCACGCAGCCGGCGTCGGGCGGCAGCAGCCCGGCGACGACGTGTAGCAGCGTGGTCTTGCCCGAGCCGGGCAGCCCGGTGACGGCGACGAGCTCGCCGGGGGCGACCTCGAACGTGGCGTCGCGCAGCACGGGGCGCGCGAGGGCGCCCGCCCGCGCGGCATGGCTCACGCCTTCGACGGCGATCAGCGGCGTCGCCATATCGGCCCCGTCTCCGGCGGCGGCTGCTCCGGCCACACGCCGATGTGGTCGTCTTCGCGCGTCACCCGCGCGCGCCGGGTGATGCCCAGCGCCGCACGCTCCTCGGGCGGGATCTCGACGCGCCCGTCGCCGTCGACGATCGCGACCTCCTCGACGTGCTCGCCCTCGCCGCGCGAGTAGGCGACGAGGCGCACCTGCTCGGTGCGCGCCTGCCCCGCCGCGAGGCGCACGACGCCGCCGATGCGGTAGGCGAGCAGCGGGTCACGCGTCGCGAGGATGATGGTGAGCCCGGCGTTCTCGTGGATGCGGAGCAGCGTGTCGAGCAACTCGTCGCGCTCGATGGCGGTGAGCCCGGCCATCGGCTCGTCGAGCAGCAGCAGGTCCGGCTCGTGCGCGAGCGCCGTGGCGATCGCGAGCCGGACCGTCTCGGCAGGCCCGAGCTCGCGCGCGGGCACGCGCCCGAGGTCGCCGAGGCCGAACTGGTCGCTCAGGGCCCGCACGCGGTTGCGGATGTAGAGCGGTCTGCGGCCCGCGAGCCGCAGCGGCAGCTCGATGTTGCCGATGCCGAGCTCCGGCAGGAGCCCGGCGGTCGCCGGCGACGGGACGAAGCCCACGACGCGCTCGACGTGCTCACGGACCTCCTCGGGGCCTGCGGCGGCGAGGTCGACGCCATGCAACGTGGCGCGGCCGGTGCGCGGGCGCGCGAGCCCGGCGAGCACGCGCAGCAGCGCCGTCTTGCCCGCGCCCGCGGGACCGAGCAGCGGCGTGAACGCCCAGTGCTCGACCGCGAGGGTGAGGCCCCGCAGCGCGAAGCCCGGCCCGCCCTCGGCGCGGTCGAGGTAGAGACCGGCGCACTCGACGATCGGTGGGCGTCGCGAGGGTACGAGTCCGACCACGTCACGCCTCCCGCAGCCGCAGCGCGTGGTGCGGTGACCATCCTCGGTAGCGCAGCGCCGCTGCTGCAACCACGAGGACGAACGATGCCGCCAGCGCGCCCGCGGCGGCGAGCAGGGGCTCCGGCGCCACCTCGATGCGCAGTGGCGGGACGAGCGTTGTCCCGGCCGGGTCGGCCGCGAGCGCGTCGAGCAGCCAGTGGGCAGAGAGCCAACCCGCCGCCGCTCCGAGCGCGGCCGCCACGACGAGGCGCGCGAGGACCGTCAGCACGGCGGCGACGAGTTGCTCGCCGGCGCGGCCGCCCAGCGCCTCCGCCAGCGCGGCGTCGCGCTCCGCCCCTCGCACCGCCGCGACGCCCTCGACGGCGACGGCGATGACGGCGAGCACCAGCAGCGCGCCGAACCCGAGCGTGAGCACGCCGCGCCATCCGCTGGCGAGCGTGCGGGCCCCGGCGAGCCCGGCAAGCTCGGCCTCGCGGTCGACGATCGTGGTGGCGTCGAGGTGTGCGGCGGCGAGGGCCGAGGTGGTCGCCTCGGGCGTCGAGGTGGCGAACCAGGCCTCGCTTGAGCGCAGGTTGCCGCCGGGCGAGGCGTTCACGGCGGCGAGCAGCCGGTCGAGGTTCGCGACGGCGAACGGGGCTCCGTCGGCGCCCAGCGTCGGGAAGTGCTCCAGCAGCCCGGCCGCCTGCGCGGCCAGGAACCGGCCCGCCACCTCGAGCCGCAGCTCGTCGCCGACGACGGCCCCGAGGTCGTCGAGGGTCCGGCGGGACGCGTAGAGCAGGACGGGCGCGCCGTCCGTCTCCTGCCGGAAGCCGCGCACGCGCGCGGGTTCGGCGTCGGGCGGCGCGGCAGGCCAGTCGAGCCGCGTCGAGCCGGTGGAGCCGGGGGCGGTCGGCGGGTTCGCGCGGACCGTCTGCGACGTGCCCGCGGGAGCGAGGTCGGCGATGGGTTCGAGGCCGGTGGTGTCGACGAGGTCGTGCAGGATCGCGCGCCGCGGGAACTCGGACGACTGCGGGACGAGCGCGTCGACGGTGGCGAGGGGCGCCCGGGGCGCGTCGAGGGTCGAGACGAGGGGCCCGAAGCTGATGCCGCCCGCGTTGCGCGCGACCTCGGTGCTCAGTGCAGCGTAGAGCGCGTGGATGGTGAGCGGCGCCTCGATCGGGTGGCCGATGGGAGCGCCGTCGAGGCCGACCGGCGTCTCCAGGTCGGCGGCGAGGAAGCCCCAGTGGACGAGCGCGCCGGGCCGGAGGCGGCCAAGCAGCAGCTCGTAGGGGCGCCCCGCCGCGTCGGTGACCGAGAGCGCGACGCGCACCTCGCCCGCGATGTTGTGGAGGCGTACCCACGCACCGAGCTGGCGCGTGCCCGCGGGCGCCGTGATGCCGCCGAGGCTCGTCGCGTTGGTCGAGAGTGCCTCGAGCATGCCGTCGAGGGGCTGTCGCGCGAAGTCCTCGCGGACCGTGGCGACGCTGCCGAAGGTCGTGGGCTCCACGCCCAGCAGCTCGATCGCGACCG
>VXMU01000066.1:0-27784 GCA_009840945.1 Chloroflexota bacterium | reverse complement strand
GTCGCCGGGACGCCGTCGAGGGCTGCGCGGAACGCCGACTCACCCTCGCCGTCGAACGCCCCGAGGCTCAGGGCGCGCACGTCGGCGCCCGCGGCGTGTGCGGCCCGTTCGGCCGGCGAGCGGTCGAGCGCACCGGGCAGCGTCGCGAACAGGACGGCCGCCGCGGCCGCCACGGCGACGAGGGCGAACGCCGCCCCAACAGGCCGGCGGGTGAGCGTGCGGAACACCTCGAGCCACACGACGCTCGGCGTGATCGACGCGGCGCGCGCGAGTGGTCGTGCGAGCTGCGGGAGCAGCCACCACCCCCCGACGACAGCGGGCAGCAGCAGCGCCCCGGGCGCGAGCAGCACCGCGTAGTCGGTCGCGACGCCGTCGCGGTCGAGGCCGAACAGCAGGTCGCCGCGAGTGAGCAACCAGAAGCCCGCGCCCGCGGCCAGCACGAGCGCTGCCGCGGCCGCCCCGGCGATGCCGGGCCGCTCGATGCCGCGTCGACGTTCGGCGTCGGCGCCGCGCCGGGCGGCGAGGGCCGCGGGGATGAGCGCGAGCGCGAATGCGAGGGCCGCGCCCGCCGCGCCGTACAGCACCGTCTCGACCGTGATCTCGAAGCGAAGCCACTCACTACCGGCAGACGCGCCGAGGGCATCGAGCGGCCCGAGCGCGGCGACTGCTGCCGTCGCGAGCAGCGGCCCGGCCACCAGCGCGGCGATACCGGCAGGGAGGAGCGTGCAGGCCTCGATGGCCGCGCGCTGCGAGGGGCTCGCGCCGCGCAGGGCGAGCGCGGCGAGGCGGTCGCGGCGCGCCCGCGCGAGGTGCGCGGAGAGCCAGACGACGAAGACCCCGGCCACGGTGGCCACCTGCGCGAGCAGGAGTGTGAGCGCGGCGCGGTCGAGCCCGCTCACGGCGCCCGCGCGCGACAGCGCACGCGGCAGGTTGCTCTGCACGTGCGCACCCGGAAGCGCGGCGGGGTCGGTCACGAGCGCGCGCACGCGCTCGACCAGCGGCGCGGTGTCGCTCGCGCGCACGTCGGCGGCGCGGATGGCGTAGCTCGCCTCGAACGTCGCGTTGACCGCGCCGAGGAGGTCGGCGGCGGCGCCGAAGAAGGTGGCCTCGGGTACCAACAGCGCGAACGTCGAGCCCTCGCTCCGGCCGAGCGCCTCCGGCGCGCCGGACCAGTACGGGTCGCTCGCGTCGAGGGGGCGCGCGACCCCGGCGACTTCGACGACCGTCGGGTCGCCGGACTGTCCGCGGATCGGGTGCAGGACGAGGATCGTGCCCGCCCGCACGTCGAGTGCCTCGGCGGTGTCGGCGTCGACGAGCACGCGGACGCGCTCGTCGGTCGCGCGCGGCTGTGCCTCCGGGTGCGCGCCCTCGACGAGCGCGACGTGGTCCTCGACGCCGGAGCGGAAGCGCAGGGCGGCCGTGCCGAGCAACGAGGCGCTCAGCCCGCCGTCGCCGGCTTCGATGGCGTGAAGCGCGAACGGCGCGGTGGTGCCCATGCGCACCTGCGTGCCGCCCGCGCCGGCGAGCGCCGCGCTCACGGCGGCGTCGGACCCCGCCTGCGCGTTGGTGTAGGAGGTGCGGTCCAGCGGAATCCCGTCGCTCGTGACCCGCACCTGCAGGTCGGTGAGGTCGACGCCCTGCAACGCCTCGCGCAACGCCAGGTCGCGGAGCACCCCGTCGAACGCGGGGATCGCCGCGACCGAGGCGGCGAGCAGCACCGCGCCGGACGTGAGCGCGAGCATGCCGCGCCACTGGCGCCGCGCCGCGCCCATCGCGATCCGCAGCAGCAGGCGGAACTCGTTCATCCGTCGATCGTATACCGGGGATGCACTTGCCCGGCGGGGCGGGTGCTACTCGATGCCGCGGCGCTGGAGGTAGCGGGGGTTGCCGACCCGCACGGCGTCGAGGGTGGCCTCACGCACATGGGCGAGCGCAGCGTCGCGCCTCGGGCCCTCGTCGAAGGCGCCCGAGCGGATGTCGGCGGCGAAGCGTGCGGTCAGCTCGCTGAGGCGACCACGCCAGTCGTCGTCGGTGGGGGACTCGCCGTACAGCGCTTCGAGGCGCGCGAGCGCGGCTCGGCCGGGGCCCTCGCCGGCCTCGAGCTCGCGCGACGCGATGCCGATCGCGTTGTTGGCCATCAGCAGCTCGTAGCGGCGGTCGCCGGGCACGGCCGGGCCGACCTGCTCCATGAGCGTCTCGCTCGCGATGCGCAGCAGCTCGACGCCGTCGAGTCCGTCGAGTGCCCCGTGCTGCTCAGCCACCGAACTCGCCCCGTTCCGCCTCGTCGATCATCGTGAGTATCTCGATCTCGACCTCGTCGGGGATGCGCCCGGTGAGCGCGAGCTCGAGCGAGGGCTGGCGGCCGCTGGTGTGCCGCTCGCCCTGGTGGATGGCGATGATCGCCCAGCGCACGTGCGCCATGACCTCCCAGTAGTGCACGGCCGCGGGGTCGAGGTCGCCGATGCCGCCCGCCTCGCGGTAGCCGCGCTCGAAGTCCTCGCGCGGGCCGAGCCCGCCGACGGGCCGGTCGAAGCGGTTGGCGCGCCAGCAGCGCGCGGTGAGCCACCCAACGTCCTCGAGGGGGTCGCCCCAGCGGGCGAACTCCCAGTCGAGCACGCCGCGCAGGCCGTCGTCGTCGACCATGAAGTTGCCGTTGCGGTAGTCGCCGTGCACGAGCACGAGCTGCGCGGTGGGGCGCGCGTTGCGCTCGAGCCAGCGCAGCCCCCACTCGAGCGCGGGGCGCGGGCGCGGGTGGGCATCGAGGGCCGCGCGGAACTCGGCGACGTACGCCAGCGCGGGGCTCGGCTCGGGCTTCGGGAGGAAGGCCAGCGGCGGCGTCTCGAGCGGCACGGTCTGCAGCCGTGCCAGCTCCTCGCCGATGCTGGCGAGCAGCGCCGGGCGCGACCCGCCGAGCTCCTCGTTGCGGACGAGCAGGTGCGCGGCGGCCACGCCGGGCGCGAAGCGGCTCACCGCGAACGGGCGGCCGAGCACCGAGTCGTCCTCGCAGCACCACAGCGGCTCCGGCACGGTCGCGCCGGCGTCCGCCGCGGCGCGCGCCACGGCGAACTCGCGCACGAGGTCCAGGCTCTCGGCCAGCGTGGCGTCCCCCGCCGCGCGCACGACCAGCTCGTGGTCGCCCTCGAACGCACCACCTGTGAAGGTGGCGTCGAGGCGCCAATGCAGGTGGATCGCGCCGCCGCCCAGCGGCTCGACGCCGCCGACGGCGACATCGGTCGCGCCGGTCTCGGACGCGAGCCAGCCGGCGAGCGCGGCCTGCGCGTCGGCTTCCTGCAGGTCGAGCGGTGTCACGTCGGCCATGTAGCTACCCCGCCGCCGCCGACGCGACGCGCGCGAGGTGCGGCTGTACTACCTCGAGCAGCGGCAGGCGGTGATCGATGGACGTCTGCGCGGACTTGAGCAGCTCCTCCGAGGGGCGCTCCGCGCACATCGAGAGCGGCGCGACGGTGTTCCACAGCTCGCTCGCGACCATCAGCGGAGGGATCAGCTCGGCCTCGTCCTCGGTGAGCCGCGGGCTGGCGTGGGCCGCGTAGCCGGCGAGCCAGCTCCGCACCTTCTGGTTGTCCGAGCCGCAGTCGATGACGAGGCTGCGCGCGATGTCCGCCACCCGTGCGTCCTCGTGTGCCATGTCGAAGTCGAGGAGCCCGGTCACCGTGTCCTCGACGAAGAGGACGTTCGCGCCCAGGCACTCGTAGTAGATGACGGAGTCAGGCTGGTCGCCGTAGCCGTGCGCGTCGAGGTCGGCGGCGTTGCGTTGCCGCGTCTCGGCCAGCACCTTGGCACGCTCCGGATCTTCGTCGGCATACCAGGCCAGGAAGTCCTCGAAGGACCGGAAGCCCTCGGGCGCGACTGCCGCGTCGAGGTCCGTGACGCGCCCGAAGGTCGGGCGCTGGCCGGGCGACTCCCACGCGCCGAGGTCCTCGTGCAGCAAGGCGAGCAGCGAGCCCTTGCGCTGGAGCACCAGCTCGCTGCCCTCCGGCGGGGTGCCGCGCATGAACGGGAAGAGCGCCCACCGGCCCTCGTCGGTTTCAACCACGGTGTTGCCGTCGTCGGTGGCGATGGGCGCGGGGACGGGCCACTTGCGGTCGGCGAGGAAGCGCAGCAGGTCGTGCTCATAGGGCAGCGACTCGGTGGCGCGGCGGGGGTGGTAGCGGCGGAGGACGCGCGGACGGTCGTCGGTCTCGACGCGCCAGTGCTCGTTGGCGGCGCCGCCGTCGAGCCGCTCGGTCGCGGCGCCGGCGAGGCCCCACGCGGCGAGCGCGGGCTCGATGCCCGCCGCCCTCGTGGCGCCGTTGTCCGTGCCGTGTCCCGCCGAGTCGCTCACGTCGGTCCGTCCAGATGCGTGTCTATGGTAGAGCACGCCCGGCGCGCCCTCACCCGTGGACTCCCCGATAGTTCGCCACAGCCCGCGGAGCCAGCTCGCCCCTCACGCCCCGGGCCGGTCCGCTCTTTGGTGCAGGTGGGATTACAGATCGATCCGGATCGCATAGAGTGGGCGCGCGCACCCCGGCTGGTGCGCCGCAGTGCGTTGCACGAGCGAGCAAACAACAGTGGAGGATGAGCCCATGGTAGCGACTGACCGACCACATAACGTCGTCGGCACACGCCCGGTGCGCCCAGACGGCGTGGACAAGGTGACGGGCCGCGCCACGTACGGTGGCGACGTGCGCTTCCCGGGCATGCTCTATGGACGCATCCTGCGCAGCCCGCACGCGCACGCAATCATCAAGAACATCGACGCCTCGAAGGCGCTGGAGCTCGACGGCGTCCGCGCCATCGTCACCAACGCCGACTTCGCTCGGCAGCCCGACGAGGAGGTCGCGCTCGGCGAGCTGACGGCCAACCTCAGCGAGATGCTGGACCAGGTGATCGCCGGGACCAAGGCGCTCTACCGCGGTCACGCCATCGCCGCCGTCGCGGCGACGGACCCGCACATCGCCGAGGACGCCCTCGACCTCATCGAGGTGGAGTACGAGGTCCTCGACGCCGTGCTCGACCCGCAGGAGGCGATGCGCCCCGGCGCGCCGCAGCTCCACCCGGGGATGGTGACGCAGGAGGTCGGCGGCCTCTTCGACGGTGAGACCGGCGAAGCCGGGACCGAGGAGACGAACGCCGCCAAGCACGTCAAGTTCACCAAGGGCGACCTCGACACCGGCTTCGCCGAGGCGGACATCATCATCGAGCGCGAGTTCGACACGGGGATGTACCACCAGGGCTACATCGAGACGCACAACGGCACCGCGATGTGGAAGAAGGACGACCGCGTCCAGGTCTGGTCCAGCACACAGGGCCAGTTCGAGGTGCGCGACCAGACCGCGCTGCTGTGCGGCCTGGCCCCCTCGCGCGTGACGGTCGAGCCGGTCGAGATCGGCGGCGGCTTCGGCGGCAAGACGCACGTCGTCATGGAGCCGCTGGCGGCCATCCTGTCGAAGAAGACCGGCCGCCCGGTGAAGATGATCATGACCCGCCAGGAGGTCTTCGAGGGCACCGGCCCCACCTCCGGAACCCACAACCGCGTGAAGATCGGCGCGAAGCGCGACGGCACCATCACCGCGATGGACGCCGAGCTGATCTTCGAAGCGGGCGCCTACCCCGGCTCCCCGTTCACCGCGGGCGCGATGTGCGCCTTCGCCCCATACGACGTTGACAACATCGAGGTCGAGGGCTGGGACGTGGTGGTGAACAAGCCGAAGGTCGGCGCGTACCGCGCCCCTGGCGCCCCGGCGGCCGAGTACGCCGTCGAGTCGGTGATCGACGAGATCGCCGAGCGGCTCGAGCTCGACCCGCTGGAGTTCCGGCTCCAGAACGCGGCGCAGGAAGGCACCGTGCGTGCCGACGGCGCGGCGTTCGGCGTGATCGGCAACGTCGACACGCTGCAGGCGGTCCAGCAAAGCGAGCACTACCGCTCCGAGCTGTCCGGTGAGAACCGCGGCCGCGGCGTGGCCTCCGGCTTCTGGTTCAACGTTGGATTCACCTCGGCGGCCCACGCCAACGTCATGTCCGACGGCACCGTGGGGCTCGTGGTCGGCTCCGCCGACATCGGCGGGACGCGCGCGGCGCTCGCGATGCAGTTCGCCGAGACGCTCGGCATCCCCTACGAGTCGGTGAACCCGCAGGTCGTGAACACCGACGCGATCGGGTACACGATGGTCACCGGCGGCAGCCGCACCGCCTTCGCAGGCGGCTGGGCCGCCCACGAGGCTGCCCTCGACATTCGCCGCCAGCTCGTTGAGCGCGCGGCGATGATCTGGGAGTGCGACCTCGACGCCGTCAGCTACGAGGACGGCGTGCTCAGTGGTCCGGACGACCAGTCGTTCACGTTCCAGGAGATCTGCGAGCAGCTGCCGCACACCGGCGGGCTGATCCAGGGCAAGGCGGACGTCTCGCCCGAGACCTCCGGGCCAGCTTTCGCGTGCCACGTCGTGGACGTCGAGGTCGACCCGGAGACGGGCAAGGTGGACATCCTCCGCTACACGGCTGCCCAGGACGTGGGCACGGCGGTGCACCCCTCGTACGTCGAGAGCCAGATCCAGGGCGGCGTCGCCCAGGGCATTGGCATGGCGCTGCACGAGGAGTACGTGTTCGACGACAGCGGCAACATGGAGAACCCCACGTTGCTCGACTACCGGATGCCGACCACGTTCGACCTCCCGATGCTCGACGTATTGCTCGTCGAGGTCGCGAACCCCGGGCACCCGTACGGCGTGCGCGGTGTGGGTGAGATCCCAATCGTGCCGCCGCTCGCGGCGGTCGCGAACGCGATCCACGACGCGATGGGCGTGCGAGTGACGCAGCTGCCGGCGACGCCGGACCGCATGCTGGAGCTGCTCGAGGAGCAGGGCGGGTAGTCAGCAGCCCTCAAGGCGGACACACAGCGGCCGGGGCATTGCCCCGGCCGCTTGCTATATCTGCGCCTCACCGCCTCATTCTTATTGTGATATTTTGCATTGTTTTCCCCGGACAATTATGCTGGTCGGGCGATGGCAAGGAGCCGACCGTGGTGACCTGCGCACGGCCCGAGCGGCCGATGTCCGAGCGGTCCTGACGCGAGCGATGCCGATCGTCGGCCCGTCCCGCGTCGGACGGGCGATGCTGCTGCTCGCGATCCTGCTGGGGATCAGCGTGAGCGCTGTCCTGTACGACCATAACGGATGGGATTTCCTCGGAGGCACCGCTCTCGGCGCTGCTCCCGCGGGGATCGTGCGGATGGGCGGGTTGCTCGCACCGCTGCTGGTGGTGTCGGTTACGCTGATGGTTCTCGTGGTCGAGGGGGGAACGATGGTTGCAGACGTGTTCCGAAGGCAACTCCAGGAGCGCGCACGCCAACGCGGGCGTGAAGAAGGCCTGGCCGAAGGCCGCGAGAAGGAGCGGGCGAGGTGGGAGGACTGGATTGAGCGGAAGGAGGCCGCAGAGCTTGAGAACCTCCCATTCGATGAGCCACGGCCCAGCGCGGACTAGGTCACTCCCTTCCGATGGTTGCCGACGTATACCGTGAACAACTGCGCCTACGCAGCGAGCGGCGGCGTCAGCGCCGTCACGAGGAAGGTTTCCGCGAAGGACGCGAGTCGGGCCGCCAGGAGGGATATGAGGCGGGCTTCCGCGAGGGATACGAAAAGGGACGCCGGGAGGAGCGAGCGCGCTGGGAGGCGTGGCTCGCGCGGATGGAGGCTGCGGAGCGCGAGAACCGCCCGTTCGATGAGCCACCGCCCGGCGGGCTACTCGTTGCGAGTCGTCGGGTGGCGCCACGCCAACGCCCGGGGATAGGTGACCAGCCGCTCGCGTGCCTCTGACCCGTCGAGGTCAGGCCGTAACGGTCTCGAAGTAGCGCTGGATCGCCGCCGGCGTCTGCGTCTCGAGCATGTCGACGACGGACTGCGGCATCGCCTCCATCGCCTCCGCTGCCGTCTCCGCGCCAGCGCACGTGCGGCTCAACGTCTCGAAGGCGCTTGCCTGGTCGGAGACGAACATCGAGTCGACGATGAGGCCGTGGCCCGGCACATAACGGTCGACCATCGCCGCCCCGAGCTTGCGTAGCGTCGGGCCCCAGTCGTTCGGGAAGCCCTCGCCCGCGATCGGCGGGCCAGACTGCTCGATCAGGTCGCCGGCAAATGCCACGTCCGCGCCCTCGACGCCGATCGCGATGTCGTTGTCGGTGTGGGCGCGCCCGAGGTAGGCGAGCTTCAGGTCGATATTGCCGAGGTGGAGGTCGACGAAGTTCTGGAACGTCACCGCGGGGGGCGTGACCGGTACGGCCTCCACCTGCTCGCGGATCATCGGCATGTGCGACGCCATCGTGTCGCGGTGCGAGGCGCCCTCGTCGCCGACGAGCTTCAGCCGGCAGCGTTCGTGGCCGATAGTGATGGCGGGGAGGAACCACCAGTTCCCGAAGCTGTGGTCGCCGTGGTAGTGGGTGTTGATGACGTAACGGACGGGCTTGTCGGTGACGCTCGCGACTGCGTTCAGCAGCGCGCGAGCGTCCGACTCGGTCGTACCGGTGTCGACCACCGCCACCGCGTCGTCACCGACGATGATGCCGGTGTTGACCATGATGAAGCCCGTGATCGTGTAGATGTAGACGCCGTCGGCGACCTCGTACAGACCGGCTACGGGCTTTGCGCCGCCGGTCGTCACGACGCGGCCGCAACCTCACCCAGCTCGCGCTCGCCGCGCTCGATGGCGGCGAGCAACGCCTTGACGAGCTCGCGCCCGGACTCGGCCGTCAGCTCGACCGCGACACGCGCGCCCGGCCCAGCCGAGGCGTCGACGAAGTCGATGCTGAGCGCATGGTCCTCGGGGAGGTTGAAGGGGTGGTCGAACATCACGTTGACGCGGTCGACCCGGAACCAGCCCTTCGGCCCCTTGCCGCTGCCGGAGATGTCGGCCTGCTCGACGATCATGGTGCACATCGTTGCCCTCGATTCGTTCGATGTCGGTGGGAGGTAGCGGCGGCTCCTAGGTGAGGTGCTTGCCGTAGAACTCGAAGATGTGCTGGTAGGCGTCCATGGTCGCCTCGGGGCGGTACATGGCGGTGTGGTGGTAGAAGAAGCCGTGGCCGGCGCCCTCGTAGCGGTGGAACTCGTAGTCCTTGCCGTGCTGCTTCAGCACCTCCTCGTGCTCGTCGACCTGCGCCGCCGTCGGGCTCACGTCGTCGTTTCCGAAGATCCCGAGGAGCGGGATCGAGAGGTTTTCCGTCAGGTCGATGGGCGCGACGGGCATCTTCTCGTTGATCTCGTCCTCGCCCATGATCACGCGCCCGCCCCAGCAGTCGACGGCCGCGTCGAACTGGTCCGAGCTGCACGCCACGAGGTAGGTGTGGCGGCCGCCGGAACAGGTGCCGATGAGCCCGGCCTTGCCGTTGAAGTAGGGCAGTCCGTCCAGGTAGGCCTTGGCCCCCTCGACGTCGGCGATCACCTGCGAGTCGGCGACGCCGCCCGCCGCGCGGACGGCCGCCGCGACGTCCTCGGGCGTGCCGTGTCCGTCGCGCTCGTAGAGGTTCGGGCAGATCGCGATGAAGCCGTGGTGCGCGAAGCGGCGCGCCATCTCGCGGTTGAACTCATCCCAGCCGGGGATGTGGTGGATCATCACCACGCCGGGGTACGGCCCGGCGCCGAGCGGGCGCGCGAGGTACGTGTGGATCGGGTCGCCGTTGTCGCCGGTGATGGTGACCGTCTCCGCGATCATGCCCTCGTACTGGTCGGTCGTGTATTCGTGCATTGGGTCCTCCTCGTGCGTGGTCTCGTTGCCTGCCTGCTCGCCCGCGGAGCGGGCGTCATTCACTCGCGATGCGCACCACCATCTTGCCGACGTTCGAGCCGTCGAACAGCCCGAGGAATGCCTGCGGCGCGCGCTCCAGCCCCTCGACCACAGTCTGGCGGCTGCGCACCTCGCCCTCGGCCAGCCAGCGCCGCATGTCGGCCAGGAACGCCGAGCGGCGGTCTGCGTGGTCGGAGACGATGAACCCCTGGACGCGCAGCCGCTTGCGGACGATGTGGCTGAGGTTGTTCGGGCCGGGCTGCGGCTCGGCGGCGTTGTAGCCCGCGATCGAGCCGCACGCCACCACGCGCCCGTGCGCGTTCATGTGGTTGAGCGCCGCCTGCAGGTGGTCGTGTCCCACGTTGTCGAAGTACACGTCGATGCCGTCGGGCGCGTGCTCGGCGAGCGCGGCCTCGAGGTCTTCGCTGCGGTAGTCGATGGCGGCGTCGAAGCCGAGGTCATCGACGAGCCACGCCGTCTTCTCAGGCGAACCGGCGCTGCCGATCACCCGGCAGCCGCGCAGCTTCGCGATCTGCCCGACGGCGCTGCCGACCGCTCCGGCCGCGGCGGAGACGAACACCGTCTCGCCCTCGCGCGGCTGCCCGAGGTCGAGCAGCCCGACGTACGCCGTGTGCCCCGGCATCCCGAGTACGCCGAGGTAGTCGGCGACGTTCTCGACATCCGGGTCGAGCTTGGTGAACGCCTCAGCGGGTGCGAGCGCGAGGTCGCGCCACCCGAGGTTGCTCGAGACGAGGTCGCCGCCGGCGAAGGCGTCGTCGCCCGAGGCGACCACGCGGCCGACGGCGCCGCCCTGCATGACCGCGCCGACGGCCCACGGGTCCGCGTACGACGGCTCGTCGCGCATGCGGCCGCGCATGTAGGGGTCGACGGACATCCACTCGTTGCGGACCAGCACCTGGCCCGCGTCGGGATCGGGTACGTCCACCTCGACGAACTCGAAGTCGGAGGCGGCGGGCAGCCCCTCGGGGCGCGTCCGCAGCCGGATCTCGCGGCTTCGATGGCTCATCGTGGCTCCTCGCGATCGGTGGGCCGCCGCGATGATAGCGGAGTGCGGGCCTCCGGGGTCGCACGCCCGGCAGGTGCTCAGTACCCGCGTGGGCTACGATCCCGCTTCGCCCGCTGCATCGATCGGACGCGAGGCGACCTCGCGGCGTCGAGGAGGCACGTATCGCCGGCTGGCTGATCCGTCCGGGTTCCGGTGGGCCGTTCTACGGCTGGGTGATCGTCGCCGTCGGGTTCCTGATCGCGTTCAGCTCCGGCCCCGGGCAGTCCTACACGTTCTCCGTCTTCCTCGACTCAATCATCGAGGACACCGGGCTGTCGAGGACGACGATCTCGGCGCTCTACGCCGTCGGCACGGGCGTCAGCGCGCTCATGGTCGCGTACGTGAGCCGGATGTCGGACCGCTTCGGGCCGCGGTTGGTGGTGATCTTCGTCGCGGGCGCGCTGGGCGTGGCCTGCTTCGGGATGGCGTTCGCGCAGGGCTTCATCGCGTTCTTCATCGCCTTCGCGGCGCTGCGCGCCCTCGGGCAGGGCTCGACGCCGATCAACGCCACGCTCATGGTCGCGCAGTGGTTCGTCGTCCACCGTGGGCGCGCGATGGCCGTCATGGGCTTCGGCTTCGCAGCCTCGCTCGCCTTCATGCCGCCGTTCGCGCGCGCGCTCATCGACACGCTCGGGTGGCGCGAGGCGTACATGGCGCTCGGAGTGCTGGTGTGGGTGCTCGTCATCCCCGCCTCGGCGCTCTTCGCGCGCAACACGCCCGAGGAGGCCGGGCTCTATCCCGACGGCGCCGACCACCCGCCGTTCGAGCCGGTCACAGTCGCCGAGGGCGAGCGTGACGACCGGCGCGTGCTGACCTCGCTGTCGTTCTGGCTGCTCTCGCTGCCGCTGACGACCTCGCCGTTCGTGGTCACGGCGCTGGTCTTCCACCAGACCGGGATCTTCGAGGCGAGCGGGCTGAGCGCGACGGTCGCGGCGGGGGTGTTCGTGCCGTTCGCCGTCACCACGGCGATCACCTCGGCGGTGGCGGGACTCGCGATCGACCGTGTGGGTCCGCGACCGCTGTTCGTGCTGGCGATGCTCATCCTGCTGGCCGGCCTCGGCGTATCGAGACTCATCGACAGTGCCTTCGTGGCGACCCTGTACGCGAGCGTGCTGGGAGCGAGCAGCGGCGTGCAGCGCATCGTGCAGAGCACGATCTGGGCGCACTACTACGGCCGGCGAGGGCTGGGCCGCGTCCAGGGCTCAGCGACCTCGATCATGATCATGATGTCGGCGATCGGCCCGCTCCCGCTCGCGGCGCTCGAGGGCGTCACGGGCTCCTACACGCCGGGCATCCTCGCGATGGCGGCGATGCCGCTGCTCTCCATCCTCGGCGTCTCGTTCGCACGGGTGGCGCCGGCCACGGTCGATGTGCGGGAGGAGACGCGCGCGGGGTGAGGGTCCGGCATCCGGCTCCCTCTCCCGCCCCGCCGGGTATCCCGGCGTCGAGGCAGGCCGCGGGCGGTGCGCGCGCGTTGCCGACCCGGCCAGTCAGCGGGAGAAGGCGGGGGGTGAGGTCCGGCGGGGTGCGAGTGCGCGCGGTGCACCCCGCAGACCCCCCTCACCCTTACCCTCTCCCCCCGCGGGGGGAGAGGGGATCAAACTGCGCTGGCGAGGGGAGCGGTTCGCCGAGAGTGCTCAGGCCCTGCCTAGGGCGCGGCCATCTCCAGGGGCTTCGGCGGGGCGGCCTCGGTCCAGTGCGGGATGCCGTGCTCGGGCTTGGCGATCGGCCAGCTGTCCTCGTTGACCTCGGCCCAGTGCGAGTGGTTCGCCTGGTGGATGGTGAAGCACGCCTGCAGCGCGTTGTAGAAGCCCTGCTGGTCCTGCGTCTGGTTCACTGACTCCTTGATCATCATCGAGGTCATCGACGGCAGCGAGGCGATCCGGCGCGCGTACTCCAGCGTGCGGTCGGCGAGGTCGTCGCGGGGGAAGACCTTGGCGACCATGCCGAGCCGGTAGGCGTCCTCGGCGCTGAGCGAGTCGCCGGTGAGCAGCAGCTCCTTGGTCTTGCGCGCGCCGAACTCCCACGGGTGCGCGAAGTACTCGAGCCCGCACATCCCGAGGCGCGTGCCCACCACGTCGGCGAACTCGGCGTCGTCGGAGGCGACGATGAGGTCGCAGGCCCAGGCGAGCATGAGCGCGGCGGCGTAGCACTTGCCCTGCACCTGGGCGACGGTGATCTTGCGCAGGTTCCGCCACCGCAGCGTGTTCTGGAAGAAGAAGTGCCACTCCTGCAGGTAGCGGTTCTGCAGCGCTTGCTCCGTGCCGCCGTACCCCTTGTTCGTCGGGTGCTCGTCGGGGCCGCCGGGCGTGCGCTCGGCGATCGCCTCGGGTGTTCCGAGGTCGTGGCCGGCGGAGAAGACGGGTCCCTCGCCGCCGAGGATGATGACACGCACGCGGTCGTCGGCCTCCGCGGCGAGCAAGGCGTGGTCGAGCTCGACGAGCAGCCCGCGGTTCTGGGCGTTGCGCTCGTCCGGGCGGTTGAGCATGACGCGCACGATGCGGCCGTCGTCGAGCGGCTCCGTGGTGATGTAGCGGTAGTCCATGGGTCTCCTTTGCCGGCTGGTGTCCTGGTAACAGCTTCATAGCAGACTCGCGCCCACGCGACACGCTGGCGCGGGCGCCAACGACCAAGGGCCCCTCGTGAGAGGGGCCCTTGGGTTGTAAGCCTGGTGTCCGTCGGCTAGTCGGCGTCGGACGCCCAGATCATGAAGTCGCCCATCTGCGGCATGGGGCCGCCGGAGACGCCGACCTCGGGCTGGCCGCCCTTGAGGTGGACCTGGCGGTCACCGGCGCGGCCCTGGATCTGCAGGATGCTGTCGGTGTGCATCCAGATCCGCGTGCGGCCCGCGCCCACGTTGCCACCGCTGGGCGAGATCGGGGTCGGGCCCTCGATGCTGATGTCGCCCTGGTAGAAGTCCAGCGCCTCGCCGCGGCCGATGCCGGCGAAGCCCAGGCCCTCCAGGTGGTAGTTGTGGAACGTCGCGAAGCCGTCGTACATGTTCTCGAAGTCGAGGTCCTCGGCACTGGTGCCGGAGCCCTCGTACAGCTTGCGCGCGGTGGCGTCGGTCGCCCGCTCCGCCAGCTCCAGCGTCGGGCGCAGCGCGAACGGCGGGCGCGTCGTCACGTGGTTGAGGATGTAGACCGGCTTCTGCGCCATGTCCGCGGCCTTCTCGGCCGACGCGAACACGTACGCGACCGCGACGTGGATCGGCATGTCGTGGTCGAACAGGTTCAGCGGCTCGACGATCCAGCGGGCGTTCAGGTAGTCCTCGACCGTCACCTCGTCGGGGCGGTGCTGGGCGAAGAAGCCCTCGGGGAACATCAGCCCGTTGCGCTTCGAGTTCACGATGAACGCGGCCATCTTGTCGTGGCTCTGGTTGTACTTGTCCATGTACTCGGTGAACTGGAAGCCGTCGTTGGTGCCGGCGCTCGTGCCCCACGGGTTCGTCCACACGCCGGGGCCCTCGACGGTGTTCTGCGCGTTCCGCCCGCCCTGGTAGTAGCGGCCGGGGAAGTTGTGCCACGCCTTGACGACGAGGCACACCGACGTCAGCCCGCGCCCGACCGACTCGGCCGCGACGCAGATCGAGTTCGACATGCAGACCGGGCCGTTCATCTTGAACGTGACGTTCGACAGCTCCGGCATGTTGTTGAGGATCCAGTCGCCGCTCAGCGAGGCGACCCCGTCCATGGGGTTCTCACCCGGCTGGAACTGGGAGAGCACGTCCTCCGGCAGCGGGTCGCCCTCGGGCCACCACGCGCCGGTGGTGGTGGACGGGTCGAGGACGAGGCCGTCGACCTGGTCCGGTGTGATGCCGGCGTCCTCGATGGCGTTGCGGATCGCCATCAACGCCCAGGCGCCGATGCTGGTCTCGGCCTGGCCGTCCCAGCGCCGGGCGGTGGGGGAGTGGCCGATGCCGACCGCGGCCACCTTGCCGCGGTGCTCCCAGATGCCAATCCCTTCGTCGGTCCGGTAGAAGTCGGCAGGTGCGTTCTCAGTGGGCATGTGTCCCCCCTCGGGTGCACGGTCGCGCGATCGGTCGCGCTCGTGACCGGCGGCATTCGGGCCGCCGGGTCTGGCCCGATTCTAGCGCTTACAACATGCGTTGTGGCGAGGGCCGCCGAAGTCGGCCCTCGCCGGCTCCACGATCGCCGCTCGCCGCTCGCCTGTACCATCGCCACGAGGAGGAGCCCATGCCCGAGGTCGCCCCTGGCGTGGACGCCATCACGCTGCGTCCCGACGACGACAACTCGCCGCACGTCTACTGGGTGCGCGGCGCCGACGGCGGTGTCCTCATCGACGCGGGCCACGGCGAGGATGACGTCTCGCAGCGGGTCGTCGACGAGGTCGACCGCCTCCGCGGCGACGGACCCGCGCCACACACACTGCTCATCACCGACCGCTTCGACGAGCACTGCGGTGGCTTCCCCGCGCTCCGCGACGCCTTCCCCGGCATGACCGTCCACGCGGGGGCGGGCGACGCCGACGCCATCGAGGAGACCGCCGGGGCCACGCTCGACGGGCGGCTGGGCGGTGGGGAGACCTTCGCCGCGGGCGGCGATCCCCCTCGGACGGTGCGGGCGGTCGCCACCACCGGCCACACCGGCGGGAGCATGTGCTACCTGCTGGAGCCCGACGGCGTGCTGTTCTCCGGCGACTGCGTGCTCAGCGCCGGCTCGACGGCGGTGCACCTCGACCTCGGCGGGGACATGGCGGCCTACGTCCGCTCGCTCCACACGCTCGCGGGACTCGGCGCGCGCCTGCTGCTGTCATTCCACGGCGCACCGGTCACCGACCCGGCCGCGAGGCTGGCCGAGCTCATCGCCCACCGCGAGGCCCGCGACGCGTCGATCCTCGAGTGCCTGCACGACGGCGTGACAGACCTCGACGCGATGCGCGAGCGCCTCTACGGCGACGCGGGGCTCGACGAGTGGCGGTGGAACGCCGCCCGCGAGCAGATCCGCGGCCACCTCATCAAGCTCGCCGGTGAGCGCCGGGTGGTGGAGGTCGAGACCGGCGAGGTCTACCGCCTCCCGTAGACGCGGGGCGGGGAGGCGAAGCGCGCCACCGCGCTTCACTCAGCGATCGATTGGCCGCGGCCGGCGTGGTGCATCGGCCGCCCCGTGGGGTAGCCGACGCACCCGGCCTGCGTGCTACACGACGACCGGCGAGCCCTGGAGGCGGTCCATCGTGTCCTGGGCCTCCTCCATCAGGTCGAAGATGACCTGGCGGGCGGGCTTGATGGACTTGATGTGGCCGACGCCCTGGCCCGCGGCGGGCCCGCTCCAGTCCTCGAGGTGATGGTCGTCGATGGACTGCTTGATCTTCGCCACCAGCATCGGCTGGAGCGGCATCGGCAGCGGGTCCGGCGCCTCGGGCGAGTCCCACGCCTCGGTCCACTTGGACCGCACCTGCCGCACCGGCTTGCCCGAGGTCGCGCGCGACTGCACGGCGTCCTCGATGACGGCGTCGACGAGCTTCTGCTTGGCGTACATCTCGGTCTCGGACTCGTTCGTCGCCTGCCAGATGGTGCCGCACCAGATGCCGTCCGCGCCGAGGGCGATCGCGGCCGCGATGTGCCGGCCCGTGGTCACGCCGCCAGCGGCGAGCACGAGGCTCTCCGGCCGGATCTGGTCGCGCGCCATCGTCACCTCGGGCACGAGCGAGAAGGTGCCGATCCGGCCGCTGTGGCCGCCGGAGTCGCCGCCCTGCGCGATGATCGTATCGACGCCGGCTTCGAGCTCACGCACGGCCTGGCGCCGCAGCCCGATCAGGCCCCACGCCTTCGTCCCGGCGTCGTGCAGCCGGTCCATGATGAACGCCGGGCTGCCCAGCCCCGACGCGAAGATCGGGATCTGGTGCTCGATGATCACCTCGAGCTGCTTCTGCGCGCGCTCGAAGAGGCCGGGGTCGATGGTGCCGGACGGCTCGTTCCTGGGCTCCGGGATCTCGTTGTCGCGCATCAGCCCGTCGACGAAGTCGCGGTGCTCCTGCGGGATCATCGCCTCGAGGTCCTCGAGGTTCCCCTGCACGAACGAGGCCGGGATGATCAGGTCGATGCCGAACGGCCGGTCGCCGACGCGCTCCTTGATCCAGCGGATGTCGCTGTCGAGCTCGTCGGGCGTGGAGCTGCTGGCGCCCAGCACCCCGATGGCGCCGGCGTTGCTGGCTGCGGCGATCACGTCCTTGGTGTGTGCGAAGGCGACAATCGGGAACTCGGCCCCGTACTCCTCGCACAGCCGCGTACGCAGCGGATCTCCTGCCATGGCTCACCTCCCGTGGTGGTACCGGGCGGGCGAGCCTGCCGGGCGCGCCGCGCACCGGGCATGCGCGCCCGCGTGCCATTGGTGGGGCGCGCTCTATAACAATGCAATATACACCCCCTGCCCCGCCTAGTTCGGACGAACTCGTCTAAGGCGCAGATACGAGAGCGTGTCAGGAACCGCTGACTGTCTGAGCGGAGTCAGACGCCTCGACTATTCTATCTAGTTTCTCTCGGACTTCTGAGTCGATTTCTTCGTCCAGAACGAAGGGCACGAGTTGATGGAAATTAGTCTTGTTCATGAGGTTGGGCAGGTGGAGGTTCCGAAAATAGGCAGCGAACAGGGGCTCAAGAAAGTCGTCGCTGACCTTAGCATCGGGGTCCCACGGTGATCCGCGCCCGAGTGTCTCCATGGCACTCTCGACCTCGTCTATCGCCTCGCGCATGGCATCAACGCGCCGAGCGACTTCCGGTTCGACGAGTGGGCCGAAGAGCGGCCCAGACTCATCTGCATCGATATATGAGCGTGCAGAGGCCGCCGCGTACTCTTCCAGCGTCGAGCGTGTGCAGAGGTAGTTTTCGATTTCGCGGCGCTGCCAAGCTAGCCAAGCAAGGCCGTCGCCTGATGGCTCGCCGACGACTTCATCGAGAATGGCGATTCCACACAACTCGGGTAAGGCTTCGCGCAGTCCGTAGTAGTGGTTCTGCGCTTGCCGCAACTGATTCCCAACATAATGCACAAAGGGTCTCTCAAGCGCACGCTGAGCATCCTCGTGTCCGAGACGGCGGGCGAATGCTTGCAGTATCGCCAGGTCAGTGGATCCTTCGAGGTACAGCACCCAACCTGTTTGCTCACCAAGCACGTATTGTTCGAACCCGATCTCTTGAAGGGCCTTCAACACTTGACTACCGCGATCGTCAATGCGGTGCGGGTTTCCGACGAAGGCGACGACTGTGTCGTTCCCTGCAGCCTCATTGAGCAGCACCTCTGAGTGGCTCGCCGCGATGATCTGGCTTCCGCTCTCCTCTGCGGCGTCGGTGATGACGCGGTATATCTGTCGCTGCCGCAGGATCTCAAGGTGCGCGTCGGGTTCATCCAACAGCAGCACCGCGCCCGGGTTCGCATACATGTAGGCGAGGATCAGAAGCGTCTGTTGAAGCCCGCGACCGCTCGATGCCAAATCCAGAGAGACTCCTCGTTCACGGTATGTCATCGTGATCTCGCCTCGCTCGTCGACGTAGCGCGGCGGGTCGAGTTGCGCTCCGAACAGCGAGTCGATCTGCTCGCCGAGCTTCTGCCACTGCTCTGGTTCCTCTTCGTAGATGCGAAAGCAGAGATTTCGAAGCACCTCAGCAGTTCGTCCCTCCCCGACCCGCACGTTGACCGCGCCTGGATCGAGCCGGGTCTCTGTTGCTGCAAGGCCGGACATGGGTGGGAGGAAGGCGACTTCCACATCGCTGGCCTCACTCGGGACAGGCATGCGCTCCGGTGTCCTACCGCTATCTAGGCGCAGGGGGCGACAGTAGAATGATTCCTCGTTCGCGTAGTCGAACTCCAAGCCGCATGACCACTCTCCCGAGTTCCCAATCCCCTTGACGACGACCTCAATCCGGATGTTGTCGGTCTGCTGGCGACCATCGACCTTGTAGACGTTCCGCGTGTGGAGCTCCCGCCAGAGCAAGTTCGCGACAGGAGCCGGAATGGCGACTAGGTCGCGGCGGTTCACGGTTACGCCGGGACGTCTGGCGGGCACGCTCGTACCCCCACGCCGCTCGTTCCAACGTTTGAGACCCACGCCCCACAGGGACAGCGCCTGCATGGCTGAAGTCTTGCCAGAGTTATTGGGCCCGATGAACACCACGGGGCTGCCGAGCTCGATCTCGACATCCTCGAATCGCTTGAAGTTGCGGATAGTGAGATTCGTTAGCACCCAGCCGTCTCCCCGCTCCGGCGCGATCCCTCGGGTGGCTCCGCATAGTGTATCTCGGATCACCTCCGGTACTGCCGGACCGTCCTGCGCTACCATCCGCAGTCCCGATGGTGGCGAGGAGCGGCGCGTGGCGGGTATCGGCAGGCGGGTGCTGGGCAGCACGGGGATCGAGGTGGCCGAGCTCGGGCTCGGCGCCATGGACACGCCTACTTCGAAGGAGGGCCCCGCCACCTTCCAGGCCGCGCTCGAACTCGGCATCGACTTCGTCGACACCGCCCGCGAGTACTCGGGCTCCGAGTTCCTGATCGGCGAGGAGGTGCGGGCGCGCGGCAGCAAGGACTTCGTCGTCGCCTCCAAGACCTTCAGCCACAACATCGACGGCAGCCAGCGTGACGTCGACCGCTCGATGGCGATGCTCGGCGTCGACAAGATCGACGTGTACCAGCTCCACGACATCTCGACGCCAGAGGCGTGGGACGAGGTGATGGGCGAGGACGGCGCGCTCGAGGGGCTGCAGATCGCGCAGTACCGAGGGCTCATCGGCCACATCGGCATCTCGACGCACAGCCTGGACGTGGCCCGGCTCGCCATCGAGAGCGGCGCGTTCGAGACGATCATGCTGGAGTACTCCGCGTACTTCACCGAGACCGCGCCGCTCATCGACCTCGCCGCGGAGCGCAACATCGCGGTGATCGTGATGCGGCCCCTCGGCGGCTCGGGGCGCACGAGCTCGATGCGCACGCGCATGGCCGACGGCTACGACGGCCCGCTGACCGCGCCGAACCTGCTGCGCTACGTGCTCTCGAACCCGGCCGTCTCGGTCGCCATCCCCGGCGCACGGTTCCCCTCGCGCATCGAGGAGAACGTCGCAGCCGCCCGCGCCTTCGAGCCGATGGACGAGGGTGAGATGCGAGAACTCGAGGAGGAAGCGGGACGCTACTACTACTAGCGTCCTTTCTCCTGGAGCTGCGACAGCTTCTGGTCCTCTGAGATAGGAGCCAGGCGGTCCATCCCTGTTGTGTGTCGAAGCACAGGACGGACCGCCGCCATGACGCCCGACGACCAACTTGTACCGCTTCCGCGGCGCAGGCCTGCCCTTGCCGAGAAGATGGGTAGCGTGCTCGCGACCTGCCGGTAATGGCGAGGCAGGACCGGGTCTCGCGGGCGCGACTCCTTTCGCTTCGTCCAACGTCACAGCAATTCCTCGTGAAACTTCTTAACATATACCTCACGCTTCTAACGGTTTGCTTACACGTGCCGTACCTAAACTGGAACTGTCGACCGCCCCAATGCGCGGGTGTCGGCCGACAAGCGAGCACCTGGACCCAGGCCGATGCGACGACAGCCGCGCGCATCGTCGCCGCGATCGGAGCCCCCCGATGACCGCCGCCGCAGAGCCATCGCTGATCCCGTCCGCCTATATTGACGGCTACCACCGGGCTCGTGAGGTGGATCCCGAGCTGGCGGATATCTACATCCGGCACACGTTCATCACTGACCCGCTCGCGGACGCGGCCATGGAGGCCCTCAGCGACTACGAGCCGGCGCGGGTGGAGGCGTTCATCCGGGCGGGCGTGGACGGCGACGACGAGGCGTTGCGCGACGCTCCCCAGGAGTTGAGGACGTTCTTCGACTCGCTTGATCCGCCCGAGGGGATGCTCGACCCCGCAAGGGTCATGCCCGGCATCCGCGCCTTCCACAAGTACTCCGACGTGTACTTCCTCGGCCTGCTGATCGACTCCATCGTCACCGGCTTCAGCACCAACATCAGTAAGTCGTTCTACATGCGGGGCCGGTTCGCGGGAAACCTCCGCCGTCTCAGGCAGAACACGCGCCACATCGTGGAGATGACCATCCCGGGCGGCCTCGATCGCCACGGCGACGGCTGGAAGCTGACGATTCGCATCCGACTCACGCACGCCCGCGTCCGCCGCCTGCTCCTCGACTCAGGCGAGTGGGACGTGGAGGCTGACGGGCTGCCGCTGCACGCTGCTCACATCGCGCTTGCCGCCAGCGGCTTCTCCGCCAACAGCATCGAGGCGGTGGGCAAGCTGGGCGTCAGAATGGAGTCCAGTGAGCGCGACGACCTCATGCACATCTGGCGCTATGTGATCTGGCTCATGGGCGTCCCCGAGGAGATCTTCTTCAACGATATCGATGAGGGCATGCACCTGAAGAAGATCGGCTTCCTCTGCGAACCACGCCCGGGCGTTGAGTCCTCCGCCATGGCGCACGCCATCATCAAGTCTGTCCCTGACCTCATGGATATCTCCGACCCAAAGCAGAAGCAGAAGATCACGAGCGCCCTCTTCCGCGCCTCCCGTGCCCTCATCGGCGACGAGCTCGCGGACGCCCTCGACTACCCGAAGCAGTCGACCTTCGGAGCGCTGGCGCTCGTACGGGCGCAGCGACGGTGGCAGATGCTGGCGGCGCGCTTCATCCCCGGCGTGACCCCGTACTCCTTCAACAACTTCGCCGGGCTGCTCCAGCGCTCCGTCTACGACGAGCACGGCATCAGCTACCGTCTGCCCGACGCCATGAAGGATGCCGACTCGACCCCCTGGTAGCACCTCGTAGCACCCGCATCCAGCCCGACCTTCCCCGCGGTCCCGGACCTCAACACCGACGCGACGCGTGAACAGGCGCGCTGTATTTGGGGTGTTGAGGGCGCCCACGCGGTCATGAGACCTGTACGCTGGCCCTCGTCCCCGGGGAGGAGCTCCGAGCGCGATGACCAACTCGCACGGCCCGTTCCCGGCGCACTTCTTCCGCCGTGCCGACGAGAGCGACGACGCGGTCTTCTACCAGCCGCCGCGCTTCGTGACGCACATCGACCGCGCCACCATCAACGCCCTCACCGACTTCTACCGCGAGGCGGTCCCGGCCGGCGCGCGCGTGCTCGACCTCATGTCGTCGTGGGTCTCGCACCTCCCCGACGATGTCGCGTACGAGCGGGTGGCGGGCCTCGGCATGAACGAGGCGGAGCTCGCCGACAACCCGCGGCTCGACGACTACGCGGTGCACAACCTCAACCGCCGCCCAGAGCTACCGTACGAGGACGCGGCGTTCGACGCGGTCCTGAACGCGGTGTCGATCCAGTACCTGACGAGGCCGCTCGATGTGTTCGCGTCGGTACGGCGGGTGCTGCGGCCGGGCGGGCTGCACGCCGTCGCGATCTCGCACCGCATGTTCCCGCAGAAGGCGGTCGCGGTGTGGCAGTCGTTGAGCCCGGCCGACCGGATCGCCCTCGTCGGCTCCTACTTCGCGCTGACGCCGGGGTGGGGCGAGCCGATCGTCGTCGACCGCTCGCCCCCGGACGCCGACCCGCTGTGGATCGTCGCGGCTCGCACGGTCGAGGTGAGCGACGATTCTGACGGCGAGGGCGACGCGGACGCCGACTCCGGCGAGTAGCAGGCACGTTGCCCCGTCGCACGCCCCGATGCACGATGCGGGCGGCAGTCCAGTCCCGGCGCCCGAGGAGACACACAGGCATGAATGGCATCGAGGCGGTCGCGCGCATCCTCAAGCTCGAGGACGTCGAGTGGCTCGCCTGCTACCCGAGCAACCCGCTCATCGAGGCGGCCGCCCGCGAGGGCATCCGCCCCATCGCGTTCCGCCACGAGCGAGGCGCGATCATGGCCGCCGACGGCTACAGCCGCACCAGCGACCGGCAGCGCTTCGGGGTCGTCGCCGTGCAGTCGCAGGCGGGGGCGGAGAACTCGCTCGGCGG
This sequence comes from Chloroflexota bacterium, assembly GCA_009840945.1. Taxonomy (GTDB): domain Bacteria; phylum Chloroflexota; class Dehalococcoidia; order UBA2979; family UBA2979; genus VXMT01. The sequence goes on along the minus strand of VXMU01000066.1, from coordinate 5,021 downwards.
CATCGCGCAGGCGTTCGCCGACAACGTGCCGATCCTCGTGCTGCCGGGGGGCGTGAACCTCAACCAGATCGCGGTGCGCCCCAACTTCTCCGCCGTCCACAACTATGGCGGCCTCGCACGCCGCGTCGAGGCGATCTACGCGGCCGAGCAGATCCCGGCAGTCATGCGTCGCGCGTTCCACGCGCTGCGCAACGGCCCGCCCGGCCCGGTCGTCGTCGAGCTGACTGCCGACGTGCTCTCGCGTGAGGCGCCGGAGTCGGCGATCGATTACACGCCGCCGCCGCTGGTCCGCCAGGCGCCGGAGCCCGACGCCGTTGCCGAGGCCGCCTCGCTGCTGCTCGAGGCCGAGCGGCCGCTGGTCTGGTCCGGCGGAGGCGTGCTGTTCGCGCGCGCGACCGGGCAGCTGCGTGAACTGGCCGAGCTCCTCGACGCGCCGGTGTTCACGACGATGCCCGGCAAGTCCTCATTCGACGAGCGCCACCCGCTCGCCATCGGCGCGGGGGCGGGCACGACGACGCTCGCGGCGCACAGGCGCATCGGCGACGCCGACGTGCTGCTCGCGCTCGGCACGAGCCTCACGCGCACGGGCTACGGGCAGTCGATCCCGCCCGGCACGCGCATCATCCACAACACCGCTAGCCTCGAGGACCTCAACAAGGACGAGACCGCCGAGATCGCCCTCCCCGGCGACGCCGCGCTCGTCATCGAGGCGCTGATCGAGGAGCTGCGCGACCGCCTCGGCGACGACGGCCGGGGCCGCGAGGAGGGCGTCGCGGCAAGCATTGCCGCCGACCGCGACGAGTGGCTCGCCGAGTGGGAGGCGCTCCTCGAATCCGACGAGGTGCCGATCGGCACCTACCGCGTGATCCGCGAGATCGACCGCACGATCGACCGCGAGCGCAGCATCGTGACGCACGACGCCGGCGCGCCGCGCGACTCGATCGTGCCGTTCTTCACGGCGACGACGCCACACAGCTACGTGGGGTGGGGCAAGACGACGCACCTCGGGTTCAGCATCCCGCTCATGATCGGCGCGAAGCTCGCGCACCCCGACCGCTTCTGCCTGAACCTGATGGGCGACGGCGCGTTCGGCATGTCCGGCATGGACATCGAGACCTCGGCGCGCGCGGGCGTGCCGATCACGACCGTCGTGCTCAACAACGGCGGGATGGCCACCTACCCCGGCGGCTTCCCGACGGCGCGCGAGCAGTACGGCGTCTCGCACATGACCGGCAACTACGCGCAGATCGCCGAGGGCATGGGCGCCGTCGGCATCGAGGTCCTCGAACCCGGCGAGCTCGCGCCGGCCATCGAGCGCGCGCAGCAGCTCAACGCCGAGGGGCGTACGGTGCTCATCGACGTGCACTCGAACATGGAGGCGCGCCGTTCGCACTGGGACCGCTAGCTGGCGAGCGCCGCCACCGGCAAGCACGGCGAGGAAGGGGACACGATGCGTCCGAACACGGTGAAGCGCGCGTGGCGCGCGGGCGAACGCACGATCGGCGCGTGGCTCGGGACGCCCTCGGCGCATATCGCGGAGTCGATGGCGCACGCGGGCTTCGACTGGCTGTGCATCGACATGCAGCACGGCGTGATCGACTACAACGACACCGTCGAGATGCTGCGCGGCATCTCCACCACCGACACGGTCCCGTTCGTGCGCGTCCCGTGGAACGACCCACCGACGCTGATGAAGGTGCTCGACGCCGGCGCGTACGGCGTCGTGATCCCCCTCGTGAACAACCGCGAGGAGGCCGAGCGCGCGGTGTGGGCGTGCCGCTACCCGCCGCAGGGCGGGCGCTCGTTCGGTCCGGCGCGCGCCACCATGTACGCGGGCGACGGCTACGTCGATGAGGCGAACGACGAGATCGCGGTGATCTGCATGATCGAGACGGCCGAGGCGCTCGACAACCTCGACGAGATCCTGAGCGTCGATGGCGTGGACTGCGCGTACATCGGCCCCTCGGACCTCGCGTACGCGCTCGGCATGCAGCCCAGGGGGGACAACCCGGACCCGCGGCACCAGGAGACGGTGCTGAGCGTCCTCGAGGCGTGCAAGCGCCACGGCGTGACGCCGGGCTGCCATACCAGCAGCGTCGAGTACACGACGAAGTGGCTGGACGCTGGGTTCCAGATGGTCACGCTCGGCCAGGACAGCGCGTTCATGCGCCGCGCCGCGGGCGAGGACCTCGCCGCCGCGCGCGAGCAGACGGGCGTGCCCCCCGTGCGAGGGGGCGCCTGATGCCCAACGTCGACCACGCCGAGCTGACCGCCTACATCACGCGCATCTTCGAGGCGCTGGGCGCGCCCACGGAGGACGCCGACGCCGTCGCGTCGCACCTCGTGGACGCGAACCTGAAGGGGCACGACTCGCACGGCGTGATCCGGACCACCCAGTACGTCCAGCGCACCCAGGAGGGGCGCTATGTCGCCGGCACGACCCCGGTCGTCGAGCAGGACACCGCCGCGACGACCGTCGTGAACGGCAACTGGAACTACGGTCAGGTCGTCGCGGGCTTCACGATGGACATCGCCATCGAGAAGGCGCGCGAGCAGGGCATCTCCGTCGCCGTCGCACACCGAGGCGGCCACGCGGGCCGCATCGGAGCGTACGGCGAGCAGGCTGCGGCGGCCGGCATGGTCACGATCGCCTGCGTGAACCTCCACGGCGGTGGGGAGCTTGTCGCCCCGTTCGGTGGCGGACGGCGCCGCCTCGGCACCAACCCCATCGTCTTCGCCGCGCCGACCACGAACCCCGACGAGCCGTTCGTGCTCGACATGGCGACCTCCGTGGGCGCCGAGGGCAAGGTGCGCGTCGCCCGCAACCGCGGCGTCGAGCTCGAGCCCGGCTGGATCCTCGACGGCGACGGACGGCCCTCGACGGACCCGCTCGACCTCTACGGCGGCGACCCGCCGGGGTCGAGGGAGCGCGGCGCGCTGCTGCCGGTCGGCGGCGAGGTGGGCTACAAGGGCTTCGGGCTCTCGATGGCCGTCGAGTTCCTCGCCGGCGCGCTGCTCCCGACGGTCGCCACGCGCCCCGACGACGAGGTCGGGGGCAACGCCCTCTTCATGACGGTCATCGACCCGGAGCGCTTCGCCGGCCGGAGCCTCTTCGAGCAGGCGCTCTCGGACCTCATCGAGCGGGTGAAGGAGCCGCCGTTCCAGGAGGGCTTCGACGAGGTGCTGACGGCCGGGGAGCCCGAGCGTCGCCGCAAGGCGGTGCGCCTGGTGTCCGGCATCGACATCGAGGACTCGACGTGGCAGCAGCTCGTCGACGCCGCCGCCTCCGTCGGCGTCGGCCCGTACGACGGGGCGATGCGGTAGCCCAGCCGCGGGCTCCCGACATCTGATCTCCATGCTTCAGATTCGAGGAGACTGTCGCCAATGGAGGCAACCGAGCTATTCGAGGACGCGATCGAGTGGCTGCGAGAGCACTACGGCGAGTTTCGATTCTTCGCGGAGCGCGATCTTGTCTGGACCATCCAGTGCCGGCTGCTGGAGCAGATAGAAGACAACAACCTTCCTCTTGGCGTCTTCAACGACCACGGGATTGGTCGCAAGCGAGCCGACCTTGTAGTGATGGACGGCGACTCCGTAGCCATCGCCGTGGAATTCAAGTACGAGCCCAGCCACGAGCGCGATGATCGTCAAGGTGGGGATATTAGACACACCAAGTTCCCCGCCGTCGTGTGGGCGGAAGTCTGCGCGGACATCGATCGTGTCCATGAGTACGTAGAGCAACATCAGGTGCGAGCGGGGTACTCGATCTTCGTCGATGAAGGAGGCGCCTTCAGCCGGCGCCCGGCTCCGGTACGCAGTCAATGGATCGACTGGGGTGGACGCCGCTCCGTGCTCTGGTCACGCTCCCCCGGAGATTAGCTCGGGCCGGTCGCTGGCCGATGCGGTAGCGGCTCAGCGCGAGTCCAGCACCTCGGGGTTAACGATCGCGGGGGGTGTCTCGCCCGTGAGCACGGCGACGACGTTGTTCACCGCAAGCTCGCGCATCAGGTAGCGCGTCTCCTCCGTCGCCGTGCCGATGTGCGGGAGCACGATCACGTTCGGCATGGCCGGCAGGGGGTCGGCGGGGTCCGGCGGCTCGTCCTCCAGCACGTCGAGCGCCGCGCCGGCGATCGAGCCCGCCTCGAGGGCTTCCCGCAGCGCCGCCTGGTCGACGACGGGGCCGCGCGAAGTGTTGACCAGGTAGGCGTCGCTGCGCATGAGCGCCAGCTCGCGCTCGCCGATCAGGCGGTGCGAGGTGGCGTTGAGGTCGGTGTGCAGGCTCACGAAGTCCGACTCGCGCAGCAGGTCCTCGAGCGGGCGGTACTCGCTCTCCGGAGCGCCCTCCGGCAGCGTGTCGAAGACGTCTGTCCACAGCGTGCGCATCCCGAGCGACTGCATGCGACGCGTCACCTCGCGGCCGATGCGCCCGAATCCGACCACGCCGAGGACCTTGCCGCGGATGTCGTGGCCGAGCGGCAGGCGCGGGGCGCGCCCGGCCCAACGGCCGCTGCGCGCGTAGTCCTCGTACGGGAAGAGCTGGCGGGCGAGCGCGACGATGAGCGTCATCGTGAGGTCGGTGACGGCGGTGTTGAGCACGCCCGGCGTGTTGCAGATCGCGATGCCGCGCTCGGTCGCGAGCGGGATGTCGAAGTTGTCGTAGCCGACGCCCGTGCCGGCGACGACGCGGAGGTGCGGCGCGGCGTCGAACATCGCGACGCCCGCCACGCGCAGGGGCGACATAATGACGCCGCTGGCGTCGACCAGCGCGGCGTGCAGCTCGTCGTCCGGCGCGGTCGGCTCGACGCGCCGCACGTCGCCGAGCGCTTCGAGGCGCGCGAGGAACTCCGCCTCGACGGGCGTGGCGACGCAGATGACGGGTCGGCTCACGGCGCGCTCAAAGTGAGGCCTCGGGCGCGGGGGGGGGGCGGGCCCCCCCCCCCCCCCAGGCGAGCGCCACACGCGGGGCCGCGCGCCCCCCCGGGCGGGGGGTGTTGGGTGGTGGAGGACGACCCCCCCCCCCC
>VXMU01000059.1 GCA_009840945.1 Chloroflexota bacterium | reverse complement strand
CCGAGCAGCACGATCTTCGCGCGCTGCGTGATGCGCGCGAGGATGGCGGCCTCGACGTTCATGACGCCGCCCATGCAGAACGGCGTGGAGTGGTGCTCGTTGAGCATGATGCCGTCGAAGCCCATCTCCTCGATGTAGAGCTTCTCGTCCAGGTAGCGGTGGTAGAGGTCCGCGCCGACCTTGGGGTCGTAGATCTCGTTGCTGAGTTCGAGGTCGGCGGGCGCCGACGTCGTGCCGAAGACGCCGGACTTGGGGTCCTGGTAGGGCCGCTCGGTGAAGTGGCCGATGAACATGCGATGTCCTCCTCGCGTGCCGTGATGCACCCGGTCGCGTGCTAGCATACCGGCGCCGGCGCTGCCGTGCGCGCCCGGGCAGGGAGGAGGCCGGACATGGAGTTCGGCTGGGAACGGGAGCACGAGGATTTCCGGCAGGAGGTGCGGGCCTTCGTGGCCGAGCATCGCACCCCCGAGCTCGTCGCGGAGCTCGAGGCGCCCGGCGCCGAGGGCGGCGGCCGGGGCCCGGAGGCGCAGAAGTTCCGGCAGGCCCTGAACGAAGCCGGCTACACCGCGATGGCCTGGCCCGAGGAGTACGGCGGCCAGGGCAAGGGTGCCTTCTACACCTACCTCCTCGTCGAGGAGCTCGGGTACTGGGGCCTGCCCTTCGACACGATGTCCATCATGTCCATCGGCGCAACGATCATGTCGTTCGGCACCGAGGAGCAGAAGCAGGAGTGGCTGCCCAAGATCCAGAGCGGCGAGATGACCTTCGCGCTCGGCTACACCGAGCCGAACGCCGGCACGGACCTCGCCTCGCTGCAGACGCGCGCCGTCCGCGACGGTGACGACTGGGTCATCAACGGCCAGAAGATCTACACCTCCAGCGCGCACGTCTCGACGCACGTCTGGCTCGCCGCGCGCACCGACCCCGACGCGCCGAAGCACCGCGGCATCTCGATGTTCGTGGTGCCCATGACCACGCCCGGCATCACCGTCCGGCCGCTGTGGACCATGGGCGACGGGCGCACGAACGAGACGTTCTGGGAGGATGTCCGCATCCCCGCCGACTCGCTGGTGGGCGATGAGAACCGCGGCTGGTATATGGCGGCCAACGCGCTCGACCTCGAGCGCGTCGTGATCGGCCCGGTCGCCCCCTCGCGGCGGCGCTGGGACCGGCTCATCGACTACCTCAAGGACGAGCGTGAGGACCTGCTGGACGACCCGTACGTGCGCATGCAGGTGGCCGAGACGCGCATGGACCTCGAGATCACGCGCGCGCTGGCGCTCACCAACGCGGCGATCATCGCCAACGGCGGCGTGCCCACCATGCAGGCCTCGGCCGGCAAGGTGTGGGTCTCCGAGGCGGCGCACCGCATGACCAGCCTCGGGATGGACCTCTTCGGCGGCTTCGGCGGCATCCAGCGCGAGAGCGAGGAGGACGCGATCGTCGAGGGGCGCTTCGAGTCGGAGTTCCGCGCCACGCCGATCATCCGCTTCGGCGGCGGCACCAACGACATCCAGCGACGGATCATCGCCACGCGGGGCCTCGGCCTGCCGCGCGGCTAGAAGCGGGAGCGAATCGAGCACGGGGGGTGCCAGATGGCCGACGAGATGAACGACAGCGCCGATGACGCGATGGCGGAAGGCGGCATGGAGGGGGCGGCGGAGTCGCTCGGATCGATGGCGCTCAACGTCCGCTACCTGGCGGGCGCCGTCGGGGCGCTGTTTATCGCGGGTGTGATCTGCGCCTACTTCGGGTTCTGGGTCGGGGCCGACGTCCAGGCGGACTTCGACACGATCCTCGGCTCGGCCCTGGCCTCGCTTGCCGACGGGCTGCTCGTGGGCGCCGGCATCCTTACCGCCGTCGGCGCGCTGGTCGCCGCCCACCGGTTCGACAACCGGGAACAGCGCTAGTAGCCGGGTTGAGGCATCGACCGCGCGGATAGCCGGGAGGCGCGATGGACCTGCGACTGACGGAGTTCCAGGAACTCCTCCAGAGCAACGCCGAGGAGTTCCTCGCCCGCGAGGCGCCGCTCACGCGCATCCGCGAGATCGAGGCGGCCGGCGAGCACGCCGCCGAGCTGTGGCGCGAGATGGCCGGCATCGGCTGGACCGCGCTCCCCATCGCCGAGGAGTACGGCGGCGGGGGCGGCTCGCTGATCGACTGCGCGATCCTGATCGAACAGCTCTGCCGCGCGGCCATGATCTCGCCGTACCAGTCCGTCGTCCTCGCCGCCGCGACCGTACAGGCGCACGGCGACGAGGAGCTGAAGCAACGCCTGCTCCCGCGCATCGCCGAGGGCGCCATCGCCACGACGGCCGCCATCGAGCGCGGCGGCGACTCGGACGCGACGCCGCTGACGACGCACCAGGGCGGGCGCGTGACCGGCACGAAGTACCTCGTCGAGTACGCCGACGCTGCGGAGGTACACCTCGTGACCGCCGTGCAGGGCGGAGAGCCCGGCATTGCCGTCGTCGAGGCCGCGCAGCCCGCCGTGCGGGTCGAGCGCAGCCTCAAGAGCATCGGCGACACGCCGCAGGGCGTCGTCACCTACGACGGCGCCGAGGCGAGCGCCTTCATCGCCGGCCGCGACGCCGTGGACTACCTGCACCAGCTGGGCTCGGCAATCGCCTCGTTCGAGTGCTACGCGCACGCGCAGAAGTCGCTCGACATGGCGGTGGAATATACGCAGATGCGCGTCCAGTTCGGGCGGCCGATCGGCGCCTTCGAGCCGGTGCAGCAGCGCGTGGCGGACATGGCGATCCAGGTGGAGGCCTCGCGGTTCCTCACGCACGAGCTGATCTGGCAGATCGGCGAGGGCGCGTGGGATCCGGCGCAGGTCGCGCTGGTGCGGGGTATCACGGCCAGAGCCGCCACCGATGTCACCATGTGGTCGCACGTGCTGCACGGCGGCATCGGGTTCATGCGGGAGTACGACCTGCAGTTCCACACCCGGCGCGGCAAGGAGGCTGCGTTGCGCTGGGGCGGGATGCGCGAGGCCGCAACGGCCATCGCGGATGCCGCCCTCGCGTAGCCGCGCGGAGCGTCACGAAGCAAGGAGGACACCAATGCCTATCGTGCAGGACCCCGTCTGCGGTCGCGACGTCGACACGGACGCCATCAATTCGCACGTCGACCAGACCACGTCCGGCGCGCCGGAATCGGACCCCTCGAAGGGGACGAAGCGGTTCCACGAGGGCACGTGGTACTACTTCTGCAGCCTCGCGTGCCGGATGCAGTTCGTCTCGAACCCGGACGAGTACGTCACGAACTAGGGCGCGACCGCGCGCCATACGCAGCTCTCCCGCGGGTACGCGAACGCGTACCCCCGCGGCGCGGTACACTGCGGGCCACACTCACGTCCGCGGCAGGGTCGCGCGCGCCCGCATAGCCCGTCCCGCCGCTGTGAAGTGAGCCGGGGGACAGCGTGAGCACGAACGGCGGCCCGGGCGGTCCGATGGCGCGCAACGGCGCCACGCCCGTCAGCCTCAACGGGGCGGGCCGCACCGCACGCCCCCGCCACCTCTCACCGTTCTTCTACGGCTGGTGGATCGTCACCGCCGGGTTCGGCTCCATGGCCATGAGCGGCGCGCTCATGTTCCACGCCTTCGGCGTCTACGTGGTGTTCCTGCAGGACGAGTTCGGCTGGAGCCGCACGACGCTCGCCGTCGCCTTCGCCCTCCAGCGCGTCGAGAGCGGCCTGCTGGGACCTATCGACGGCTGGCTCGTCGACCACTTCGGGCCGCGCAAGATGATGTTCGTCGGCATCGTCATCTTCGGCGTCGGCTTCATGCTGCTGAGCGTCACCAACGGCCTCCCGATGTTCTACCTCGCGTTCCTTGTGCTCGCGGTGGGCGCAGCGCTGGGGTCGTTCATGCCGGCCTCGGTCGCGGTGGTGAACTGGTTCATCAAGAAGCGCGCCACGGCACTCGCGTGGATGATGCTCGGCCTCGCCGGCGGCGGGCTCGCCGCGCCGCTCGTCGCGGCGGGCATGGAGACGTTCGGCTGGCGCGCGTTCTCGTTCGCCTCGGGCGTCATCATCATGGTCATCGGCCTGCCGCTCGCCGCGCTGCTGCGGCACCACCCCGAGGACTACGGCTGGAGGCCCGACGGCGAGACGACGCCGGAAGCCGGCATCTCGCACTCCGGCATGGACGGTTTCGAGGCCGACAGCGCGCCGCCCGCGGCGCCGGAGCGCGAGTACAGCTTCAACGCACGGCAGGCGCTCAGGACCCAGGCCTTCTGGCTCATCGGCATCGGCCACGGGCTCTCGCTCGTGGTGATCGGCGCTGTGAACGTGCACTTCATCGCGCACGTCCACGAGAGCCTCGGCTTCTCGGTGACGATCGCCGCTTCGATGCTGACGATCATGACGGTCACCCAGGTGGTCGGGCAGATGGCCGGCGGGTACCTCGGCGACCGCTACGACAAGCGGCTGCTGATCGTGGTGGCGATGCTGTTCAACGCCGGGGCGCTCGGTCTGCTGGCGTTCGCCGGGAGCCTGTGGATGGTGGTCGCGTTCGCGATCCTCAACGGCATCGGCTTCGGCGCGCGCATCCCGCTCACGACGGCGCTCCGGGCCGACTACTTCGGCGGGAAGTACTACGGCACGATCACCGGCTTCTCGTCGATGGTCGTGACCGTGGGCATCATCATCGGCCCGCTCGCGGCCGGGTTCAGTTACGACTACCTCGGGAGTTACACGCTGGGCTTCGCGTCGCTGGCGCTGATCGCCTCGTTCGGCGCGTTCATCTTCATGTTCACGAAGAAGCCGGTGCACCCCGACGCACGTCGACTCCAGCCCACGTTCCCCGCCCCCGAGCCCCCCGAGGCGCCCTCGCAGGTCCCGGTCGCGACGCGGTAGCCGGCCTCGTCCATGGCCATCAGGCGCATCCGAGGTCGTTACGTCTGTGGTGTCATAGAGCTCGACGAGCCCCTCGATTTCGAGGACGGCACGGGAATCGACATGCTGGTCGAGGAGCCGCCGGGAGTGTCTTCGCTGGAGCCAGACCCTCAATTCGAGCGCAGCGTTCTCGAACACCTCAGCTCCACCGGCGCCAGCGGTGAGCCGACGATTGCCGTGCTTTCTCCCGAGCGTGCTGCCGAAGTAGCCCGCGAGGCGAACCGCTAGGCAACCCACGCGAGCTGCTGTCCCACCTGCACCATCCCGCCCCGTTCCGGTAGCATCCCCGCCATGCGCGCCGCAGAGGGGCGCGCCACGGGAGGGGGCAACCATGCCGGGACCGCTCGACGGGGTGAGAGTGCTGGAGCTGACGCAGATCGTGGCCGGGCCGTTCGCGGGGGTGAACCTCGCCGACCTCGGCGCCGACGTGGTCAAGATCGAACCGCCCCAGGGTGACGGCACGCGCGTCATCGGCGCCTTTGCTCCCATGGAGAGCAAGGGCTTCCACGTCCTCAACCGCGGCAAGCGCAGCATCGCGCTGGACCTCAAGCAGCCCGAGGCGCAGGAGCTCGTGCACCGCATGATCCCGCACTTCGACGTGTTCCTGGCCAACGCCCGCGCCGGCGTCGCCGACCGCCTGCGGCTGGACTACGAGACGCTCAAGCAGTTCCGCGAGGACCTCATCTACGTCGAGAGCACCGGCTACGGCTCCTCCGGACCGAGCGCGACGCGCTCCGGCTCCGACATCGTCGCGCAGGCCTACTCCGGCCTGATGGCCGGTGAGGGCAAGATCGACGAGCACGGCGCGCCGCAGTCCATCTCGTGCAGCGCCGTCGCCGACTACGCGACCGCGCTGGGCGCCGCGATGGGCGTGTGCGCGGCGCTCTACCGGCGCTCGATCACCGGCAAGGGCGAGTTCATCCAGACCTCGCTGCTGCTCTCCGCGCTCGTGCTCCAGGGCGGGCACATCAGCGAGCTGCCCGTCTCCGACGAGCTGCTGAAGCGCCCGATCATGGATGAGATCGCCGCCGTCCGTGACCGCGGCGGGAGCTACGAGGAAGTCATCAACGTCCGCAAGAGCGCCAACGCGACCGGGAAGGCGTTCCGCCTCTACTACACCGGGTACCGCGTCAAGGACGGCGCGCTCATCCTCGGCTCCCTGACGCCCGCGAACCGCGAGCAGATGCGCCGCGCCATCGGCATCACCGACGACCCGAGCGCCGACCCCGACTTCAACGCGCTCGACCCCGCGAACGACGCCATCATCGAAGAGCTCGGCGAGCGCATCCGCTCGATCATGCTGACCAGGACCATGGACGAGTGGATCGAGATCTTCGACCGGGAAGGCGCCCCGGTCTCGAAGGTGCAGATCCCGGAGGACCTCACCCACGACCCGCAGGTCGAGGCGATGGACTTCATGGTCGACGTCGAGCACGAGGTGTCGGGACCGGAGCGGATGGTCGGGCCGATCGTGCGGATGCGGTACAACCCGACGGGCGCGGAGCGCGCCGCGCCGGCCTTCGGCGTCCACGTGGACGAGATCCTGACGGACATCGGCATGACCGCCGAGGAGATCGCGGACCTCCGCGGGACAGGCGCTATCGCCGTCTGAGGTACGCTGGAAGTGAGCCGCGACTGGCCGTGCCAGGGACTCGTAACGGGGACTGGGGTCATCGATGACGAACTGGGAGACGTGCCCGGCCATCGAGCGTGATCCGGGCAAGCTCAGCGGAAGGTGGGTGTTTCGGGGCACTCGCGTGCCGGTCCGTCGCTTGTACCCCTCGCCGCCGCGCGCGTAGGCTGACCTCGCTGCCCGGCAGGCAGCAGAGGCAGGCGCCGTGGCCGGCTCGTCGACGCTCTCCGACCTGCGCGTGATCGAGTGCGCCGACGGCGTTGCCGGACCGTACTGCGGCAAGCTGCTCGCCGACCTCGGCGCCGACGTGGTCAAGGTCGAGCCCCCGGCGGGCGACTCCTCGCGCCGCTTCGGGCCGTTCCCCGGCGACCGACCGCACCTCGAACGCAGCGGCCAGTTCCTGTACCTCAACGCCAACAAGCGCGGCATCACGCTCGACATCAAGCACACCGGGGGCATCGAGGTGCTCACGCGCCTCGCCGCCGGCGCGGACGTGCTCATCCTCGACCGCCCTCGGTCCCAGCTCGAAGCGCTCGGCATCGACGTCGACGCGCTACGCGAGGAGCACCCCGGGCTCGTCGTCACGGTCGTGACGCCGTACGGGTTCACGGGGCCGTACAAGGACTGGGCGGGGAACGCGCACACCGTCTACCAGATGAGCGGGATGGGCCGCGAGACGCCATCCGGCTACGTGACCGACCCCGAGCGCGAGCCGCCGCTCAGCCCGGGCAACCGCAGGCCGACTACCTCACCGGCGTCACCGCCGCCACCGGCACGATGGTCGCCATCACCTCTCGCCGCGTGTACGGCGGGGGGCAACTCGTCGACGTGTCCGGCGTCGAGGCGAACACGAACCACGTGCGGATGAACTGGAACATGTTCTCGTACAACCCGGACCTGCTCGGCGGCCGCGAGAAGGCTGCCTTCGGCCAGGTGCTGGAGTGCAAGGACGGCCACGTCTTCTTCGCGCCATACGGCCTCGACCACTGGTGGATGTCGCTGCGCCGCATGATGGGCGACCCCGAGTGGGCACGCGACGAGGTGTACCTGACCGGCCCGGGCCGCACCGCGCACGTCGACGACATCGAACCGCACGTGCGGGCGTGGGCGCTCAACCACACGCGCGACGAGCTGTACTGGATGTCGATCGAGAACAAGGTGCCGTGCTTCCCCGTCTACTCGGCGAGCGAGATGCGCGCCTCGCCGCAGCTGGAGGCGCGCGGCTTCTTCATCGAGGTCGAGCACCCCGAGGTCGGCGGCTTTGTGCAGCCCGGCGCGCCCGTGCAGCAGACCGGGTCGCGGTGGGCGATCGACCGTCCCGCGCCCCGGCTCGGCGAGCACACCGACGAGGTGCTGAGCGAGCTGGGCTACAGCCGCGACGCGATCGTGGCGATGTTCCGCGACGGCGCGATCCAGGGGTAGGGGGAGGCGTCACGTGCAGAACAAGCCGCTCGACGGCCTCCGCGTCACCGACTTCGGCTGGATCCTCTCGATCCCGCACGCGACCGCCTGGCTCGGCACCCTCGGGGCCGACGTGATCCGGGTGGAGACCGAGGTGCGGCTCGACCTCATCCGCGTGCAGGGCATGAACCGCGGCATCGATGGGGTGATGGGCCTCAATCGCTCCGGCGCGTTCAACGGCCTCAACTACAGCAAGCGCGGCGTCACGCTGAACCTCCAGAAGCCCGAGGGACACGACCTCGCGCTGCGGCTCGTCGAGCAGAGCGACATCGTGACGGAGAACTTCTCGACGGGGGTGATTGACCGCCTCGGCCTCGGTTACGAGGAGCTGTGCAAGGTCCGCCCGGACCTGATCATGCTGTCCGGGTCGCCGGTCGGGCTCACCGGACCGGAGGCGATGGCCACCGGCTGGGGCCCCACGACCCTCGCCTACACCGGCCTGCCGTGGATTACGGGCTACCGAGGCGGCCCACCCGCCGCCTACGGCGGGGCCTACCCGGACTTCATGATCGGCGTACAGATGGTGTTCTCCATCCTCGTCGCCCTGCATGAGCGCGAGCGCACCGGGAAGGGCCAGCACATCGACCTCTCGATGGCCGAGACTGTCGCGGCGATGACGCCCGAGCCGCTGCTCGACCACGAGTTCAACGGCCGAGACGCGACACGCGACGGCAACCGCCACCCGGTCTTCGCACCCCAGGGCGTCTACCGCACCGCGGGCGACGACACGTGGATCGCGATCTCCGTCGAGACCGACGAGCAGTGGGCGGCTCTCGTCGACGCGATGGGCAGCCCGGAGTGGGCGCTCGGCGCCGACCTCGGCACGGCGGCCGGCCGCCGCGCGCGCCACGACGACGTCGACGATGGCATCACGGCGTGGACGCGCGGACACGAGACGCACGGCCTTGCCGGGCTGCTCCAGTCCTACGGCATCCCCGCCGCTCCGTCGTGGGGCCCGCGCGACCTCGCCGCTGACGGCATGCTGCGCGAGCGCGGCTACCTCACGCCGATCGGGCACGCCGAGGTCGGCGAACGCGAAGTCGCCGGGTTGCCGAGCCGCTTCAGCGCCATGCCGGAGCTGGCCTACGGCCCCGCGCCGATGCTCGGCGAGCACAATCGCGAGGTGTTCCGCGACCTCCTCGGCGTCCCCGAGGAGGAGTACGAGCGTCTCCGCGCGGACGGCGTGATCGGCTAGACGCGACTACCCGCCGCGCGCCCACCGGGCCAGCGCCTTGTCCGGCGCGGTGATCTCCTCGAGCGAGGTGTAGAACGACTCACGCCACCCGTCGTGGGGCAGGCCCGTGAAGAGCATGAGGTTGAGCGGGTACTCCTCGCTCTCCGTGGCGCGGCGGTGGTCGTCGCGGAAGAGGAACGTCGGCTTGTGCAGCGCGATCGCCATGCCGAGCTCGACCATCACGCCCTCGTCGGGCGGGACGCCGTTGACGACCGCGAAGATGGCGTCGGCCTCGACCACGTCGCGGAAGTCGGCCTGCCCGACGCGGTACGCCCACCCTGCCTCGAGAAAGTCGATCTGGTTGTTGCGCGCGAAGGGTTCCCACACCTCGAGGCCGAGCGACTCCAGCGCCTCGACGATGGGTGGGAGGAGCGTGGCCTTCTGCTGCGCGGAGAAGCCGTACGGGTTGGCGAGGTAGATCGTGCGGCTCACCGGAGCGCGTCCCTCGCCAACCCGCCGCTTCGGCGCGAGCTACCCGCCGGCGGCCGTGATCTGCGCCGCGTGGTCCCGCAGGTGGCCGGTCCACGACTCGAAGACGTCCGGCAGCGGCCCCATGCGCTCGTGAGAGCGTTCGAGGTCGCCCGCGCTGACGTGCTGGATCTTCGAATCGGCCGCGGCCGTGGCCTGCGCGAGCGCGGCGGTCGCGGCCTCGGGGCTCGCAAGCTCGAGGCCGCCCGCGAACGGGCTCTCCGGGCCGTCGTAGCCACAGGCCTCGCAGACGGCGTTGGTGTAGTACAGCTCGGCGCCGATGACGTGCTGGGCGGCCTCGCGCGCGGACCAGGCGTCCTCGCCCTCGCCGCTCTCGGGCTTGCGCTCCCAGGTGTCGGCCGGAGCGGCGCTGAGCGCCGCGGCCAGCGCGTCGCGGGCGGCGCCGAGGTCGGCGCGGACTTCGTCGGGTGTGGGCATGCGTGCTCTCCTGTGATGCGGGGCGCGACACCCGCGCCCGTTGCGTCATCGTAGAAGGGGCCGCCCGCCCGCGCGAGTGGCGAATAAGCCCCCGGTCGGCTCACCATGACTACAACAAGTGCGATATCCGGGAGGCACGACGTGCGTACCTTCCTTCGGCTCTCCGTTGCCCTCGCTGCCCTCGCTGCTGTCGCGCTGATCGCTGCCTGCGACGACCAGGACGAGCCGCCGCCCGAGCCCGAGCCGGAGCGGGTGCTCACTATCCTCTATTGGCAGGCCCCGTCCATCCCGAACCCGTACCTCTCCGGCGGTTACAAGGACCGCGACGCGGCAGCCGTCACGCTGGAACCCCTCGCCAGCTACACGCCCGAGGGCGAGTTGGTCCCGAGGCTCGCCGTCGAGGTCCCGACGGTCACGAACGGCGGCGTGGCCACCGACCTCACCTCGATCACGTGGACGTTGCGTGATGGCCTCCTCTGGTCCGACGGTAGCGAGGTGACCGCCGAGGACGTCGTCTTCACGTGGCGCTACTGCACCGACGAGGCGACCGGCTGCACGGCCGGCGACGCCTTCTCCGGCATCACGTCCGTCGAAGCCGCGGATACGCGCACCGTGCGCATCACCTTCGACGCGCCCACGTCGTACCCGTACAGCGCCTTCGTGGGCGCGGGCACGCCGATCATCAGCAGCACGCAGTTCGCGGGCTGCGTCGGCGCGGCCGCCGTCACGTGCGACTCGCAGAACATGGCGCCGCTGGGCACCGGCCCGTACCGGGTCACCACGTTCAGCGCGAACGAGGGCGCTTCGTTCGAGCGCAACCCGCACTACCGCGGCGAGACACCGTACTTCGACCGCGTCGTGATCGTCGGCGGTGGGACTGCCGAGCAGGCGGCGAGCGCCCTGCTCGGGCGCGGCGAGGCCGACTACGCGTGGAACCTGCAGGTGCCCCCGCTGGAGCTCGCGGCGATGGAGGCGGAGGGCCACGGCACGGTGGTGACGGCGTTCGCGGGCGACACCGAGCGCGTCGTCATCAACCACACGAACCCTGACCCGGCGCTGGGCGCAGCCCGATCGGAGTACCTCGGCGGGACGAACCCACACCCCTTCCTGACATTCGCCCCGATCACGCAGGCGATGTCGATGGCTATCGACCGCTGGGCCATCGCCCAGGACCTCTACGGCTCGGCTGCCGCCCCGACGTGCAACCTCGTGCCGGGACCGCCGCGCTTCGCCTCGACGGCGAACGACGGGTGCCTCGATCAGGACATCGAGGGCGCGAAGGCGCTCCTGGACGAGCACGGCGTCGTGGACTCCGACGGCGACGGCGTCCGCGAGTACGACGGCGTGCCGCTGCGCATCACCTACCAGACCTCGACGAACGCGATCCGCCAGGACACGCAGGACCTCGTGCGCGACTGGTGGGCCGAGATTGGCATCGAGACGCACCTCCTGCACCACGACGCGGGCGTGTTCTTCGGCGGCGACCCGGTCACGGACGCGGAGTCGACGTACCGGCGCTTCTTCGCCGACGTACAGATGTACACCACCGGTCCCGGCATCGACCCGCAGGAGTACCTCTCCAGCCAGCGCTGCGATCACATCGCGGCGCGCGACAACAACTGGGCCGACGGCAACATCCCGCGCTGGTGCGACCCGGAGTACGACAGCCTCTACGAGGAGCTGGCCGCGACGACGGACCCCGACGCCCGGGCAGAGCTGATCAAGCGACTCAACGACCGGCTCGTGCAGGGCTACGCCGAGATCCCGCTCGTGCTGCGCGGCTTCGTATCGGCGCACCTCAACACGCTGCAGGGCGTGCGCATCAACGCGTGGGACAGCGAGCTGTGGAACATCGCCGAGTGGCGGCGCTAGACCGCCACCCGACGCCTCGACGCGATCAGGCAGCCCTCGACGCCCCCTCGGCGCCGGCGGCCTGTTCCGTCGGCGACGGCGGCAGGCGCAACAGGAACGCCGAGGCGATGCCGGCCGTGGTGAGCGCAGCGAGCAGCATCACCGCCGCGTAGTAGTCGCCGCGCCAGTCGTAGAAGAGCCCGAGCAGCATCGGCGAGACGACCGCGAACGGGATCACGAGGAAGTTCAGCGTCCCCTGGATCGTGCCGTACTGCCGCAGCCCGAAGACGCGCGTGATCAGGATCGGCCGCGCCGGGATACCGCCCCCGAACGAGATGCCGAAGAGCAGCGTGAACGGGATGATCTGCCAGTAGGCGTCGATGTGCGCGGCCATGAAGAGCGCCACGGCCTGAATGGCCAGCAGCCCGGCCGGGATGAGCCGCAGGTCCATCCCTCGCCGCCCCATCCAGTCCATGACGAAGCCCGTGCCCACGCGCCCGACGACGCTGAGGATCGTGAAGTACGCGAGCGTGCTCGCGGCGGCCCCGCGGCTGAAGCCCAGGCTCTCGAAGTACGGGATCTGGTGGAGCATGAAGCCCGAGATGCCCATCGTCAGCAGTCCGAAGACGAGCCCGAGCAGCCACAGGTTGGGGTTCCGCAGCGCCTCGCCCGCGCTCGACTGGGGGCCGGACTGCGCCACGCGCTGCGCCTCGACGGCCACGGGGTCCGAGGGGTCGTCGCCGTCGGGGAGCACGCCGATGTCCGAGGGCCGCGTGCGCACGATGAGTGCGAGGGGCAGGCCAAGCAGCAGCATGCCGACGCCGGTCATGAACGCCGTGTCGCGCCACCCGTAGGTCGCCTCCATCCAGACGACCACGCCGACGAACGGCCCGCTCAGGATCGCGCCCGAGTAGCCGATGCCGAGCGCGCGCCCGCGGTTGCGCACGAACCAGTTCACGATCGCCGAGTTGAAGCCGACGCCGAGCGTGGCGCTCATGCCGAGCGAGATGATCCCGAACGAGACGAAGAGCATCCACAGCGACTGCATCCACGCCAGCGACGAGAGGCCGAGCGAGGTGATGAGCACGCCGCCGATGACGACCGGCCTCGCCCCGTAGCGGTCGACGAACATGCCGACGATCGGCCCCATCGCGCCGCCCACCGGCTGCCGGAACGAGGCGGCGAGGGAGCCGACGCCGCGGCTCCACCCGAAGGTGTCCAGGATCGGCACGAAGAGCACGCCGAAGCCGTATACGAACGCCGCGCTCATGTACCAGTGGATCCCCATCATCGAGGCGAGCATGTAGTAGCCGTAGAAGATGCGCGGTCGCGCGCGCGGGGCCGCCTCGGCCACGGCCGCGGTGGTGACGCCGGCGAGGGTGGCGACGCCGGGCGCGAGGTCCTGCATCCCGTCGTGCGAGAGGACGGCTACCTCGATGGGGTCGCGGACACCCGCTACCACGTGGACGGCCCTTCAGCGGCGCGCCGGCCGGCACCCCGCACGCGCGAAAGGAGCGAGCGAGGTGCGATGGTGCATCGTAGCCCATACGAGTGCGCGGACCGCTCCTCGGCGGTACCCCGATCAGCGCACACAGACGGGGCCGCGTCTGGCATAGTGCGCACGACGCCGCCATGACCGGTTCGGCGATCACGTACTGAAGGAGCACCAACCATGGAGTGGGCAGACTCAGCGGAGCAGGCGGAGTTCCGTACCTCCGTCCGTTCGTTCATCCAGAACAACCTCCCGGGCTTCTACCAGGCCCGGGCCGACGACCCCCGTCCGTCCGGCCTGGAGGCCGACTGGCAGGAGGACATCGTCCACGGCTCGGACGAGGCCAAGGTGGCCGCCAAGGAGTGGGCCGACGCGCTGCTGGAGCAGGGCTGGTCCGCGCCGCACTGGCCGAAGGAGTACGGCGGCGGCGGCATGAGCACCATGGAGCAGTTCATCTTCAACCAGGAGATGGCCGAGCTCGAGGCGCCTAAGGTCGGCGGCTCCGGCCTCTCGCTGCTGGGACCGACCGTGCTCGTGCACGGCACCGACGACCAGAAGGAGCGCCTGCTGGCGCCCACGCTCGCGGGCGACATCCTGTGGGCGCAGGGCTTCTCCGAGCCGGGCGCCGGCTCCGACCTCGCCTCGCTGCAGACGCGGGCGGTGCGCGACGGTGACGACTACGTCATCAACGGCCAGAAGATGTGGACGTCGACGGCGCACAAGTCGAACTGGATCTTCGGCATGTTCCGCACCGACCCCTCGGCGCCGAAGCACCGCGGCATCTCGTTCCTCGTCATGGACATGTCCACGCCGGGCATCAACGTCCGCCCGATCATCTCGATGGGCTGGGAGCACGCCACCAACGAGACGTTCTACGAGGACGTGCGGGTGCCCGCCTCCAACCTCATCGGCGAGGAGAACCGCGGCTGGTACGTCGGCGTGACGCTGCTCGACTACGAGCGCTCGTTCGTGGACGGGGCGATCGCGATCCGCAAGCAGCTCGACCGCCTGCGCGAGAACGTGCAGAGCGAGCACGGCCGGTCGATGCTCGAGCACGGCGGCCTGGAGCGGCAGCGGCTCGACATCGCGCAGCACTACATCGACACGGAAGTGATGTTCAACTTCTCGTTCCGCGTCATCTCGCTGCAGTCGCGCGGCCTCATCCCGAACTACGAGGCGTCGACGACGAAGATGTTCAACACGGAGCTGTTGCAGCGCGTCTCGCGGACGGGCATCAAGACGTACGGGCTCTACTCGAACGTCTGGGACCCGGACAGCCCGCACTCGCCGCAGTTCTCGGAGTTCACACAGACGAACGTGCACTCGGTGGTCATGACGATCGCCGGTGGCTCGTCCGAGATCCAGCGCAATATCATCGCGACGCGCGGACTGCAGCTGCCGCGCGGCTAACGCCTCGCTCCTCGCGACCACACGGGCAGGGCCCGTCGCTCAGGCGGCGGGCCCCGTTCGTTGTCCGAGGAGCGCCGAGGCGGGCCGGGCGGCGTCAGATCTCGTGGGTCGGGGTGGCGAACGTGATCAGCTCGATCACCTCGTGGCTGGAGATGGAGCCGATGAACGCGCCGCTCTCGCGCTCCGCGACCGGGAGCACCGTCAGCGTGCTCTCGGTCATCCGCTGCAGCACGTCCTCGACCAGCTCGTCGCCGTATGCGTACGGGGTGTCGTGGCGGAGGACCTGCTCGAGCGTGGTCGCCTCCCACTCGCGGCGAGGGAGGTACCGCAGCATGCCGAGCGAGACGATGCCCGCGAGCTCCTCGCCATCCACGACGACATAATCGTTCTGCTCCGGGAGGAGCCACGTGGCGGCGAAGGCCTTCACGGTGAGCGACTGGTCCGGGTACGTGCGGGAGCGGTCCAGGATCTCGTGCACCCGGATTCCTTCGAGGGCGAACCGGTCCAGGAACGGCGAGGTCTCGTCCTCCGGGACCGTGCGGTCACCGTCGGCGAGCCCTCGCAGCGCGAGGCTGATGCCCGCCGGCGTGAGCACGATGTAGGCGAGCATCACGAGCACGAGCAGCGAGAAGACGTCCCGGTCTATCGCGCCCGACTGGAGCAGGAGGATGAGCAGGGCGATCTCGGCGACGCCCTTGGCCATCAGCCCCGCCGCCGTCGCCACCGGCGCGTCGAGCCGCGCGACGTAGGCGCTGATGAACGCCCCCGCGAACTTGCCGGCGAGGGGTACGAGCGTCAGCCCGATGATCGTCTCCGGCGCGAGGTCGACGAAGTCGAGGCTCAGGTGCAGGCCGGCCGAGGCGAAGAAGAGCGGGACGAAGAAGCCCTCGGCGGTCCCTCGCATGCCCGGCATGATGTCGCGGCGCACCTGGTAGGGGAGCGTGGAGAGCGCCGCGCCGAAGAGCAGCGCGCCTAGCGTGCCGTGCAGGCCGACGTGCTCGGCGCCCACGACCACGAGGAAGAGCCCGCCGAGCAGCAGCCCGAACGAGAGCTGCGGCACCTGCAGCAGGTGATGCAGGAGCACGATGACGCGCGGGAGCACCTTGGTGGAGACCACCCAGATGACCACCGCGAAGCCGGCGATCTGCGCGACGACGGTCAGCACGCTGCGCCAGTCCGTCTGGTGCCCGTCCGCCTCCGTCGCGTGCTCGCTGATCCCGAACCCGACCACGAACAGCGCGACGAACTCCGCGATCACCACCGCTGTGAACATCTGGACGCCGACCGGGTGCTTCAGCTGCCCCTTGTCGACCAGCACCTTCGCGACGACGCCGAGGCTCGAGAGCGACAGCACGCCAGCCAGCGCGAGCGCCTCGGCGAACCCGAGGCCGAGGTGCAGGTCGAACACCACCGTGGTGGTCACCGCCAGCGAGACGGCGAGCGAGATCAGCACCGACAGCACCGAGGCGACGAAGAGGCGGCCCCGGACAGCCGCCACGAACCCCCGGATATCGAGCTCGTCCAGGCCGATCAGGAAGAAGAAGAGGAAGATCCCGATCCCGAGGATGAAGTCGCTTTCCGCGCCGGTCTCCACCAGCCCCGTGACCGGGCCGAGCAGCACGCCGCTCGTCGCGTACGCGATGATCGAGTTGAGGCCGAAGCGCTTGAAGATGCCCTCGAGCAACTTCGCGAGGACGATGAGCAGCCCGATCGACAGGAGAGGGTCGTGCATGGTCCCGGCGAAGTACCTCCGCAGGCGCCCCGGATGAAGTGCGCAAGTCCAATGGCCAGGCGGGCCGCGCGGCCCGGCAGACCAGCAGCGTACCCGGGCTCCCGGCCCCGCGTCAGCCCGTCAGCCGCGCGGCGACGGCTGCGCGCCCGTGCGGGCGTAACGGTACCGTGACGCAGGCTCGCGCGAGCACCGCGTCACGGTGCGGCGCGGACTAGCCCTGGTCCATCTCCTTAACGACCCCGCGCATGTGCTCCCGGTCGTGGAAGCGCGGCGAGCGCTTCTCCGCGAACGCACGGACCGCTTCGCGGTGCTCGGGCGTCTCCAGCGCCGCGCTGAAGGTCGAGGTGGACCGGCGGTCGGTCGTCTCGTAGCTCGGCGAGAACAGCTCGTGGTAGGTCATCTCCTTGATGGTGCGGAGCGTCGAGGCGGGGTTCGCGGCAATCTCCTCCGCGAGCCGGATCGCCTCCGGCATGAGCTGGTCGGGCTCGACGAGCCGGTGCACGAGGCCGAACTCCAGCGCCTCCTGGGCGTTGTAGATCTTCCCGGTGAGCATCATCT
This sequence comes from Chloroflexota bacterium, assembly GCA_009840945.1. Taxonomy (GTDB): domain Bacteria; phylum Chloroflexota; class Dehalococcoidia; order UBA2979; family UBA2979; genus VXMT01. The sequence continues at coordinate 15,750 of VXMU01000059.1, read as the reverse complement.
CCTTGGCGTTCGGCAGCCCCACGATCCTTGGCAGCGCCCACGCCGAGCCCAGCTCGGGCGTGAGCCCGATCGCGGCGAAGCGCATCGAGAACCGCGCGTCGGTCGACGCGACGATCGAGTCGTACCACAGCAGCGAGGTGATCCCCACGCCGACCGCGACGCCGTTGACCGCGGCGATCAACGGCTTGCACCGCAGTGCGAGGTACTCCGGCACCCACGGGGACATCGACGGCCGTCGCGGTGCACTCTCGGCCTCGCCGCTCATGCGCGCGCTCAGGTCGGCGCCGGAGCTGTATGCGCGGCCGTTCCCGGTCGTCACAATCGCGCCGATGTCAGGGTCGGCGTTGAACTCCTCGAACGCGTAGTAGATCTCCGTGCCGATCTCGGCGCCCATGGCGTTCAGCCGGTCCGGCCGGTTGAAGCGCACGATCCCGACGCGCCCCTCGCGCTCTACCTCGATGAATTCCCAGTCGGACACGGCCCGCTCCTTCCTCGCCCTGCGGCGATCGTGCGCATGATGCCACGCCGGGGCGAGGAAGGCGGAACATTCCGCGAGAGGGCCCCGTCCTGGCCGCCTCAATCCTGTGACAGGAGCCAGTCCAGCAACGCCTCGACGAACGCTTCGCCGTAGTCGGGCCCGTGGCTGCTGCCCACCCCGGTCCAGAGCTCGATCGTGACGCCCTCGGCGCAGCCCGAAGTCAGCCGGTAGACCTGCGTCTCGGCGCCGGGCACGTACCCGTCGAGGTCGAGCTCGGCGACGGGTGCGGGCTCGGTGGGCCACTCGCAGCCGGCGCGCCGGGCCCAGCGAGTCACCATCTCGCGGGCGCCGATGTAGAAGGCGGTCTCGCCGTCAGTGACCTCGTGCTCATCGCCGTCGAACAGCACCGTCTCGTCGGCCGTGCCGTGGATGTGCAGAACCGAGACGGGAGGCGCGCCCGCGCAGCTCGAGTCCTCGACGTAGCTCGTGCCGGCGAGGCTCGCGACGGCGCGGAGGCCGGGCAGGCCCTTGCAGGCCATGTGATACGACATAAAGCCGCCATTCGAGTAGCCGAAGAAGTGGACCGCTCCGAAGTCCCTGACTTCCCGCGCCATCTCGACGAGGTCGGTCAGGTGCGCGACATCGTCCTCGCCCGTCTTGCCACCCTCGCAGCAGTGGTCGGTGGGGTTCCAGAAGCGGGTGCCCTCGGCGTCACGCGAGCCGCTGGGCAGGAGCAGCGCGAACCCGCGCGCGTCCACGTACTCGTGCAGGGGCACGTACGCCGCCTGGTAGGCGGCGTCGCCGCCGTAGCCGTGCAGCGAGACGATGAGCGGCGTCTCACCCGCCACGAACGCCCGAGGGGTCACCAGCACGGCCCGGTCGTCCCGGTCGGGGTGGTCGATGTAGTGCACCTCGCCGCCCGTGTCCTCGACGAGCCTCGCCGTCCGCTCCTCGGCGCTGCCGCCGATCGATGGCCGGGTGTCGTCCTCGTCGTCCGACGGGGCCTGCGCCCGCGAAATCGCCTCCTGCACGAGGGCGGCGAGCACCTCGATCTGCGCGAGCCGGCGCTCGATGTCCTCGAGGCGCTCGCCGACGCCGACCTGCTCCTCGCCCGCGGCGGCGCCGTCCTGCTCGCGGAGCGCGGAGATCTCATCGCGGAGTTTGGCGTTCTCGTCCTCGGCGGCTGCGAGCGACTCCTCCAGCGACTCGACCTTCGCCTCAAGCTCGCCGAGTCGCTGTTCCGTTTCGCCGTCGCCGCCCGTGCAGCCGAGCATGGCGGCCGCCAGCAGGATCGAGGCGACCACCGTCGCTCGCGGCGAGGCGACCCGGCCGAACGGCATCGCGATGGGCATCCGCATGGACGTGCTCCACGGGCATCGCCGCCCACGGGTTGGGCCCGAGGGCCGCATACAGCGTATCCGGGCGCCGGGTGGGGCCGAAGGCGCATACGCAAGGCGCGGGCGTTGCTAGAGTGCGCGCGGAGGCGCGGATGACCCTGCACGACCTCTCGAAGGACCTCGAGCCCCTGCGGGAGTGGTTCAACGCGACCCGGGGCTCCCCGCGCCTTGTGGCGATCAACTCGCCGACCTGAGAGCGCTGCGTCCAAGGCGCCCGTGAGGCGCTCGAACCGCTCCTCGGCGTACCGGGGCTCGACTTCCGCATGGCCCGCGTCCTCATCGACATGCTCCCTGCGGACGACGTCGACGCGGCACGGACGGAAGCCGCCCGCGTGTCGGACACGCGGGCGGCGGCGTTCCACGACGCCGAGCGGCTACTCGGCCGCGCGACGGCGCGACGGCTGGAGTGGGAGCGCGAGGTCGCGTGGGACATCTTCCTCGTCTACGGACCCTCGGCGGCCTGGACGGAAGACGACATCCCGGCCCCGGACGAGTGGTTCCACCAGCTCGACGACGGCGAGTCGACTCGGCCACCCGGCGAGGACGAAGGCGAGTCCAGCACCTCGGACTCGACGGCCGTTGGTCACTCAGGCGCCGACCCGGCCCGGTTCCGGACGGGCGAGGACCTGCTGCACGCCCTCGCGGACGCGATCCGAGCGGCCGCCGAGGACGCGGAGTAGCGACGCGACGGGTGGTGTCACCGTTTCGTGATTCGGATCCGAGCGCCTGTAATGCTTTGTGACTACCTACCAGCTGCGTCATGATGATCCCCGATGACGGGGGTCCAGTGACCTTGTTGGTGCAGGGCACCGCGATCCCATCGAGGGTGAGGATGACGACTTGAACCGACCGGACGAGCCCGACCGACGGATCGGGGAGCTGGAAGCGCGCCTCTCCCGCCTCAGCGAAGCAAGCCTTCGCATCAACGAGAGCCTCGACTTCGACACGGTCTTGCAGCAGGTGCTTGATTCCGCCCGGGACCTCACGGGCGCCGGCTACGGCGTCATCGCAACCAGGGGCGAACACGGTGGCCCGGAAGCGATCGTGACCTCGGGAACCAGCGAGGACGAGCACCGGCAGGTGGTCGACCTGCCGGGGGGCACGAGGATCTTCGCGCACTTCATCTCGATGGCCGAGCCCCTGCGAGTCGATAACTGGGGTGAGTACGCGGCGTCGTCCGACCTGAACGGGTTTCTTCCCATGACGGTGTGGGCGGGCATGTACGCCCCGATCAGGCAGCGAGGCCAGGGTGTGGGCGTCATCTTCCTGGGCCACGCCGAGGAGGAACGGAGGTTCACCACCGAGGACGAGGAGGTCCTGCTCCTGTTCGCTTCGCAGGCGGCGATGGCCGTCGCCAACGCCCGCCGTCACCGCGAGGAGCGGCGTGCGAGGGCCGACCTCAAGACGCTGATCGACACCTCACCGGTGGGCGTGGCCGTCTTCGACGCCGTGACGGGGTCGCCGAAGTCCTTTAACCGCGAGGCCCGGAGAATCGTCGACAGCCTGCGCAACCCGGATCAGACGCCGGAGGACCTGCTCGACGTGCTGACGTTCCAGCGCGCCGACGGGCAGGAGGTCTCCCTCGGGGAGTTCCCCGTTCCCGAGCTCCTCAGCACCGGGGAGACCCTGCGCGCCGAGGAAATCGTCCTGAGCGTCCCCGACGGCCGGAGCATCACGGTGCTGCTCAACGCCACACCCATCCTCGCCGGCGACGGGACCGTCGAGTCGCTGGTCGTCACCATGCAGGATATGGCCGACGTCGAGGAGCTCGAGCGGCTGCGGGCCGAGTTCCTGGCGATGGTCAGCCACGAGCTCAGGGCGCCCCTGACGTCCATCAAGGGCTCCGCCGCCACCGTCCTCGACTCGACCTCGGAGCTCGACCCGGCCGTGGTGCGCCAGTTCTTCCGCATCATCGCGGACCAGGCCGACCACATGCACGAGCTGGTCTCGGACCTGCTGGACGTGGCCCGCATCGAGACCGGGGAGCTGGCGGTCGGCCCCGAGCCCGCGGACATGGCCGCGCTGCTGGAGCGCGCGAGGAGCGGCTTCTCCAACGCGGGAGGGACGAGCCCCCTCGCGATCGACATCGAGCCGGACCTGCCGCTCGTGATGGCGGACCGGCGGCGCATCGTCCAGGTGCTGGGCAACCTGCTGTCCAACGCGGCCCGCAACTCCCCGGATTCGTCCGGCATCAGGGTGAGCGCCCGGCGCGACGGCGTGTACGTCGCCGTCTCCGTGGCCGACGACGGGCGCGGAATCCCGGCGGAGCGTCTGCCGGAGCTGTTCCGCAAGTTCTCCGGTTCCTCGTCCGAGGAGCAAGGCGGGGACACGGGTCTGGGCCTGGCGATCTGCAAGGGCATCGTGGAGGCGCACGGCGGCCGCATCTGGGCCGAAAGCGATGGACCGGGCACGGGCGCACGCTTCACCTTCACGCTGCCATCGGTCGAGGAGACGGGGAGCGGCGCCTCGGGCGGGCTCCCGGCCGTCGCGCGCCGCTCCGCCGCGCCCCGCGTGCAGCGGCAGGCGGAGGAACAGGTACGGGTGCTCGCCGTCGACGACGACCCAAATGACCTCCGCTACGTGCGTGACGCCCTCGTGCAGGCGGGCTACGCGCCGGTGGTGGCCGGGGACGCGCGCGAGGCGCTCACCCTGATGGAGGAGGAGCGGCCCGACCTCGCGCTGCTCGACCTGATGCTGCCGGGGACAAACGGCATCGAGCTGATGAAGAGCATCGTGAACGTGGCCGACGTGCCGGTCATCTTCCTGTCCGCCTACGGCGGCGACGAACTCGTCGCGCGCGCGTTCGAGATGGGGGCCGTCGACTACGTGGTCAAGCCCTTCTCGCCGACCGAGCTGGCCGCGAGGATCAAGGCGGCCCTGCGCAAGCGCGTGGCGGACGAACCGGCTGAACCCTACGTCGTCGGTGACCTGGTCATCGACTTCGCCGAGCGCCAGGTGACGCTTGCGGGCCGCCCGGTGCAGCTCACCGCGACGGAGTACGGGCTGCTCGCCGAGCTTGCGGCCAACGGCGGGCGGGTGCTGACCCACCAGCAGCTGCTCGATCGGGTCTGGGGGGAGAAGAGCAGCGGCGACGTGCGCCCCATGCGCACCATCGTCAGCAAGCTCCGCCGGAAGCTGGGCGAGGACACCGACCACCCTCGGTACATCTTCACCGAGCCCCGCGTCGGCTTCCGGATGCCGCGGGGGAGAACACCCGACCCGACCACAGCCTGACCTAGAGGGGCGAGTCGAGGAGCCGCGGAACCGTCCGCGACTCCTCGGGCCCTACTGCTCGTCTCGGGGCTCCCTCGCCGACGGCCTCGTCGTCCGCGACCGGGGTGTGTTGCGGTGTCGCGGCTCGGCTCTCCCGTGCCGCTCCCAGGGCGCTCGCCGCCGGATCCGCGGTGGAGCCGGGGCCGGGGCCGAGGCCGGCGTCGCCGTCGTGTCGGGAGTCTCCTCGGCGGCTTGCTTCTTGCGTCGCCGCCGCGCGGGGACGAGGAGGGGGATGAGCAGCGCGGTGCCCAGTCCGAGCGGCTTCGTGAGGCCGCCGAGGAGTGCGTGCAGCCCCGCGAGTAGCGCGACCAGCGCCAGGGTGCCGACGCCGGCCGCGCCCGCCGCTGCCCTGTCCACCGGCCCGAGTACCGTCAGCAGTCCCGCCGCCGGGCCGGCCGATGCGCCCTCCGCCACGGTCCCGCCAGCCGCGGACGCGCCTGCGCCCGCGCCCGACGCCGCCCCGACTCCCACGACCGGTTGCCCGGCCTCGTTCGCCCCGCCCGAAGGCGGCTCGGCGTCGGGGTTAGGCGTGATGGGCGCACCCGGCCCGTCCGGCCCGAGGGCCGTACCGGGCTCCCCGGGGCCGGGCGTGACCGGCCCACCGGGCCCGAGCGGCACGTCGGGTATACCGGGTGTCTCGGGCTGACTCGGTGTGTCCGGCCCGCTCGGAGTATCGGGCTGGGCAGGCGTGACGGTCCGAGTAGGCGTGACGGGCTGAGCAGGCGTGTCGGGCTGGTCAGGCGCGTCGGGCTGATCGGGTTGCTCCGGCTGGTCCGACTCCTGCGGCGCGGGGGCCTGCGCCTCGGTGGAGCCCTGGCCCGGGTCCGACCACGGGCTCTCGCCCTCGTCGTTGCGGGCGCGGATCCGCACGTGGTACGTGGTCTCCGCCTGCAGTCCCGTGATGATCGTGCTGGTCCGCGAAGCGTCGAGGCTCCACTCGGTCCAGCCGCCGCCGTCCGCCTCGCGGTACCCGATGTCGTACGCCGTGATCGGCGGCTTGCCCGTCATGTCCGGGGCGGTCCACGTCACGTCCAGCTCGGATGTGGGAGAACTCGACGACCGCACGACCGACGGCGCGTCGGGCCGTGCCGGCGGCTCGTCCAGGTCGGTGACGCGGATCGTCACGGCGACCGTTGCGGCGGCGCCCGGCTGCGCGTCGGGGCTGCTCGCGCCGCCCGTGACGCTGACGGTCACCGAGTACGACTGCCGGGACTCGTGGTCCAGCGCCACGCCCGTGGCCACGCGAATCTGGCCGCCGGCAGCGTCGATGGTGAAGGCGTCGGAGCCCGGCAGCGAGTAGGTCAGCGTGGCATCGGCCGGAGCCGGCACGTCGATTGGCGCGCCCACGGCCGTGCCCGCTGCTGTGTTCTCGGCCACCGAACGGACCGCGCTGAGTGGGCCGCCACTGTTGGCGTTCTCAGGCTCGGTCGAGCCCGTCCCGAAGTCCGACCAGTCGCTCGTGCCCTCGTCGTTGGACGCCGCGACCTGCACCTCGTACGTCGCGCCGGAATCGAGGCCGGCGATGGTGATGGAGGTCACCGTGCCGGTGACGGCGTGCGACGACCACGCCTGCGCGCCCTGCTTCCGGTAGCGGACGTCGTAGCCGGTGAGGGGAGGCCCGGTGTTGGCGGGGCCAGTCCAGGTCACGTCGAGGGCGGTCTGGGGCGCGTCGGGTGACGGGCTCACCGACGGCGCGTCGGGCCGGGCCGGTGGCTCATTCACGTCGGTCACGGTGATGGTCACGTCGGCCGTGGTGGTGGCCGCGCCGTCCGTGACGCTCACGGTCACCGTGTGGGACTGCGTCGTCTCGTGGTCGAGTACAGCGCCCGTTGCGACCCGGATCTGGCCGGTCGCGGCGTCGATGGTGAACGCACCGGAACCCGACAGCGAGTAGGTCAGCGCGTCACCGTTCCCGCCCCGTGCCGTCACCGGAGCGCCGACACTCGTGCCTCCCGAGGTGTTCTCGGCTACCTCGCGGCTGGCGGGATCGATCTCCAGCGCCGGGGTCGGAGGCGTGACCGGAGGCGCTGCGGGCGGGGTCGGAGGCGGCGGCGACAGGAGCAGCTCCTGCACGTCGGTCACGTTGATAGTCACGGTGATCACCGCGCTCACGACCTGACCGCCGGGGAGTTCGCTCACGGTGTGCGTCGCCCGCACCGTCAGGTCGTGGCTGTCCGACGTCTCGTAGTCCAGTTGGGCGTTCGGTGCCACCCGGATCTGCCCGGTGGCTGAATCGACGACGAAGTTGCTGGTCTGTTGCTGGGCCTGCGCACCGTCCCCCGACGCCCCGGTGACGTCGGCGACGATGCTGTAGGTGAGGGTGTGGCCGTCGGGGTCGGTCGTCGTCACCGGCTCGCCGACCGGGTCGCCCGCCTGCGCGTCCTCCGACACCTCGCGCTCGGCCGTGAGCTGGACGGGACCGGTCACGCCCGTGCCGCTCTCCGACCAGTCGCTCTCGCCCTCGGCGCTGATGGCCAGCACCTGCACCCGGTAGATGGTGGCCGCGTTGAGGCTCTCGATGGTGGTCTCGGTGCCCGTGCCGGTGAAGGTGTGTTCCGTCCAGTCAGTCGGGCCCGCCGTCCGGTAACGCACCCGGTAGCCGGTGATAGCCGAGCCGAGGTCGTCGGGGGCCGTCCAACTCACGTCGAGGGAGGTGGTCGGCGCATCCTCGCCGGCCTCGACGGTCGGCGCGGCGGGCTTCTCGGGCCCGGTCACGTTGGTGACCTTGATAGTCAGGCTCACGGATGCGGCCTGACCCTGGACACTCCACGTGACCGTGCCGGTGTAGGAGGTCTTCGCCTCGTAGTCGATGGTCGCGCCCTGCTTGACGCTGATCTGACCGGTCGCCGAGTTGATCTCGAACGCGCCCGAGGTCGACGCCTCGCCGCTCAGCGTGTAGCTCAGAGCGTCGTCGGTCTGGTCGTTTCCGTCGTCGTAGGGCGTGCCCGCCACCGAGCTACCTACCGCCGAGCCCGCTGCCGAGTTCTCCGCGACCGACCGGGTCACGCTCGCCTGCCCCGTGATGGTCACGGTGCGGGCGAGGTACCCGCCGTACGCGTCACTGGCGGCGTACGTGACGGTCGACGAAGCCGGATTGAGGGCGGTGACACGCAGGGTGTCGGCACCGCTGCCAGTGATCGCGGCGGTGATCACGCCCGGGTACTGCGAGGTCGCCGAGTAGGTCAGCGTGTCTCCGTCGGCGTCCTCGAACTTGTCGCTCACGTCGTAGTCGGCGGAGCTCTTCCAGGCGAGTGTGGCGTCGCTCAGCGAGAGAGCGCTCGCGGTGGGCGGCCGGTTGGCCTGCCCGGACCCCGTGTCGGACCACGCCCCCACGCCCTCCTCGCTGCTGACGGCACGCACCTGCGCCTCGTAGGTGGCGCCCGCCTCGAGGCCCGCGAGGTTGACCGTGCGCGCCGACGCGGGGAGCACGGTGGTCTCGACGTCGTTGGCGTCGGTGTAGGTGTACGTCGTCCACGCCTCGGGCGTGTCTCCCGCGGCGACCTGCTTGCGGTACTGGACCTCGTAGCCGGTGACGGTCGTGCCGTTGGCCTCGGCGGCCGTCCACGTCACGTCGAGCGCCGGGTTCGAGGGCTCGCTGAACTGCGTGCGAGTGAGCGTTGGCGCGCTGGCGATGACGGCATTGTTCTCCGTCACTTCGATCGTCAGGTTCAAGACGGCGGCCTGGCCCTGCACGGTCCAGTGCACCTTGCCCGTGTAGGAGGCCTTGGTCTCGCGGTCGAGGGTGGCGCCCTGCTTCACGCTGATCTGCCCGGTCGCCGAGTCGATCTCGAAGGCGCCGGAGGTCGATGCCTCCCCGCTCAGCGTGTAGCTCAGCGCGTCGTTGGTCTGATCGTCGCCGTCGTCGTACGGCGTGCCCGTTACCGGGTCGCCGACCGCCGTGCCGGCCGGCGAGTTCTCGCGGACGGACCGCGTTTCAGTTTGCGTGCCCGTCCATGTAAACGTCCGTTGGGTATAACCGCCGTGCCCGTCATGCGCTCCGTAGGTCAATACCAGGGAGGCCGGGTTGTAGAACTCGAATGTCCACCGCAGAGTCTTCTCATCTGGCAGGAATGGGTACGCCGCCGGCCTCTCCTCGAGTTGGAAGGCTCCCACGTCCCCGATCCCGGGATACTGGGAAGACACGGCCCAACGCAACGTGTCGCCATCCGAGTCCGCGAAAAACAGTCCGATCGGGCCGCTGGTCCAGTCTTCTCCAACCGCCAACCCGCCGGGACCGGGACCATTTACGTAGAAGTAATGCTGGCCGTTATGAAGTGCGTGGTGCGGCGGCCGGTTGGCCCGCGCTGATCCCGTGTCCGACCACGGCCCCTCGCCCTCCTCGCTCGTGACCGCCCGCACCTGGACTTCGTACGTCGCGCCGGCCTCGAGGTCGGGGAGCGTGATGCTGGTCGTCGTGGCGGGCAGCGTGGTGGTCTGCTGGTTGTTGGTGTCGACGACGGTGTAGTCGGTCCAGGCGTTGGCGGTCTCGCCCTCGGCGACCTGCACGCGGTACTGCGCGTTGTAGCCGGTGATGGTCAGGCCGTTGGCCGCCGGAGCAGTCCACGCCACATCGAGCGCCGGGTTCGATTGCTGGCTGAACTCTGTGCGAGTGACCGTCGGCGCGTCCGGCGTACCGGCCTCGATGTCTGTCACGTTGATGGTGAGGCTGGCGACGGCGGCCTGGCCCTGCACGGTCCAGTGCACCTTGCCGGCGTAGGACGTCTTGGTCTCGTAATCGATGGCGGCGCCTTCCGCCACGCTGATCTGGCCGGTCGCCGCGTCGATGACGAACAGGTCGGAGGCCACCACCTCACCCGACAGCCGGTAGCTCAGCGCGTCGTCGGTCGCATCGTCGCCGTCGTCGTAGGGCGTCCCGGTGACCGGGTCTCCCACCGCCGTGCCCGCGGCGGAGTTCTCGGCGATGGTTCGCGTTTCGTTCTGTATGCCCACCCATGTGAACGTCCGCTGAACGTAGCCGCCGTACCCGTCATGCGCTCCATAGGTCAGTACCAGCGAGGCCGGGTTGTAGAACTCGAATGTCCAGCGCCGAGTCCTCTCATCGGGCAGGAAGGGGAACTCCGAAGGCCTGTCCTCCCATTGGAACCCCCGGACGTCCCCGATGCCGGGGTACTGGGACGAGACGCCCCACCGCAGCGCGTCCCCATCAGGGTCCGCGTAATACAGTCCGATCGGACTGCTGACCCAGGTGGTGTCTCCAACCGGCAACCCGGGACCAGGACCATTGACGTAGAAGTAGTAGACGCCGTTAAAGCTTGCATAGTGCGGCGGCCGGTTGGCCCGCGCTGATCCAGTGTCCGACCAGGGGCCCAGGCCCTCCTCGTTCGTGCCGGCGCGCACCTGGAACTCGTAGACGGCGCCGGCCTCGAGGTCGGAGAGCCTGAGGCTAGTCGTCTCGATGACGTGGCCACTGTAGGTCGTCCAACTGTCCACGCCCTGCTTGCGGTACTGCACCTGGTACCAGCTGATCGTGAGGCCGTTGGCCGCCGGCTTCGTCCAGGTCACGTCCAGCGCGGGGTTCGACTGCTCGCTGAACTCGGTGCGCGTGACCGTCGGCGCGTCCGGCTTGCCGGCCTCGAGGTCCACGACGTTGATCGTGAGGTTCGCGACGGCCGGCTGTCCCTGCACGGTCCACTTCACCTGCCCCGTGTAGGAGCTCTTGGTCTCGTAGTCCAAGGGGCTGTTCACTCGTACGCTGATCTGGCCGGTGGCCGCGTCGATGACGAAGAAGTCCAGTGCCTCGCCGTGCAGCGAGTAGGTGAACGTCACCGGACGGCCTTCCCAGGATGACCCCACGACCGGAGCTCCCACCGCCGTGCCGGCCGGGGAGTTCTCGGGCACGCTTCGGGTCGGGTTCGCTACGCCCGTGATGTTCCAGCTCTTGGAGGCATACCCGCCGTAGCCGTCGCTCGCTCCGTAGGTGATCGTCGCAGTGCTTGGGTTGATGGCCCGCGCCCAGAACTTGACGGGGTTGGCCTCGACATCGGGGTCGATGCCGACATAGCTGTACGCCACGCCGCGATAGTTCGAGGAGGTCGAGTACGTGAGCGTGTCGCCATCCGTGTCACTGAAGTAGTCGGCGGCGGGTGACGAGCTCTTCACGAAGACGCCCACCGCGAAACTGCCATTGGCGATACCCAGGGAGGTCCCGTTTGGTGGCGTGTTGACGCGCCCTTCCCCGAGGTCCGACCACGGGCCGGGGCCTTCCTTGCTCGTGAGGGCGCGCACCTGCGCCTCGTACGGCGTCCCGGCGGTCAGGTTCGGGAGGTTGAAGCTCGTGGTCGTCGCGGGGAGCGTCTTCGTCGGGTTGCCGTCGGAGCCGGTGACGGTGTGGTCGGTCCATGCGTTGGCGGGCTGGCCCTGAGCGACCTTCACGCGGTACCGGGCTTCGTAGCCGGTGATGGTCGTGCGATTGGCCGCCGGAGCCGTCCAGGTCACGTCCAGCGCCGGATTCGAGGGCTCGCTGAACTCAGTACGGGTCACCGACGGAGCGTCGGGCTTCCCGGCCTCGAGGTCCGTCACGCTGATCGTGACTTCGGCCTCGGCCTGCTGGCCCTGCACGCTCCACGTCACGCTGCCCTCGTAGGACGTCGTGGTCTCGTAGTCCAGGGTCGCGCCCTGCTTCACGCTGATCTGCCCGGTGCTCGAGTCCATGACGAACGCGTTCGTCGCGGCGCCCGTCAGCGTGTAGCTGAACGCATCATCGGTCTCATCGTTGCCGTCGTCGTAAGGCGTCCCCGTGACCGGGTCGCCTACTGCGGTGCCCGCGGGCGAGTTCTCGTCGATGTCGCGGGTCAGCTCGCTCCCGGTCAACCGGTCCGCGACGCCTGCGACGTCGAGGTTGATGGAGACGTAGCCGCCGTACCCGTCGCTGACCCCGTACGTGACGGTGGTCGTGGCCGGGTTGAGGACCTCCATCTTCACGTTGGTGGGATCGCTGCCCTCGATCGACACCCCGAGCACGCCGGCGTGCGCCGCGGACGCCGAGTAGGTCAGTGTGTCGCTGTCGTCATCGACGAAGTCGCCGCTGATCGGTCGCAGCGTGGCGGCGTCGCCCCAGCGAAGGGTAAGGAAGAGACCGGTGTTGCTCGGCGTGGCGAGCCGTGGCGCCCGGTTCGCCCGACCTTCCCCGATGTCCGACCACGGGCCCTCGCCCTCCAGCCTGGTGAGAGCCCGCACCTGGAACTCGTAGGTCGTCCCCGCCGTCAGGTCCGGCAGGTTGATGCTTCTCGTGCTCGCGGGCAGGGTCCTGGTCGGGTTGCCGTCTGAGCCTTCGACGGTGTAGTCCGTCCACGCGTTGGCGGTTTCGCCGTCGGCGACCTTCACGCGGTACTGGACCTCGTAGCCGGCGATGGTCGTGCCGTTGGCCGCGGGGGCCGTCCAGGTCACGTCCAGCGCCGGGTTCGACTGCTGGCTGAACGTCGTGCGGGTGAGCGTCGGCGCGGCCGGCTTGCCGGCCTCCACGTCCGTCACGCTGATGCTCACGTTGATGACGGCGGCGTGGCCGTCCACGGTGTAGTGCACCTGCCCGCTGTAGGAGCTCTCGATCTCGTAGTCGAGGGACGCGCCCTGCTTCACGCTGATCTGGCCGGTCGCCGAGTCGATCTCGAAGTTGGCCAGGGTCGACGGGCCGCCGGACAGCGTGTAGCTCAGGGCGTCGTCGGTCTCCTCGTCCCCGTCGTCGTAGGGACGCCCGTCACCGGGTCGCCCACCGCCGTACCGGCGGCGGAGTTCTCGGCCACGCTCCGGGCGACCGTCTTCGGCGTGCCCGTGAGGGTGACGCTGCGAGTGACCTGCCCGCCGTACGCGTCGCTGGCCGTGAAAGTGATCGTCGACGCGCCGGGGTTGAGCAGCGTCGCCGTCAGCGTGGCGCTCCCGGCCGCGCCGGACAGGCTGACCCCGAGGAGCGCCTGGTGCTGCGAGGAGGCGGCGTACGTCAGCGTGTCGCCCTCGGCGTCGCCGAAGAACACGCCCAGCGCGCCCTGTCCGGTCTCGGCGTAGGTGGCGATGCTGCCGACCTGGAACGTGCCGCCGTTGAAGGGGGTGCTGCTCGCGTTGGGCGGCCGGTTCGCGGTGCCCTCCCCGGTGTCCGACCAGGGCCCTTCGCCCTCCAGCCGGGTGAGAGCGCGCACCTGGAACTCGTAGGTCGTCCCTGCGGTGAGGCCGGCGAGGTTGATGCTCCTCATGCTCGCCGGGAGGGTCCTGGTCTGGGCGCCGTTGCCGTCGTCGACCGTGTAGTCGGTCCATGCGTTGGGGGTCTCGTCCTCGGCGACCTTCACGCGGTACTGGGCCTCGTAGCCGGTGATGGTCGTGCCGTTGGCGGGGGCGGCGGTCCAGGCCACATCGAGCGCCGGGCTCGTGGGCTCGCTGAAGCGCGTGCGCGTCACCGCCGGCGTGCCGGGCTTGCCCGCCTCGAGGTCGATCAGGTTGACCGTGACGTCGATGGCGGTCGCGTAGCCGTTCACGGTGTATTCGACCTTGCCGGTGTAGGAGCTCTTGGTTTCGAAATCCAGGACGGCGCCCTTCTTCACCCGGATCCTGCCGCGCGGCTTGATGTAGAAGTGCCCGGAGGTCGCCAGTTCCCCGGTCAGCGTGTAGCTCAGCGTCTCGCCGTTCCAGGGGCGCCCCTGCACACGGTCGCCGAGCATGGTGTCGCCCGGGGCGTTCTCAGCGACGGTGCGGGTTTCGTCGGCGGTGCCAACGTACGAAGAGATGGCGTCGGGGCTGACGCCACCGTAGGAGTCGCGAGCCCTGTAGGTCACGCTGGTATTACCTGCGTTCCGGATGTGGACCTTCAGGACGTCGGGAGCTTCCACCCAGGCGTTGTTCAGGCCCGGATGCGACGGTGTGGCCGAATAGGTGAGCGTGTCGCCGTCCGCGTCTGCGAAGTGGTGGACGAGCGTCAGGGTGTGCGTATAGATGGTGTAGTACCGCACCGTCGAAGTAGGGTAGCCAACTCCCGTCCCAGTCGGCGGCCGGTTGGCCCGCCCCGACCCGGTGCTCGACCACGGGCCCGCGCCCTCGTCGCTGCTCACGGCCCGCACCTGCGCCTCGTAGATGGCGCCGGCCTCAAGGCTCGGGAGGTTGAAGGTCGTCGCGGTCGCGCCGAGCGTGCCGCTGTAGTCGGTCCACGAGTTGGCCTCTTCGCCCGCGGCAACCTGCTTGCGGTACCGCGCCTCGTAGCCCGTGATGGCCGTGCCGTTGGCCGTGGCGGCCGTCCACGTGATGTCGAGCGCCGGGTCCGTCGGCGCGCTGAACTCCGTGCGGGTCAGGGTGGGCGCGCTCGCGACGGGCGCCACGTCGGTCACCTTGATATTGACGTCGATGACGGCGGCGTGGCTGTCCACCGTGTAGTGCACCTCGCCGCGGTAGAACTTGGCGATGACCTGGCCGTTGAAGGTCTCCGTCTCGCGGTGCGCGTCGTCCGTCTCGTAGTCCAGCGTCGCGCCCTCTGCGAGGCTAATCTGACCGCTGGCCGAGTCGATGACGAACTTGCCGGAGTCGGCCGCCTTGCCCTGGAGCGTGTAGCTCAGCGCGACGCCGTTGTAGGGCGTACCCGTGACCGGCGCGCCCACGGCCGTGCCCGCGGCGGAGTTCTCGGCGATGCTCCGGCTCGTCTTCGCCGTGCCGGTCAGGGTCGCGGTGCGCGTGACCTGCCCGCCGAAGGCGTCGCTCGCCGTGAGGGTGATCGTCGACGCGCCCTGGTTGAGCAGGGTCGCCGTCAGCGTGGCGCTCCCTGCCGCGCCCGAGAGGCTGACCCCGAGCAGCGCGGGATGCTGCGAGGAGGCTGTGTAGGTGAGCGCGTCGCCATCGGCGTCGCTGAAGAACGGCCCCAGCGCGCCCTGTCCGGTCTCGGCGTACGTCGCGACGCTCCCGACTGGGAACGTCCCGCCGTTGAAGGCCGCGCTGGTCGCGGCGGGCGCCCGGTTGGCCCGGCCTGAGCCCGTCTCCGACCAGTCGCCAAGCCCCTGCTCATTCGTGCCGGTGGCGACCTGGACTTCGTAGGTCGTGCCGGCCTCGAGGCCGGTCAACCTGTGACTGGTGGTCTCGATGACCGTGCTGTCCTCGGTCCACGTCGTGACGCCCTGCTTGCGGTATTGCAGCTTGTACCAGCTGATGGTGAGACCGATGTCATCGGGCTTCGTCCAGCTCACGTCCAGCGCGGGGTTCATCGGCGTATCGGACTGGAC
Organism: Chloroflexota bacterium; assembly: GCA_009840945.1. Classification (GTDB taxonomy): domain Bacteria; phylum Chloroflexota; class Dehalococcoidia; order UBA2979; family UBA2979; genus VXMT01. The sequence continues at coordinate 394 of VXMU01000059.1, read as the reverse complement.
GCGGGTGATCGTGAGGCTGCCGACACGCGGCTGGGCGACTTGCTTCAACACCAGCGGCGCCGCCTCGACAGTGATGGCGATGGCGAACGAGGCCTGGTCACCGTCCTCGTCGGTGGCGGTGTAGGTCAGCGAGAAGTCGCCCGCCTCGGACGGCGTACCGCCGAGGGCGCGGGTCCCGGCGTCGAAGGTCATCCCCGCGGGCAGGCCGGTCAGGCTGTAGGTGAGCGTGCCGTCGCCGCCGTCGGCTGTCGGCAGCGTGAGCGACGTCGCCTCCTCGCCCTCCTCGAACGACAGGCCGCTGATCGCGACCGAGAACACCGGGACGAGGTTGGGCTCGGGGGTCGGCTCCGGTGTGGGTGCCGGTGTCGGCTCGGGGGTCGGCTCCGGCGTCGGC
>VXMU01000087.1 GCA_009840945.1 Chloroflexota bacterium | reverse complement strand
GACTCCTCGGTCTCGCGGCGGCCGCCGCGCCCCCCCCCCTCCCTCCCCGCCCCGCCCCCCCTCCTCCCCCCCTCCACCCCCCCGCCCCCCCGCGACCTGCTCCTGCCCATCGAGATCGTCGCGTGCCCGACCGTGCGCGAGCCCGATGGGCTCGCGATGTCGTCGCGCAACGTCTACCTCACCGCCGAGGAGCGGGCGCAGGCGCTCTCGCTGTCCGCGGGGTTGCGTGCGGCGTCGGAGGCGTTCGACGCCGGGGAGCGCGACGCCGGGCGGCTGCGCGCCATGGCGCGCGAGCGCATCGAGGCGCAGCCGCTGGCGGAGATCAGCTACGTCTCGCTCGCCGACTCGGAGACCCTCGAGGAGCTCGACGGGGCAGTGGCTCGGGCTGCGATGCTGTCGGTGGCGGTGCGGTTCTCCGGCGCGACACTCATCGACAACGTCACGATCGAGCCCTCGCCGTAGCCGGGGAGCCCTCGTCGTGGCTGCCGTGAGGGTGCTCGCGCGCTAACATGGCGGACGGGCGCCCTGCTCAGTCACGGGGAGGCGGCACATGTCCGGTCACTCCAAGTGGTCGTCGATCAAGCACAAGAAGGCGGCAACGGACGCGAAGCGCGGCAAGCTGTTCACCAAGCTCGCGCGCGACGTCACCATGGCGGCCCGCTCCGGCGCGGACCCGGACATGAACCCCGCGCTGCGCCTCGCCATCCAGAAGGCGCGCGACAGCAACATGCCCAACGCCAACATCGGCCGCGCCATCCAGCGCGCCGTCGGCGGCGGCGATGGGGCGATGCTGGAGGAGATCACGTACGAGGGCTACGCCCCCGGCGGCACCGCTGTGCTGATCCAGGCCATCACCGACAATCGCAACCGCACCGTCGCCGACATCCGCGCGACGCTCACCCGCGGAGGCGGCGCGATGGCGGAGAGCGGCGCGGTCGCGTGGCAGTTCGACCTGCGCGGCCTCATCGCCGTCGAGGTCGGCGAGGCCGACCCCGACGAGATCCAGCTCGTCGCCATCGAGGCCGGCGCAGACGACGTCTCGGCCGACGACGACATCGTGGAGGTGATCACCGACCCGGGCGACCTCGAGGCGGTGCGCGCGACGCTCACCGAGGGCGGCTTCCAGGTCAACAGCTCCGAGATCGCCCAGATCCCGAAGACCCGCATCACGCCCGCCGACAACGTGGCCGGGCAGGCGCTCCGGCTCCTCGACGCCCTCGACGAGCTCGACGACGTCTCGCGCGTCTACTCGAACGTCGACTTCAGCGACGAGGTGCTGGCCGCGGGCGGGCTGGCCGGGTAGCGCCGGCCGCGATGACCGCGACCGCGTACCGAGTCATCGGCATCGACCCCGGCCTCGCCGCGACCGGCTACGGCATCGTGTCGGGCGACGCGCGCAACGCCGAGGCGGTCACGTACGGCGTCATCCGCACGCGGAGCGCACGCCCGCGCGCGGAGCGGCTGCAAGCCATCCACGAGCAACTCGCCACGCTCATCGCCGAGCACCGGCCCGATGAACTCGCGATCGAGGAGCCGTACGTCGCGGCGAACGTGCGCTCCGCCTTCGCGATCGGCGAGGCGCGCGCAGCGGCGATGATCGCTGCGGCGGAGCACGGCATCGACGTCTTCGAGTACCAGTCCTCGGCGGTGAAGGCGGCCGTCGCCGGCTACGGCGGCGCGCCCAAGGAGCAGGTGCAGGCGATGGTGACGATGCAGCTCGGCCTCGACGCGCCCCCGGAACCCCTCGACGCCGCGGACGCGCTCGCGCTCGCGCTGACTCGGCTGGCGGAGGCGGCGCTCGAGTCGCGGATGGTGGGCCGGCCGTGATCGCCGCACTGCGCGGTGAGCTCGTGCGCTGGGACGCCGAGCGCTCCACGCTCTGGATTGACGCCGGCGGCGTCACCTACGAGGTCTACATGCCGGCCTTCGCGGCCGACTGGGCCGCCTCGCACGCGGAGGGCGAGGAGGTCCGGGTCTTCACCTACCACCACGCCACGGAGCGCCAGCCCGTCCCGACGCTCTACGGGTTCGCCCACCTCGCCGAGCGCGAGTTCTTCCGCAAGTTCATCGAGGTGCCGGACATGGGCCCGGCCAAGGCGGTACGCGCCCTCACGTACCCCATCTCGGAGATCGCGGGGTGGATCGAGGCGGAGGACCAGCGCTCGCTGCGGCAGCTCCCGGGCATCGGCGAGCGGCTCTCGCAGACCGTGATCGCGCACCTCCACGGCAAGCTCGTGCAGGAGGCGCTGCTGCGCGACGCCCTCGACGGCGACGGGACGGGCCCTACCGCCGACGTGCGCGACGACGCCGTCGACGCCCTGGTCGCGCTGCAGTACCCGCGCCGGGAGGCGCAGCGCGTGGTTGCGGCCGCACTGGCGGACGGGCCGGAACTGCGGACGCTGGAGGAGGTCCTGCGGTACGTGCTGGAGCGCCAGGGCGGGAGTTGACGCCCCCAACGTCGATGGCTCAAAGGCCACGCCAGGCGGCTTCGTCTTCGGGCGAGTCCCACTCGCTCAGTACCGCCGTCAGACCCTGCAGATAGCCGTCCGCTTCGGAGGCGACCTTACGGAGCACGACGTGGTCGTCCGCGATCTCAAAGGCGATCACGTCACCTTCCGCGAGGCCCAATACCTCCCGGATCCGAGCGGGGATGGTGGCCTGCCCGCCAGTCGTGATTCTCGCGAAGTCCAAAGTGACACCTGTTGTCGGCGCGGCTACGAGGCCTCAAGAGCGGAGACCCGCTGACGCAACTCCCCGATGTCCTCGCGCATAGCGGTGAACCCGGTCTCGATCAGGCTCGCCAGGGTACCTACCTGTACCGATAGCCTTCGCACCCTGCCCGGGAGTGGTCGGAGGGCGGCGACTTCCTCGGTGAGTGCGTCGACCCGTCCGGTGAGGACGTCCATGCGTACCGTCAATCCATCGACCCGCTCGGTGAGCCCATCCACTCGCTCTGTCAGGCCATCGACCCGCTCGGTGAGAACGTCCATCCGTTCTGTCAGGCCATCGACTCGCCCCGTCAGACCATCGACGCGCACCGTCAGCGTGTCCATTCGGTCGGTGAGCCCATCGACGCGCCCGGTGAGCTCGTCGATCCGCACTGTCAGACCGTCGACTCGCTCGCTGAGCCCGCCGACCCGCCCAACAAGCGAGTCGACGCGGTCTGTGAGTATGCCGACGTCGGCCCTCAGAGGAGCGATCTCTTCGCGCAGAGCGGTCCTCAAGGCCTCTTCGAAGCTGAAGTCAGAGGTCAAGTGTTGTCTCCCGGCGTCCTTGGTGGGAGGGACGGTGCGAGTGTGTGAACAATAGCACAAAGGGAGCCTGCCGTCCGAGACGACCGCTGCGGCGTACAATGACTCCATGACCACGACTGAGGTCGGGCGGCCGTTCCGCATCGTCAGCGACTTCCAGCCCACAGGCGACCAGCCCCAGGCCATCGACCAGCTTGTCGAGGGCCTCGAGGCGGGTTTCCGCATGCAGACCATGCTGGGCGCCACCGGCTCCGGCAAGACGTTCACGATGGCCAACATCATCGAGCGCTACCAGCGCCCGACGCTCGTGCTCGCCCCCAACCGCACCCTCGCCGCGCAGCTCACCGCCGAGTTCCGCGACGTGTTCCCCGAGAACTCCGTCGAGTACTTCGTGTCGTACTACGACTACTACCAGCCCGAGGCGTACCTGCCCCGCACCGACACCTACATCGCCAAGGACGCCGACATCAACGACGAGATCGACAAGATGCGGCACTCCGCCACGCGTGCGCTCTTCGAGCGTCGCGACGTGGTCATCGTGGCGTCCGTGTCGTGCATCTACGGCCTCGGCGAGCCGGGCGAGTACCAGTCATTCGTCGCGGACCTGCGCGTCGGGCGGCACGTCAATCGCAACTCGCTCGTCCGGCAGCTCGTCGCGATGCAGTACGAGCGCAACGACATGAACCTCGTGCGCGGCACGTTCCGCGTGCGGGGCGACACGCTGACCGTGTTCCCGGCCTACGAGGACCTCGCGCTCCGCGTCGACTTCTGGGGCGACGAGATCGAGCGCATCGTCACCGTCGACCCGCTGTCCGGGGAGCTGCTCTCGGAGCAGGACCGCTTCGGCGTCTACCCCGCGAAGCACTTCGTGACCTCCGAGGACCGCCTCGAGACCGCCATCGGCACCATCGAGGAGGAGCTGCGCGAGCAGAGCGGGCGGATGCGCTCCGAGGGCCGCATCCTGGAGGCGACGCGGCTGGAGGAGCGGACCCGCTACGACCTCGAGATGCTGCGCGAGAGCGGCTACTGCTCGGGCATCGAGAACTACTCGGCGCACCTCCAGGCACGCCCCACGGGGTCCACGCCGTGGACGCTGCTCGACTACTTCCCCGACGACTGGCTCGTCTTCATCGACGAGTCGCACATCGCGGTCCCGCAGGTGCGAGGGATGTACTTCGGCGACATCTCGCGCAAGCAGACGCTGGTCGACTTCGGCTTCCGGCTGCCCTCGGCGCTCGACAACCGGCCGCTGAGCTTCGATGAGTTCGAGTCGCACCTGAACCAGGTGGTCTTCGTCTCCGCCACGCCCGGGCCGTACGAGATGGAGCACTCGTTCCAGGTCGTCGAGCAGGTGATCCGCCCCACGGGCATCGTCGACCCGATCGTCGAGGTGCGCGAGACGCAGGGACAGATCGACGACCTGCTGGCCGAGATCAACGAGCGCGCGGCGCGCAGCGAGCGCGTGCTGGTCACGACCCTCACCAAGAAGATGGCCGAAGACCTGACTGACTACCTGCTGGAGATGGGCGTGAAGGCCCACTACCTGCACTCCGAGGTCGACACCCTCGAACGCATCGACATCCTGCGCGACCTGCGGCAGGGCGTGTACGACGTGGTCGTTGGCATCAACCTGCTGCGCGAAGGCCTTGACCTGCCCGAGGTGTCGCTGGTCTGCATCCTCGACGCGGACAAGGAGGGCTACCTGCGGTCGGGCGGGTCGCTCATCCAGACCATGGGCCGCGCGGCGCGTCACCCCGACGGCCGCGTGATCATGTACGCCGACTACATCACCGACTCGATGCAGCACGCGATCAACGAGACGAACCGCCGCCGCGGCATCCAGACGGCCTACAACGAGGCGAACGGCGTCGAGCCGGTCGGCATCCGCAAGGAGATTCGCGACATCACCGACGCCCTGCGCGTCGCCGAGGAGCCGGGCACCTACGCCGTCGACGCCTCGGAGATGCCGCGCGACGAGATCTTGCGGATGGTGAAGGAGCTCGAGGGCCAGATGAAGACTGCCGCCCGCGAGCTCGAGTTCGAGCGCGCCGCCCAGCTCCGCGACCAGATCACCGAGCTCCGCCGCGAACTCGTGGGCGACACCCCCGAGGGCCTCCGCGCCTTCGACGGCCCGCCCCGCCGCTCGCAGCGGAATGGTGGCGGGAGCAGGGGCCGCGGGCGGATGCGCCGGCGGTAGGGACCGTCGAGGGCTAGACCTCGCCCTCGCGCCCCACCCCCGCGACCGGCGCGGCAGGCGCCGACTCAGAGTCGCTGTCGCGATCCTCGTCGCCGTCGAGGAGGACGGGGCGGGAGCCGCCGCCTCCCTCGGGCGCGCCGACGATGCCGCGCTCCTCCAGCTCGTCCATCACGCGCGCCGCGCGCGGGTAGCCGATGCGCAGCCGGCGCTGGAGCATCGACGTGGAGAGCTGCGAGTGGTCGCGGGCGAGTTGGAGTGCTTCAGTGACCATGGGGTCCACGTCCGGCGGCGGACCGCCAGGGACGAGGTCGGCGGCGGCCTCCTCGGCCTCCGCGAGCAGGTCGTCAAAGCGCGCCGGGCGCAGGGACTCGAAGCGGCCGGCCGTCCAGAAGTCGACGAGCGACTCGATCTCCTCGTCGGAGACGAAGACGCCTTGCAGGCGGGTCGGCTTCCCCTGGTCCTTCGGCTGGTAGAGCATGTCGCCCTTCCCGAGCAGCTTCTCCGCGCCCCCGCTGTCGAGGATCGTGCGCGAGTCCACCTGCGAGGAGACGGCGAAGGCGATCCGCGTCGGGAAGTTCGCCTTGATCAGCCCCGTCACCACGTCCACCGACGGCCGCTGCGTCGCGAGGACGAGGTGGATGCCGGTCGCGCGAGCGAGCTGCGCGAGCCGCACGAGCTGCTGCTCCACCTGGTACGGCGCGGCGAGCATGAGGTCGGCGAGCTCGTCGATGACCACGACCCAGTAGGGCAGCGGGTGCTCCTCGTTGCGCTCGTTGTAGGCCTCGAGGTTGCGGACGCCGATCTTCGCGAAGGCGCGGTAGCGCGTCTCCATCTCCTGGATCACCGCCTGCAGCGTCCCGACCACCTTGTCCATGTCCACGACGATGTCGCTGAACGCGAGGTGCGGGATGTCGGCGAAGGCGGTCAGCTCGACGCGCTTCGGGTCGACGAGGACGAGCCGGAGCTGCTCCGGCGAGTAGTTCATGAGCAGGCAGGCGATGATCGAGTTGAGGCACACCGACTTGCCCGACCCGGTCGCGCCGGCGATGAGCAGGTGCGGCATGTCGGCGAGGTCGGTGACCGTCTCGGCGCCCGCGACGCCCGAGCCCAGCGCGATCGGGAGGTGCTGCTTCCGGGCCGCCTGCTCGAACGCCGGCGACTCCAGCATGCCTCGCAACGAGACGACCGAGGTGTGTCCGTTCGGCACCTCGATGCCGACGACGGACTTACCCGGCACGGGCGCCTCGATGCGGAGCGCGGGCGCGGCCAGCGCGAGCGCGAGGTCGTGCTGGAGCGCGGTGATGCGGCTCACGCGCACGCGCGTCCGCGAGACCTCGATCTCCTTCACGCGCGGCTGGCCGTCGTCGTCGAGGATGGGCTTGCCGTCGGCGTCGCGCTCCTCGACGGACTTCGTGCGCACGTTCCAGCCCGGCTCGACGCCGAACTGCGTCACGGCTGGCCCCTCGTTCACCTGCGTGACCGCGGCATCGACGCCGAACGAGGCGAGCGTGTCGACGATCAGCTGGGCGCGGCGCTCGTTGCTGTGCGCGGCGGGCGCGGCGGGCTCGGCCTTGCGGAGCAGGTCCATCGGCGGCAGTTGCCAGCCGTCGCTGGAGTGGCGCCACTCGGCGACGTCGTGCTCCATGTCCATCGGGATCTGGACGGCGGGGCGGCTCGTGTCCTCCTCCGCCTCCTCGTCGTCGACCGGGGCGTCGAGGTCCGTGGGCGCCTCGGTGGCGTCGGTTGGGGCCTCGGGCGTCGTCTCGGGCGCTGCCGCCGTGCCGTTCGTGGCCGGGCGAGCGCGCCGCGCGCGCAGGGCCTGTAGCTCCCCGGCGTTCGGCACGTCGGACTGGCCGAGGCGCTTCACCCCGGCGACGAGGCCGGCGAGGGCCTGTCGCGGCCCGTGCTGCCACACCCACGAGGAGGCGCGGATGCTCGCGCGTGGCGTGCTGCGCGCGATCCGCGCTGACGTGCGCGGCCAGAGCAGCGTGAAGCCCGCGACCGCCGTCGCGAGCCAGCCGAGGCCGGCGAGGAGGCTGCCGGTGAGCCACCGGCCGGCGTCGCCGCCCGCGGAGACGGCGTCGAGGCCCACGCCGCCGATCTGCACGTCGGGACGCCACAGGCCGAGCACGCCGCTGCTGAAGACCAGCAGCAGCGCGGCGCCCACCAGGTGGCGCCAGTGCCGGCGCAGCCGGCTGAGGCGTCGCGCGGCGACGAGCCCACCGAACGCGGCGAGCAGCGCGATGAGGGTGAAGACGTGCACGCCGAACCACTCGACGAAGCCGTCGCGGGCGCGGTCGAGCAGATCGGCAACCGGGACCGAGTCGATCGGGAGCAGGTAGACGAGGATGGCCGCGGCGGCAACGACGAGCGCGCCGCCGAGGCTTTCGGGGCGGATCAGTCGTCGCAGTCGCCGGGTCCACGGGGTTCGGGTGCGCGCGGCCCGTGAGGCGGGCGGGCGCGTGGATGGGCGGGTCTTGGTTCGGGCCATGGTGATGCTCCCGGTCCGGCCGTCCCCCGCCAGCGACGCCGGTACCTTCGAGGCTGGACTACACCTCCGTCGTTCGCCTCCCTCGGCGGGCTCGTGCCCGCGCTAGACCTCCACGGTCACCGGCAGCACGAGCGGCCGGCGGTGGGTCTCCCGGTAGAGGTGGCTCGCCACCTCGTCCTTCAGTCTCTCACGCATGCTCGTCCAGTCGAGTTGGTGGCCCTCGCCGCCAAACAGGTCGACGACCAGCTGGCGCACGCCCTCGACCATGTCGGCCTCGTCGTCGGGGCCGACGAAGCCGTGCGTCATCACCTCGGGGATCCCGGCGAGCGTGCCGCGCTGGCGGTCGATCGCCGCGACGACGACGAGCATGCCGTCCGACGCGAGGTGCTGGCGGTCGCGCAGCACGATGTGGTCGATGTCGCCGACGCCGAGGCCGTCGACGTACACGAGGTCGGCCGGGACGCTGTCCGCGATGTACGCCTCGTCCTCCGTCAGCTCGAGGACGTCGCCGTCAGTCAGCACGATCGCGTCGTCGGGGTGCATGCCGAGGTCGAGCGCGAGCTCGCGGTGGTGCACCAGGTGGCGGTGTTCGCCGTGGATCCCGACGAAGTACCGGGCCTGCACGAGGCTGTGGACGATCTTCAGCTCCTCGCGGGCGGCGTGTCCGCGCACGTGGACCGGGGCGATCAGGCTGTAGATGACGTTCGCGCCCGCCTTGTAGAGGTTGTCGATGTTGCGGTAGACGAGGGTCTCGTTGCCCGGGATGGGGCTGGAGGAGAGCACGACGGTGTCGCCCTGCTGCACGGTGATGTGCTGGTGGGTGCCGTTCGCCATGCGCGTGAGCGCCGCGGTGGGCTCACCCTGCGCGCCGGTGCTGACCACGATCGTGCGGCTGTCGGGGTGGCTGTCGAGCTCGCGCGGGTTCATCAGCAGGTTGTCGCTGGCGTCGAGGTAGCCGAGTTCTCGCGCCATCCGCACGTTGTTGACCATCGAGCGGCCGGTGACGAAGACGCGACGCCCGTGCTTCTCCGCCGCATCGAGCACCATCTGCACGCGCGAGATCAGCGACGCGAAGGTCGCGATGATCACGCGCCCCTCGGCCTCCCCGATCACGCGGTCGAGCGTCTCCGCGACCGTCTGCTCCGAGGGCGTGTGGCCCTCGATCTCGGCGTACGTCGAGTCGGCGGCGAGCAGCAGAGCGCCCTCGCGGCCGACCTCGGCGAGGCGCATGAGGTCGGTGTGCTGCCCCATCGGCGGCGTGTGGTCGAGCTTGAAGTCGCCCGTGTGGACGATCGGCCCGAGGGGCGTACCGATGATCAGCCCGACCGCGTCGGGGATCGAGTGCGAGACGCCGAAGAACTCGACGGAGAACGGGCCCACGTTGATCGTCTGGCCCGGCTCGACGACCTGCACGTGCGTCTCGTCTTGCAGGCGATGCTCGCGGAGCTTCACCTGGACGAGGCCGCGTGTGAGCGGCGTGCAGAACACCGGCACGTTGAGCTCGCGCAGCAGGAAGGGGACCGCGCCGATGTGGTCCTCGTGGCCGTGGGTGAGGAACACCGCCAGCAGCCGCTCGGGGTCTTCGAGGAGGTACTCGAAGTCCGGGATCACGAGGTCGACGCCGAGCATCTCCTCCTCGGGGAACATCAGCCCGACGTCGACAGCGATCGCCTGGTCGTCGTACTCGTAGAGCATCATGTTGCGCCCGATCTCGCCGAGGCCGCCGAGCGGGATCACGCGGACGGGCAGGTCGTCGGTCATCGTGCGCTCGCTTGCTTCACAGCAGTGCGCGCTGCTCGGACGGCGGCGGGACGGCCGTCGCCGCGAGGGCGGGGTCCGTGGCGTCCGAGGGCGCCTCGGCGCGGATCGCCCGCGCCTCCTCGATCAGCGCGGGGATGCGGGCGAAGTCGGCGTGGATGACGGTGCGCAGGTCGCCGCGCCGCAGCGCGGCGGCCGGGTGGAACATCGGGACGACGAGGCGGTTGCCGAAGCGCTTCGGCTGGCCGTGGATGCGGCTGATGGTGGTGCCGGAGAACCAGCGCGCCATGGAGAAGCGCCCAAGGGTCACGATCAGCAGGGGGTCGACCAGCGCGATCTGGCGGTCGAGGAACGGCTGACAGGCCGCGATCTCCTCGGGCTGCGGGTCGCGGTTGCCGGGGGGCCGGCACTTCACGACGTTGGCGATGTGCACCGTCTCGCGCGACATGCCGATGTCGCCGAGCAGCTCGTCGAGGAACCGCCCGGCCGCGCCGACGAACGGCAGGCCCTGCTCGTCCTCGCGCGCCCCGGGGGCCTCGCCGATGCACATCACCTCGGCGGGCGCGGGGCCGGAGCCGGGGACGGTCTGCGTGCGGGTGCGGGCGAGGCCGCAGGCCGGGCAGTCCGCGATCTCCTCGTACAGCTCGACGAGTCCGGGCGCGCCGGTGCGTCGCGCGTCCTCGATGGCCGGGGATGCGTAGGCGGCGTCGGCGATGGGGTCGCTCATATCGGCGTCATCGTAGCACGTCGCCGCGTGTGAACGGTGCTATTGCGTATGCAGTTGATCGCCACCGTCGAGGGCTACTCCTGGCGCCGCACCATCCACGCGAGGCCGATGCCGAGGATGTAGAGCACGACCATCGGGGTCGCGACCAGTGACTGCGTGACCGGGTCGATCGTCGGGGTCGCGATCGCGGAGACGACGAACGAGCCGATCACCGCCCAGCGCCACCAGCCGAGCAGCTTGCGCCAGTGCACGACGCGCATCCTCGCGAGCCCCATGATCAGGATCGGCATCTCGAAGACGAACCCGAGGATCACGATCAGCCGCAGCGTCAGGTTCATGTAGCTGCTGATCCGGATTTCCGGGGGGGCGAGCTCGCTGCCGAACTCGAACAGGAAGCCGAACGCCGCGGGGAGCACGAGGAAGTAGCAGAACGCCATGCCGGCCAGGAACGCGAGCGTCGCGCCGAAGGCGATCGGGTAGATCCAGCGCTTCTCCTGCGGCGTCAGCGCGGGCGCGACGAAGCGCAGCGTCTGGTACACGAGCATCGGCATGGCAACGGCCGTGCCCCCTGCGAGCGCGATGCGGAAGTAGACGCCGAGGTTCTCGAGCGGCTCGATCGCGATCACCTTGAAGTTGTCGACGCGCTCCCGCCCCGGCTCGAGCAGGATCTCCCACGCCAGGAAGTTGATGGGCGGGGCGAAGAAGACGCACATCCCGAGGATGACCGCCCCGGCCATCCAGGTGACGCGCGTGCGCAGCTCCCGGAGGTGATCCAGGAGCGTCATCTGCCCGGCCAGCTCGGGTGGCAGCTCGGCGGGCGGATCCGGATCGATGGTCGTGGCCACCGTGGCTACTCGTCGCCGGAGCGGCGCTCAGTCGGCGGGTCGTCCTCGTCGCCCTCCGGCAGCTCGCGGGGCGTCTGCAACGTGACGGCCGGTGCGGCGGGAGCAGCGGGCTGCGCCGCCGAGGGCTCTGCCGTGGTCGCCGAGGGCTCTGCCGTGGGGGCGGAGGACGGTGCCGCGGGCGCCGCCTGGCCGTTCTGGGGCGTCGCGGGTTGCGGCGTGGCGGCGGGCTCGGCGCTCGACACGGCCTCGCCGGTGGAGCGGCCGATCTCGCGCAGCTCGCTGCGGGTCTCGCGCACGGTCTCCTGGATGCCCTCGCTCAGCTCGGTGCCGACAGCCTCCAGCTCTTCCTTCTGCGCCTCGACCTCGGCCTCGAGCTCCTGGATGGCGCCGCGCACGTCGTTGGTGACCTCGGTCGCGTAGCGGCGGGCGATGCGGTAGTAGCGCCCGCCCTGGCGCGCGATCTCCGGGAAGCGGTGCGGGCCCACGACGATGAGCGTGATCACGAAGACCACGAGCGCTTCGGCAGCCCCGACGCCTAGCAGTTCCATGGTGCGTTGATGATACGCCCGGCGGGCGTCAGCGGATCACATCGGGCGCGGCCCGAGCAGTGCGAGGCCGCCCGGGCGCGCCGTCCCGTGGTGAGCTAGTCCTCGATGCCGAGGTCGTGCAGGAAGTCGATGGCGTCCTGCACAGTCTGGATCTTCTCGGCGTCCTCGTCGGAGATCTCGATGTCGTTGCCCTCGCCCGAGAACTCCTCTTCGAGCGACATAATGAGCTCGACCAGGTCCAGCGAGTCGGCGTTGAGGTCGTCGACGAACGACGCATTCGGCGTCACGTCGGACTCGTCCACACCCAGCTGCTCGACGATCATCGCGCGCACGCGCTCGTAGGTGGTTGGCACTATCTCTTCCTCTCGCGTGCGGCTGTCCTCGGCCGCGACGAATGCAGGTTATCCGAGACTCACGCAGGGGTCTGCCCCTGGGCGGCGTCCGCTCCGGCCTGCTGCGCCCCGGCGACTGATCCCAGCACACCGTGCACGAACCGGCCGGAGGACTCAGAGCCGTAGCCCTTGGCGAGCTCCACGGCTTCGTTGATCACGACCGCCAGCGGAGCGCGCCGATTATCGAAGCAGATCTCGAAGATGGCAAGGCGCAGCACGTTGCGGTCGACCGGCGCCATCTCGCCCAGCGGGAACGCGGACGCGCGCTCCCCGATCATCGCGTCGATCTCCTCGCGGTGCTCGCCCACGCCGTCCACGAGCTCGCGCACAAAGCCGGCCGCCCCCTCCGAGAGGTTGGAGCCGTCCAGGTGGCGGTCGAGGACCTCGGCGGTCTCGTGGCCGCTCTGGTCGGCCTCGTAGAGCGCCTGGAAGGCGATGATGCGCGAGCGGCGACGCGATCCGGCGGGCACGGCGGCTACCGGTCCGCCCGGACGCTGCGACGCGCGCTCATCGCATCACGAGCCCGCCGTCGACGTGCAACGTCTGGCCGGTGATGTACGCCGCGCCGTCCGAGGCCAGGAAGGCGACGATCGGCGCGATGTCCTCGGGCGTTGCGTGACGGCCCATCGGCACCATGTTGAGGATGGCGCTGCGCTGGTCTTCCGTCAGGTGCGCCGTCATGTCCGTCTCGACGAACCCCGGCGCCACCGAGTTCACGGTGACGTTGCGCGAGGCCACCTCGCGCGCCACGGAGCGCGTGAAGCCGATGATGCCGGCCTTGGCGGCGGAGTAGTTCGCCTGCCCTGCGTTCCCCATGGCCGCCACCACCGAGGTGATGTTGATCACCCGGCCCCAGCGCGCGCGCGTCATCTGGCGCAGCGCCAGCCGGGTCGCGTGGAAGGTGCCGGTCAGGTTCGTCTCGACCACCTTGGTCCACGACTCGTCCGTCATGCGCATGACGAGGCCGTCGTCGGTCACGCCCGCGTTGTTGACGAGGATGTCGACGCCCCCGTGCGCCTGTCGCACCTCCTGGAAGAGCTGCTCGAGGTCGTCGGTGTTGCGCACGTCGACGCGGACGGTCGAGGAGTCTGCGCCGATGTTGCGGAGGTCACCGGCGACGGCGTTCGCGAGGAGCTCCTCGCTGCGGTAGGTGATGATCACCCGCGCGCCCTGGTGGCCCAGCTCCATCGCGATGGCGCGGCCGATGCCGCGCGCGCCGCCGGTGACGACGGCCGTCTTGCCGGAGAGGTTCCCCTGCGGGCTCATCGCTACTCCTCGGGCTCTTCGCCGCGGGCGTCCGCGGCCGTCGCCACGTTGCGGCTCTCGGCGGAGCGCTCGGTGCGGCGCAGCGCGCCGGTGAGCACGCGGCCCGGGCCGAACTCGGTGAACGAGGTCACGCCCGCGCCGAGCATCGCGCGCACGCCGTCGACCCACAGCACCGGGCTCGTGATCTGCGAGGTGAGCTCGCCGGCCAGCTCGCCGGCCGAGGTGAGGTTCTGTCCTGTCACGTTCGAGACCACGGGGATGCCGGGGTCGCTGAACGCGGCGGCGGCGAGCTCGATCGCCATGCCGTCCTGCGCGCTCTGCATGAGCGGCGTGTGGAACGCGCCCGCGACGGCGAGCGGGACGATGCGCGACGCGCCGGCCTCCTCGGCGGCGGCGGTCGCACCCTGCACGGCCTCAACGGTCCCGCCGATGCTCACGTTGCCCGGTGCGTTCTCGTTGCAGACGGCGGCGCCGTGCTCGGCGCAGATCGCCGCGACCTGGTCGCGCTCGAGGCCGAGCACCGCGGCCATCGTGCCCGGCGTCGCGTCGCAGGCCTCCTGCATCAGTTCGCCGCGCCGGTGCACGAGCCGGATCCCGTCCTCGAAGCTGATGGCGCCGGCGGCGATGAGCGCCGCGTACTCGCCCAGCGAGTGCCCGGCGACGACCGCCGGCCGGCTCGTGATCGTCCCGGCGTCGATGGCTGCGACCAGCGCGGCGATGCCGTGCGCGACCAGCGCGGGCTGCGTGTTGACGGTGCGCGTCAGCTCGTCCTCGGGGCCCTCGAAGCAGAGCCCGGAGAGCGAGAAGCCGAGGGCTTCGTCGGCGGCCTCGAAGACGGCGCGGGCGGAGGGCATCTCGTCGTGGAGGTCCTTGCCCATGCCGACGTGCTGGGCGCCCTGTCCGGGGAAGAGCCAAGCCTGATCGGCGGCGACGGGGAGGTCGGGGATGGTGACGGGGGACATGCGGACTCCATCGTTCGGTGCTGGTCTGCTGGCGGCGAAATCGCCGCGGGCAGTATGGCAGCGCTGCGCACGCGGGCGCTACTGCCGGGCCGCGATGTGCCGCCCTGTGCCGCGGCGGCGACTCTACGGCTCGAGGAGGCTGCGGGCGATCGCGAGCACGGCGTCGACGTTGCTGCCGGCGAGCGACGGGTCGTAGCCGAACACCTCGTAGATGGTCTCCGTCGCGGCGTCGTACACGGAGACCTCGACGGGGAGGAGCGGGTCGTGCTCCTCGCCGGGCGGGCTGTAGGTGACGAGCGCCGGGCGGTCGCCGACGGTGCGGGCCTCGCGGACCGTCGCCCCCGCGCGCTCGGACGCGGGGAGCGCGTCGTACTCCGTGGCGCGGAGCGTCTCGCAGATCTCGACCGCCGGGCGTCCGTCCGCGCTGTCCCAGCGCGCGCACGGTCCCGGCGTGATGTCGGAGAGCGGCCCGGCGAACGCCCCCGCGAAGCTCCAGCCCTCGGGGAAGGCCGACGCGATCCGTTCCGGCTCGGCCAGCGCCACGGCCAGGTCGCCCGATGCGGCGTCGTCCGCGTCGTGAGCCCGTCTCGACGTGACCCCGGACGCGCCAAGCCAGCCCTCGGGCACGAGCTGCCACGGCCCGTGGACCACGGGCACGGCGAGGCTCGTGCCGCCGAGGTCCGGGAGCGGGTTGAAGTCGAACGTGGCGTACGCGTGCTCCGGCATCTCGCCCCGGCATCCGGTGAACGCGTAGGTCTCCGGCTGCACGCCGAGCAGCTTCCGCGGCGCGCCACCGCGGGGATCCGGCAGCACCTCGGTCACGCGGTACCGCACCCAGCAGTCGTCGGCACGACGCCACTCGAAGCGGTCGCCCGCCGCGAGCGCGTCGAAGCGTGCGCCGTGGGACGCGCCGTCGACGTCCGACGTGTGCACCAGCAATGCCGTCGCGGATCCGTCGCGCAGCCCGTCGAACGTATCGATGGCTGCTGCCGCGATACCCGCGCCGGTCATGAATGCGTAGCTGCCGGGCTCCTCGACCGCGCCCAGGGGGTCGGTGTGGCCGTAGCGCAGGATGCCGGTCCGCTCGGGCTCCGGCTCGAACAGGCTGCGCGCGATCGCGAGCGCGTCGGCGATGCGCCCGCCGAGGAGGAGGCGGTCGCTTTCCCGGATGACGTAGCGGGCCTCGGTCTCCGGGTCGTAGACCCGCACCGTCGCGGGCACGACGGTGGGGTTGAAGGGGTCGGGAGGGCTGTACGAGATGCGGGCCGGACGCCCCGCGATCACCCGCGTCTCGTGGCAGACGCTCTCGCACTCCACCGAGGTGCGCTCGCCGTCCAGGAACGCGACCGAGCCGCTGATCGTGAACGCGTCGAGCCCCGTGGTGGTCCCGTAGTTCGCGCGGTAGCCGTACTGGTACGGGGAGGCCGACTCGCGCTCCGCGACCAGCAGCGTCCACGGCCCCGGCAGCGCGGGGTCGCGCCAGTAGGGCAGCTGCCGGGCATGGAACAGCGACGTCTTCGGAAGCGGCGCGCGGTCGTAGCGCCAGGGAGGGCGGCGGTCCGCGGCCTGCTCGGTGCGTCCTTCCCACTCTTTCGGCACGAGCTGCCACGGCCCGTGCCGGATCGGGTATGCGAGACTCGGATTGCCGAGGTCCGGCAGCGGGCCGAGGTCCACCGTGACGGCCGCATCCGGCGCGATGGGCCCGCTGCAGCCCGTGAACGCGTAGGTCATCCAGCGCACCCCGAACTCCCGCGTTGTGGCTCCCTCTTCGGGCTCCGGCGTCGAGGTCACCTGGTAGCGCGTCCAGCAGTCCTCCGCCTGCCGCCACTCGACGACGTCGCCCACGGCCACCGCGTCGTAGCGCTCGGCGCGCGACTCGCCGTCCGCGTCGACGACGTGGAAGCGCGCGAGCGTCACCTCCGTGCGCCGCTCCTCGTACGTCACGACGGTGCGCGCCACGCCGTCCTCGACCGCGAGGAGCGCGTAGCTGCCCGCCGTCGACGCCTGCCCGCCCGCGTCGAACGCGCGGTACGGGATCGGCGGGTCCGAGGTGCGCTCGGGCGTGGGCGTCCCGGCGGCGACCCCCGACGAGGGGGTGAGGGTGAGGATCCCGGGTGACGGTGGGGTGGGCGTGGGCGGAGGTGGCCGCGCCGGTGTCGGCGCGGGCGTAGCGGTGGCGCGCGGCCACGGCGTCTGCGTCGGAGTCGGCAGCGCGGGCCTCGGGTCCGGCGCGGTGACGGGCGCGACCGTCCGGGTCACCGTCGGTCCCGAGGAGTCGCCGCCGAGGAGCAACGCGAGGGTGGCGGCGATGATCGCGACCGCCAGCGAGATGGCGGCGTAGACGGCGTTACGCACGAAGCTGTCCGTGCCGGTGAGACGGCGAGGGGCGGCGCTGCCGCCGCCCCTCGCTCATGGAGTCCTCGTCGCGTGCCGGGGCTAGCCGCGCGGCAGTCCCAGCCCGCGCGTCGCGATGATGTTGCGCTGGATCTCCGAGGAGCCCCCGGCGATGGTCATCACCACGCTGCTGACGTACGTGCGCGTGTGCGCCGAGCGCAGCGGAGAGCGCTCGTCGTCGGCGTCCCACAGGCCCGAGTACAGCCCGAATGTCTTCATCCCCGTGCGGGCGAGTCGCTGTTCGAGCTCGGTCGTGTACGCCTTGCCCATCGACGCTTCGTAGTTCGGGATCAGGCCGCTCGCCTGCATCGATGCGATGCGCATGGCGAGGTTGTTGTTGACCTCGATCTCGATGGCGCGCTCGGCGATCTCGCTGCGCAGCTGGTGGCCGCGGTTCGGGATCGCGTCCGCCTGGATCGTCTCGACGGTCTCGGCCAGCGTCTCGCGCTGCGCGGCTGCGCCGGCGATGCCGGAGCGCTCGAAGTCGAGCAGCGTCATGCCGACGTACCAGCCGCGGTTGACCTCGCCGATGACCTGGTCGACGGGGACGCGCATGTCCTCGAAGAAGGTCTCGTTGGTCGCGTGACGCCAGTCCATGGCGACGATCGGCCGGACGGTGATGCCCGGTTCGGTCATCTCCATGACCATGAACGTGATGCCACGGTGCTTCGGGGCGTCCGGGTCTGTCCGGAACATGCCGAACAGGTAGTTGGACTTGTGGGCCGTGGAGGTCCACATCTTCTGCCCGTTGATCACGTACTCGTCGCCATCGCGGATGGCGCGTGTCTGCAGCGAGGCGAGGTCGGAGCCCGCGCCCGGCTCGGAGTAGCCCTGCGCCCACAGCATCTCACCGCGGAGCGTCGGTCCCAGGAACTTCTCCTTCTGCTCGTCGGTGCCGTGCACCAGCAGCGTGGGGCCGATCTGGGGGATGCCGTTGCCGCCGCCCACCTCCGGGGCGTGTGCACTGCCGAGCTCCTGCTTGAGGATGAACTGCTCCATGGTGGAGAGGCCGGAGCCGCCGTACTCGGTGGGCCAGTTGGGGGCGTTCCAGCCGTGCTCGGCGAGCGCGTCGGACCACTCCTGCGCCGCGGACCGGGCCTCGTCGCTGCCGTGCATCATCTCCCACTGCCAGTCCTGCTCGGCGTCCTCGACGCGGCGGCGCTCGTAGGCCTCGCCGCGGTAGTAGTCCGGGAGCCGCTCCTGGATGAAGCTTCGCACGCTCATCCGGAAGTCTTCCTGCTCTGGTGTGTCGCCCCAGTCCATGGCTGGTCCTTCCTGCTCCGAGGCCGGGCGCGTGGTCGCCGGGCACTCGTGCGCTGCGATGTCGGTGCGCGCGCCGGGACCGGCCGACGCGACTGCATGGCGCAGCATACCCACCTGGACGCCGCACGGGGAGTGGGCGTGTCGGATCCTTGCGTTCCCGCCCTCTGGCGCCCTCTCCCGCCCCGCGGGGTATCCCCGCGTCGAGGCAAGCCGTGGGCTGTGCCCGCGGCCTGCCGGCCCGGCCATGCTGCAGGAGAGGGCGGGGTGAGGGTCGGACGGGTCAGCGTGCGCAGACCCCCTCACCCTCGCCCTCTCCCCCGCAGACGGGGGCGAGGGGATCAGAGACAGCGCGAGCGGGGCAAGGGGGTCAGATTCAGCCCTGCCGCAACAGGAAGTCTGCTTAACGACCCGCCCCCTCCGTCACCGGAGGGGGCGGGGGGAGTGCTACCAGATCGCGGGGAGCTAGTCGGGCGAGGTGCCCCAGATGGTGAAGTCGCCGACCTGCGGCATCGGGCCGCCGGAGACGCCCACCTCGGGCTGGCCGTTCTTGAGCTGCACCTGGCGGTCACCGGCGCGGCCCTGGAGCTGCATGATGGTGTCCGTGTGCATCCAGATGCGCGTGCGGCCGGAGCCCACGTTCCCGCCGCTCGGCGAGACCGGGTGCGGACCCTCGATGCTGATGTCCTCCTGGTAGAGGTCCAGCGCCTCACCACGCTTGATGCCCGCGAAGCCCAGACCCTCGATGAAGTAGTTGTGGAAGGTCGTGAACCCGTCGTACATGTTCTCGAAGTCGAGGTCCTCGGCGCTGAGGCCGGAGCCGTGGTAGAGCTTCCGGGCCGTCGAGTCCGTGGACGCCTCGGCGTTCTCCAGCCCCTGCGTCAGCCCGAACTTCGGGTACGTCGAGGCGTGGTTGAGCACGTAGACCGGCTTCTGCTTCATGTCGGCGGTGCGGTCGGTGTTCGCGAACACGTACGCGACCGCCACGTGGATCGGCATGTCGTGGTCGAAGAGGTTCATCGGCTCGACGATCCAGCGCGCGTTCATGTAGTCCTCGACGGTGACCTCGTCGGGGCGGTGCTGCGCGAAGAAGCCCTCGGGGAACATCAGCCCGTTGCGCTTCGAGTTGACGATGAACTGCGCCATCTTGTCGTGGCTCTGGTTGTACTTCGCCATGTACTCGCGGAAGGTCCAGCCGTCCGGCGTGGCGGCGCTGACGCCCCACGGATTCGTCCACACGGACGGGCCCTCGACGGTGTTCCGCGCGTTCGCCCCGCCCTGGTAGTAGCGGCCGGGGAAGTTGTGCCACGCCTTCACGACGAGGCAGACGTTGGTCAGCCCGCGCCCGATCGCCTCGGAGGCGACGCAGATCGAGTTGGACATGCAGACCGGGCCGTTCATCCGGAACGTGACGTTCGTCAGCTCCGGCATGTTGTTGACGATCCAGTCGGCGCTGAGCGAGGCGACCCCGTCCATGGGGTTCTCACCGGGCTCGAACTGCGAGAGCACGTCCTCCGGCAGCGGGTCGCCCTCGGGCCACCACGCGCCCGTGGTCGTCGAGGGGTCCAGGACCAGGCCGTCGACCTGGTCGGCGGTGATGCCGGCGTCCTCTATGGCGTTACGGATGGCGATGCGCATCCAGGCGCCGATGCTGGTTTCGGCCTGGCCGTCCCAGCGGCGGGCGGTGGGGGAGTGGCCGATGCCGAACGCGGCGACCTTGCCGCGGTGCTCCCAGAGCCCCGGGTTCTCTTGCGTGCGGTAGAAGTCGGCTGGTGCGTTCTCGGTGGGCATGAGCGTCCTTTCGCTTGCCGTTCCCTGCGTGGCCGTGTCACGCGTCCATGGGCCGGCGAGCCGACCCTGCGCGCAGTGTGCGCGAAGCGGCGCACTCGCGCCACCCGGCGCGGCCCGGAACGAGTGCTCGGACGCGACGTTGGGACCGCGGTGGAGGGCGTGCAGGCTCCACGAGAGCCGGCGGCGCCCGGCGCGGTACAGCGGCGTCCTAGCCGCGCGGCAGGCCGAGCCCGCGCGTGGCGATGATGTTGCGCTGGATCTCCGACGACCCGCCCGCGATGGTCCGCACCACCGAGTGCACGTTGGTCTGCGTGAACACCGAGTTCTGCGGCGAGTGGTCCGACTCCGGGTCCCACACGTTCGAGTAAAGCCCGTAGAGCTTGATGCCCGTGCGCGAGAGCCGCTGCAGCAGCTCGGTCGCGAACATCTTGGACGTCGAGGCCTCGTAGTTCGGGATGATGCCCCGCGCCTGCATCGAAATGATGCGGAACGAGTAGTTGAACATCACCTCGGAGGCGACGTAGTGCTCGGCGATGTCGCCGCGCTGGCGCTGCAGGCCGCCGTGCTCGGTCATGCGCCTGCCCTCGTCGGACCGCACGTTCTCGATCAGCCAGTCGATGCTCTTGCGGATCTCGATTGCGCCCGCGATGTTCGAGCGCTCGAAGTCGAGCAGCGTGACGCCGACGTACCAGCCGCGGTTCTCCTCGCCGATCAGCTGGTCGGCGGGGACGCGCACGTTCTCGTAGAACGTCTCGTTGGTGCCGTGCTCCCAGCCCATCGTGATGATCGGGCGCACGCTGATGCCGGGGGTCGTCATGTCCATGACCATGAAGCTGATGCCGCGGTGCTTCGGCGCGTCCGGGTCGGTGCGGAACATGCCGAACAGCCAGTTCGACTTGTGGGCCGCCGAGGTCCAGAGCTTCTGGCCGTTGATCACGTACTCGTCACCGTCGCGGGTGGCGCGCGTCTGGAGCGATGCGAGGTCGGAGCCGGCGCCGGGCTCGGAGAAGCCCTGCGCCCAGCGGAACTCGCCGCGCAGCGTGGGGGCCAGGAACTTCTGCTTCTGCTCCTCGTTCCCGTGGACCAGCAGCGTCGAGCCGAGCAGCGTGACGCCGGAGCCGCCCACGGCGGGGGCCTCGGCCTCCGCCATCTCCTGGCGGTAGATGAACTGCTCCATGGGCGTCATGCCGCCGCCGCCGTACTCGGTCGGCCAGTGCGGCGCGACCCAGCCCTTGGTCGAGAGCGCCTCGGCCCACTCGCCCGCGGCGGCCCGCGCCTCGGGCGTGCCGATGGACATATCGGCCTGCCAGTCGCCCTCGAGGCCGCCAGGCTGGCGGCGCTCGATGATGTCCCTGTAGTACTGCGGCAGGCTCTCCTGGATGAACGAGCGCACCTCGGTGCGGAATGCCGCCTGCTCTGCGTTGTCTGCCCAGTCCATGGAGCCCTCCGTGGTCACAGTGTGTTGCGGGCCTTATAGCACCTCCACCCCTCACCACACGCGACATCACGCGGGCGCGCTCCGGGCGCCCGCGTGCTGTCGGCGCATCGAGGGAGCGGCGACCCACGGCCCGGAACACCGGGCCGTCGGTGACGGTCGTGCGCCTACCCGCGCGGCAGGCCGAGCCCGCGCGTGGCGATGATGTTGCGCTGGATCTCCGACGACCCACCGCCGATCGTGCCGATCACCGCGTGCACGTTGGACTGCGTGAAGACCGAGTTCTGCGGCGAGTGCTCCGAGTCCGGGTCCCACACGTTCGAGTAGAGCCCGTAGACCTTGATGCCCGTGCGCGAGACCCGCAACACCAGCTCGGAGGCGAACATCTTCGAGGTCGACGCCTCGTAATTCGGGATGATGCCCCGCGCCTGCATCGAGATGATGCGGAACGAGTAGTTGAACATCACCTCGGACTCGACGTAATGCTCGGCGACGGCCCCGCGCTGGCGTTGCAGCCCGCCCGCCTCGACCATGCGCTGACCCTCGGGCGTCCGCACGTTCTCGATCAGGCGGTCGATGTTCTTGCGGATCTGGATCGCGCCGGCGATGTTCGAGCGCTCGAAGTCGAGCAGCGTGACGCCGACGTACCAGCCGCGGTTCTCCTCGCCGACGAGCTGGTCGGCGGGGACGTGGACGTTCTCGTAGAACGTCTCGTTGGTGCCGTGCTCCCACCCCATCGTGATGATCGGCCGGACGCTGATGCCGGGGCTTGTGATGTCCATGACCAGGAACGAGATGCCGCGGTGCTTGGGCGCATCCGGGTTCGTCCGGAACATCCCGAACAGCCAGTTGGACTTGTGGGCCGCCGAGGTCCACAGCTTCTGGCCGTTGATGATGTACTCGTCGCCGTCGCGGGTCGCGCGCGTCTGCAGCGAGGCGAGGTCGGAGCCCGCGCCGGGCTCGGAGAAGCCCTGCGCCCAGCGGAACTCGCCGCGCAGCGTCGGGGGCAGGAACTTGCGCTTCTGCTCCTCGTTGCCGTGCACGAGCAGCGTCGAGCCGAGCAGGGAGACGCCGGAGCCGCCGACCAGCGGGGCCTCCGCCTCCGCCATCTCCTGGTTGTAGATGAACTGCTCCATGGGCGTCATGCCGCCGCCGCCGTACTCCTCGGGCCAGTGCGGGGCCACCCAGCCCTTCGTCGAGAGGGCGTCGGCCCACTCGCTCGCGGCGGCCTGCGCCTCGGGCGTGCCGACCGCGATGTCACCCTGCCAGTCGTCCTCGAGGCCACGAGGACGGCGCGCGGCGATGCGGTCGCGGTAGAACTGCGGCAGGCGGTCCGCGATGAACGAGTGGACCTCCGCGCGGAATGCTGCCTGCTCTTCGTTGTCTGCCCAGTCCATCGTGTCCTCCTCGATTGGCGGGTGCTGAGAGCCTTATAACACTTATGCATAACGCCTCACCACAGGCGGCCCTCCGAGGCATCACCGCGGACCGCTCGTGCGTGATACTGTCCGCGCCAGTCCGACCACCGGGGACGCCATGACTGCACCCGACCTGCGCGAGCAGCTCCGCCCGCTCTTCGACCCGCGCTCCGTCGCCGTGGTCGGCGCCAGCAACACCCCCGGCAAGTGGGGCAACATGATGATGGAGCGCCCGCTCAAGGGCGGCTTCCCCGGCCCCGTCTACCCCGTCCACCCCTCGGCCGACGAGGTCATGGGACACCGCGCGTACCCGACGGTGCTCGACGTCCCCGAGTCGATCGACCTCGCGGTCGTCACCGTCCCGGCGCCGGCGGCGCCGCAGGTGCTGCGCGAGTGCGGCGCGAAGGGCATCCGCGCTGCCGTGGTCATCAGCGCCGGCTTCTCCGAGAGCGGCGTCGAGGGCGAGCAGCGCCAGGCCGAGATCGTCACCGCGGCGCGCGAGGCGGGCATCCGCTTTGTGGGCCCGAACTGCAACGGGATGTGGAGCGCCTCCTCGGGCCTGAGCCTGCACTCGCCGACAGCGCCGGAGAAGGGGCGCATCGCCTTCATCTCGCAGAGCGGCGCGTTCGGCGGCTCGCTCATCGAGGCTGCCTCGCGGCAGGGCTACGGCGTGAGCCGTTTCGTAAGCACGGGCAACCAGGCCGACCTCAACGACGCGGACTACCTCGAGTACCTCCGCGACGACCCCGAGACGGACGTCATCGCCCTCTACATCGAGGGCCTGAAGGACCCGCGGCGCTTCCTCGAGACCGCCCGGCGCGTGGTGGAAACCAAGCCGGTGCTCGTCTACAAGGCCGGCCGCAACCCCGTCGGCGCGCGCGCCGTGCACTCCCACACGGCCTCGCTGATGGTGCCGGACGAGGTGTTCGACGCGGCGTGCAGGCAGTTCGGCCTGATCCGCGTGCATGAGGCGATGCACCTCTTCACGCTCGCCTCGGCGCTGTCGGAGGCGCCGCTGCCCAGCGGCCACCGCGTCGCCGTGATGTCGATGACCGGCGGGCAGTGCGTCGTCACGTCGGACAGCTGCGCGTTCCTCGGCCTCGATGTGCCCGTGCTGGACGAGGAGACGCAGCAGCGGCTGATCCCGATGCTCGCTCCGCACGCGCCCCGGCCGCGCAACCCGGTCGACCTTGCCGGCGACTTCCGCGACGTGCGGCTCTTCTCGCAGGTGGCCGACATCCTCGCCAACCTGCCGTACATCGACGGGCTCATCGTCTCCGGGCCCGGCGGCGCGGGCGGCGACGAGCGCACGCGCGAGACGGCCGAACGGATGGCGACGATCCCGGAGCGCACCGGCAAGCCCGTCGTCGGCGTCGGGATGCGGCGGATGGCCGACGAGGTCTCGTCGAGGGTTTTCCGCGAGCACGCCGTGCCGAGCTACGAGACGCCCGAGGAGAGCGCCCGCGCGATGCACGCCCTCGCCACCTACGCGGCGATCCGGCGCGACCTCCACGGCGAGTAAGGGCGCCCGTACGGGCCCCCGCCCAACGCGCCCGTGGCAGGTGCGTATTATCAGCGCGCATGACGGCCGGACGCCCTCGGCGGAAACGCGAGGGGTGATCGGGACGGCCGGAGCAACCAGCGATACCGAAGGAGGAGTGACGATGCCGGGACCGCTCGCCGGGGTGAAAGTCTTCGAGGTGTCACAGATCGTCGCAGGCCCCTACTGCGGCCTGAACCTGGCCGACCTCGGCGCCGACGTGATCAAGGTCGAGCCGCCGGGCGGCGAGGGGTCACGCGCCACGGGCGCGGTCGTGCCGGGGGAGAGCAAGGGCTTCCACGCGCTCAACCGCGGCAAGCGCTCGCTCGTCGTCGACCTGCGTCACCCGGACGGGCAGGCGCTGGTGCATCGCGTGATCCGCGGCTTCGACGTGTTCACGATCAACGCCCGGCCGGGCGTGCCGGAGCGCCTGCGCGTGGACTACGACACGCTGCGGCAGTTCCGGCCCGACCTCATCCACCTCGAGAACAGCGGCTTCGGCAACGAGGGTCCGAGCGCGACGCGGTCGGGCTCGGACGCCGTCGCACAGGCGTACTCGGGGCTGATGGCGGGCGATGCCAAGGTCGACGAGTTCGGGGCGCCCGAGATCATCACCGCCACCGCGCCGGCAGACTTCCAGGCGGGCCTCGCCGGGACGATGGCGATCTGCGCCGCGCTCTACCACCGCGCGATGACCGGCGAGGGCCAGCACATCGAGACCTCGCTGCTGATGGCGGGCCTCGCGCTGCAGGGGTTCCGCGTGAGCAAGTCCCCGGCCCTGGATGCCTTCACGCAGGACATCGCGACCCAGAAGATGTACGAGGTGAAGGAGGCCGGCGGGAGCTACAAGGAGCAGCTCGACGCGCGCGGCAACCTCTTCGACCAGATGGGCCGCGCCGCCGCCCGGCTCTTCTACGGCGGCTACGCCGTGAAGGACGGCGGCATCATCCTCGGCGCGCTCACCCCGCTCAACCGCGACCAGATGCGCCGCGTGCTCGGTATCGAGGACGACCCCACGGCCGGCGTCGACTTCGACTCGAACATCCCGGAGAACCGCAAGCTCGTCGACGAGATGCTCGCCAAGGTCCGCGCGCTCATGCTCACGAAGACCATGGACGAGTGGATCGAGGCGTTCGAGGCCGAGGGCGCGCCCGTCTCGAAGGTGAACTTCCCCGAGGAGCTCGCCGACGACCCGCAGGTCGAGGCGATGGGCTACATGCTCGACCAGGAGCACGAGCTGACCGGCCCCGAGCGCCTCGTCGGGCCGATCGTGAAGATGTCGAAGACGCCCACTGGCTCGCCGCTCACCTCGCCGCCGCTCGGCAAGCACACCGACGAGGTGTTGCACGAGCACGGCGTGACGGACCCCGAGATCGCGGCGCTGCGCGAGTCCGGGGCGATCGCCTAGCGGCGTCACCGGGCGCGGGTGCGCCGTGCCGCGCGCGAGGTGGCTCGCGGTCCTCGCCGCGTGCGTCCTCGCGGCCGGCGGCGCTCGGCTGTGGCGCGCCCGCACCGTGCGAGGACATCGCGCTCTCGCCGGACGCGGCCCGCGCGCTCGCTGAGCTGGAGCGCGACTCGACGTTCCCGATCGTGCGGCCGTGCGCCTACGAGCCGGAGTTGGAGGTGGGCAACGTCTTCGCGGACGCGCTCCCGGAGGAGGGGCGGCAGCACCCGCGCGTGAACTTCTCGGTGCACCGCGAGGGCGAGCACGGCTTCCTGCTCAGCCAGACCGAGGCCACCGTGCCGTTCCTCGCCATCCCGCTCGGCAGCCACCGGCTGCAGGTCGAGGTCGACGGACGGCACGCCGAGGGCTTCGCGGGACCCTCGGGCGCCGGGGTCGACATCGCCTACCTGCGCTGGCGCCGCGACGGCGTCACGTTCGAGCTCGCCGCGACGCTCCGCCCGTGGCTCACGGAGCGCGACGTGCAGGAGATTGCGGCGGGGATGATGGCGCGCTGACCGCGCACCGCACGGGCGCGTCGAGGGCTACTCGATGCCGGCGGCGCGCTGCTGCTCGCGGATGAAGGCGATGATCGCGAGCACCTGCTCGTGCTCCAGCCCCTCGACCGGCGCCATGTTGCCGAAGTCCCAGTGGTGCGCGCGAACGCCGCGCTCGACGGCGAAGATGAACGAGATGTCGGCGTGGTGGCCGGGCGCGTAGATGCGGTTGAGGAACGTCGGGCCGGCGTTGGTGCCCTCGAGCGCCTGCCCGTGGCAGACGGCGCACGCCTGCCCGTACAGCGCCCGGCCGTCCGTCCCGCTGAACCGCGGTACGGTCGGCGGCGAGGTCGAGGTCGGGGTCGGGGTCGGCGTGGCCTCGGTGGTGGCGGCGACCGTTGGCGTCTCGGTCGGGTCGGGCGCCCGTTCGTCGCCGGTGCAGGCGACGACGAGAGCCAGCACGGCAGCGGCGAGGGCCGCGAGGCACGCTCTTCGAAGTCGCCTGGGGTTCGAGGTGGGCACGACGGCGGCCCCTACTGCTCGATGGGCTCCTCGTCGCGGTCGAGGACCTGGCGGCCGTTGTAGATACCGCACACGGGGCAGGGCATGTGGTTGACGTGGGCCGCGCGGCACGTCTTGCAGCGGACGAGCTGCGGCACGGCGACGCGGTGGTGACCGCGGCGCGAGCGCTGCTTCGCCTTGGGGGTTCTACGCTTCGGTACCGCCATCACTCTCCTCCGCCCGCAACTGCTCGCCGAGCCCGGCGAGCGCTGCAAACGGCCCTGTTGCCGCACCACCGTCGCAGTCGCAGCGTGTCTCGTTGCGATTGGCCCCGCACTCCGGGCAGAGCCCGGCGCAGCCCGGCCGGCAGATCGGCTGCAGCGGGATTGCGGCCTGCTCATACTGCCGCACCGCCTCGCTGAGATCGAGCATATGCCGCCCGTCGATGCGCAGCTCGTCCTCGGCCGCCTCGACCCGCTCGCCCGTCGCGAGGTCGACGACGGGGACGAACTCCTCCTCGATACGGAACTCGAGGTCCTGCGCGAAGTGGTCGAGGCAGCGCGCGCACTCCAGCACGGGCGCGGACCGCACGGTCGCGAGTACGAGGACGCCGCGCACGGTGCGCAGCATGTCGACCCTGCCGCTGACCTCGGCGGCCCAGCGGTCGACGGGGGACGCCATCGGCTCGCCCTCGAGCCGCGCACGCCTGCGGCTGCCGACGGGCTCCTGCAACAGCGTCGCGACGTTGAAGCTCACGGTGTGCCTCCGGGCGGGGTGCGATCGTAACACCGGGCGTGATGGGGCGTTGGCTTCGGGAGAGTCACGTTAGAATCAAGCATCGTGCGCATGTTGAGAGCCTTACGGTGGATAGTCTCCCGTTGGAGATCGCGTCGAGTCGTCGTAGGGATATTCGTCATTGTCGTGGGGATCTGGGTACTCGACCGTTGGGGGATGCTTGGCGCCGCTGCATGGATGTTCATCGTGGTGGTGGGGATGTGGAGAGCCTTAAGGCCCATACTTGATCGTTGGCTGGTGCGCGGCGCCGTCATATTGATACTCCTCACCTATCCCTTGCTTGCGTTAGGTGTGCTCTTCGATCGCGAGTACACGTGGCTCCCCGCGACAGGGGATGCCCAACAGCTTCTTGGCGTGCTCCTTGCAGCGCAGGCAGCGGTGACCGCCCTCACTCTCGCGGTCAGCCAGTTCAGCCTCCAGGGGGTCGCAAATCGCCAGAACGTGGATAGTCGCACCTACGACGAATACGTAGCCAGATCGGGCGTCCGCTGGGTCTTTCTGGCCAGTATTCTCGGAGTTGCAGTGACGGGAGGGACGCTAATCTCAGAAACTGTCGGTTATAGCGAGGTTGCGTTCTTGAGCAGCGCTCCGAGTCCGCGCAACCTCTTATGGCTCACGATTTGGTCCTCTGCTCAGAACCTGGCGATGCCACTACTCCTGTTCGAGGGATCTCTCGGGCGGTCGCGCCCTGACGAGCTACGGAAGCTACGGCGCTACGTGGACGAACGCGATGTGCGCAGGGCGATCCGCGCGTTCCTTACTCACGAAGAAGTGGACGGGCCTGTCCCGAATTCAGAAGAAGCTCAAGCCAATGCGACCATCGAGGCGCTGCTTCGTGACGCAGCGATCGCAATGACCGAGTGGCGACACTCGGACTTTGAGTGGGCTCTCAGTTCGGTAGAGGCGCTTGTCGAGTGTGCGATAGACGAGCTTGAGAACGGCGACTTCGACTGGCCGTCTTCCGACGCACGCGCGTCGCTGTGGCCGCCGCTAGCGCGTTGGGACATGTCTCGCCTTCGAGAGGAAGTCATCACATCAGGCCGCTCTTGGTATCAGGGTGAGCTCGCATCCCTCGATCCGCGACTTGCAGCTCTCGGAATTCGGCGGCGCTCAAATGACCTTGTAGGAACGGCCCTGCGCGGCTCTGAGACCAGCTACGTGATCGCGAGCCGGGTAGGGAACGCCGAGTTTCGCGCAATCTTCAGAGAGACGCACTGGGTGTATCTGCGCGACGCGTTCCCGGCGGAGAGTCGAGAGGAGCTGCCCTACCTGCGCGGGCTAGCGCGTCACTATGCGAGTCTGCTGTTCCGCAGCATGCATGGCGGCCATCTTGAGGACTTCAGGGAGTTCCACCGAGGCTTCGCCGGTATGATCAGCAATGTCCGGGCACGTGAGCGCATGCACGGACGGAGGCGCAATGCGCGCTCTGACGAAGGCGGGGGTGCATCTTGGGTGGATAGCGCGGTAGTGGATGGCCGGGTCGTGCTTATGGAAGTCGGAGGCATTGGACTGCTGATTGACCAGCCACTAGGCCTGTCTGATTCTCAGGCGTACCTCGACGTGGCGCGCAGCGACTACCGAGGGCTCGAGCTGCTGGCAAACGATGTACTGCGCTCAGTCCAACTGCATGAGTCGGATCGGTACTTCTGGACCGATCGACTGGACTCGGCGCCGGCAGTCCACTGGACTGAGAGCATCCCGGTCAATCCCGCGCCCCTCTTTGTCACCCTCCGAATCCTCGAACTCGCCAGCGATCCGATGCCCCCGCTCGACTTCCACGGCCAGTCGCGCTTGGTGCTCAACTGGTTCAATCAGCACGCCGCCCGTGTGCAGCCATATCTGAAGCCGGAGAACGAGATCGGAATCGAGAGGCGCCACGAACTCGTCCTCGAAGCACTTGAGAAGGCAGTCCTAGCAGACGACGACGCCTCCGACGCTCGGTTCTAGCGAGCATCACGCCCGCTCAGCGGGCGGTTTGGGCCGCGCGGTGCGATCATGGGGCCTCGACGTGATCACACGCGTTCGCGAGGAGCTCCCGCATGTTCGACCGCATCCACCACGCCGGCCTCGCCGTCGCCGACCTGGCCGCCGCCAGGACGGTGTTCGCCGACCGCCTCGGCCTCGTCGTCGACACCACGCGCTCGCCGCTACCAGACGGCAACAAACAGCGCGGCGCCGACCCCACGGACATCCTCGACATCCCCATCGGCAACTCGGAGCTGGAGCTGAACGCGCCGCCGTCCGACGGCACGACGCCGGGCGGGACGCATCGCTTCATCGAGCAGCGCGGCGGCGTGGGCGCGCTGCACCACATCTGTATGCACGCCTCCGACACGCCGAACGACGTCGCCCACCTGCGCGCGGCCGGGCTGCGGCTCATCGGCGCGACCGAGGAGGAGCTCGCCTCCGACGAGCCGTGGACGAGCGTGGCGTTCTTCCACCCCCGTGACACCGAGGGCGTCCTGCTGGAGATCTGGCCGACCGACAACCACCGCGTCGGCGACCGCTACCAGGGCGACGGCGTCTTCACGCGCCTGAGCCACATCGGCGTCGTCACCGACGACCTCGAACGCTCGCGCAAGTTCTGGACGAACGTGATGGGCCTGCAGGTCGACACCCTGCGGACGTCGATCATGAAGGGCGGGCGGCTCATCGAGGGCGAGGACGTGCGCGTGCTGGCGATGCCCGTCGGCAACATCGAGCGCCACGACATCGTCGCCGTGATGCCGCAGTCGGGCGGCAGCGGGACGGGGCGCTTCCTCGAACGCTACGGCGGCAGCGCCCACGGCACGATGCACCACTTCGGCATCGCGACGCCCGACGTGAAGGCGGCGGCGGACTTCGTGCAGGACCGCGGGATGGAGCTGGTGGCGCCGGCCAACGACGAGTTCGCGTGGATCCACCCGCGCAGCGCCGGCGGCATGCTCATCCAGATCGTCAGGGACGCCGAGTAGGCCCCGCGAGGCTGCCGGGGGCCGGGCCGCATGCTCCTCGACCGACCGGGCGTGCTGCGCCGCGCCGCGGCCACCCTCGTGCTGGCGGCGACGTTGCTGGTGGGCGCGTCGGCCTGCGGTGACGACGACGACATCGAGATCGCGGCCGCGTCGTCGATGCGGCACGTGCTGCCGCGGATCGTCGAGGAGTTCCTGCGCGCCCACCCGGACCTCGACCTGAGCTTCGAGCTGCGCTTCAACGGCTCGCAGGTGCTGGCGACGCAGATCGCCGAGGGCGCGAGCGCCGACCTCTTCATCTCGGCCAACGCGGTGCAGGCCGAGCGGCTCGTCGACGAGGGCATGGCCAGCCTCGCGACCGTGGTGACGGCCAACCGGCTCGTGCTGGCCGTCCGCGAGGAGTCCCCGTGGTACAGCCTGAGCGACCTCGCCGACGGGGGTGCGCGGATCGCGGTCGGTTCCCCCTCGGTACCGGTCGGGCGGCTCACCGTGATCGCGCTCTCGCAGCTCGACCGGCAGCTCGCGCGCGAGCTGCTGGCGGGCGTGGTCACCGAGGACCCGAGCGTGCGCGTCGTGCTCTCGCGGCTGGAGCTCGAGGAGGCTGACGCGGCGTTCGTGTACCACTCGGACGTGGCGGTCACGCACGGGCTGCGCGCGCTGCCGCTCCCGCCGACCGTGCCGCCGAACGAGTACGTGGCGGTGCTGCTGGAGGACGCGAAGCCGGGCACCGAGGAGTTCCTCGCGTTCCTGCTCACGCCCGAGGCGCAGGACCTGTTCCGGGCGGCGGGCTTCCTGCGCGCGGTCGCGGGAGTCCGCGCCCCGTGAGCGTGCGCGCCGCCGTCGCCCGCACGGGACTCGTGGCGGCCGCCGCCGTGCTGCTGCTGTTCCTCGCGCTGCCGCTCGCCGGGATCGTGTGGCGCGCGCTCACCGACGGCGATGTCGCGACCGAACTCGGGTCGAGCGCGACGTGGGAGGCGCTGCAGCTCTCGGTCGTGACCTCGACGCTCGCGCTCGCCCTCGCGGTGCTGCTCGGCACGCCGCTCGCGTACCTGCTGGCGCGCAGCCGCTCACCGGCGGCCCGCGTCGTCACCTCGCTCCTCGACCTCCCGCTCGTCTTGCCGCCGACCGTGGCGGGCATCGCGCTGCTCACGGCGTTCGGGCGCGCGGGCTACCTCGGCGACACGCTCGACGGGATTGGGCTCGCGGTGTCGTTCACGACCGCCGCGGTGGTACTCGCGCAGCTCTTCGTCTCGGCGCCGTTCTTCGTGCGCGCGGCCTACGCGGGCTTCGCGAGCATGGACCCGCACCTCGAGGGCGTCGCGTACACGCTCGGGCTGTCGCGCTGGCGGACGTTCCGCAGCGTGACGCTGCCGCTGGTGTGGCCCGCGCTGGCGGGCGGCGCCGTGCTGTGCTGGGCGCGCGCGCTCGGCGAGCTGGGCGCGACGCTGCTGTTCGCCGGATCGCTGCCGGGCAAGACCCAGACGATGCCACTCGCGATCCTCGCGGCGTTCGAGTCGGAGGCCGGGCTGGCTGGGGCGGTTTCGCTCTCGGTCGTGCTGCTCGGCTTCGCCTTCGTGCTGCTGGTCGCGCTGCACCGCCTGACCGCGACGGCGGGGCCGTACCGATGACGCTCCAGGCCGAGTTCGCGGCGCGCGTGGGCGACTTCCGCCTCGACGTGGACTTCGAGGCGCAGAACGAGCTCGTGGTGCTCTACGGGCGCTCGGGCTCCGGCAAGAGCCTCACGCTGCGCGCCATCGCCGGCCTCGTACAGCCCGAGGCGGGCCGCATCGAGATCGGCGGCCGGCCGGTGTTCGACGCCGGCTCGGGTGTCGAGTTGCCGCCGCAGGAGCGCCGCGTCGGGTATGTGATCCAGGAGCTGGGCCTGTTCCCGCACCTCAGCGCGCGCGACAACGTGCTGATCGGCCTCGAGCGCGACGAGGAGGCGCCCGGCCGCTACGAGGGGCTGCGCGCGCTGCTCTCGATCGAGGGCCTCGACGACAGGCGCCCGCACCAGCTCTCGGGCGGGCAGCAGCAGCGTGTGGCGCTGGCGCGCGCGCTGGTGCGGCGCTCGGAGGTGCTGCTGCTGGACGAGCCGTTCTCGGCGCTCGACGAGGCGCTGCGCTCGGACCTGCGCGCCGAGCTGCTGCGGCTGCGTCGCGAGCTGGAGCTGCCGATCGTCTTCGTCACGCACGACCTGCGCGAGGCGCACCTGCTGGCGGACCGCATCGTGGTGATCGACGGCGGGCGCGTGCTGCAGTTCGCGCCGCGCGACGAGGTGTTCCGCCGGCCGTCGACGCGCCGCGTGGCCGAGCTCACGGGGATCGCCAACATCTTCAGCGGCGAGGTGCACGGCGGCCTCGTCGAGGTGAACGGGCTGCCGCTGCGCGCCGACGACGGGCGCGACAGCGAGGGCGCCACGGTCGACCTCGCGATCCGCGCGGAGCGCTGCATCCTGCGCCGCGTCGACCCGGACGGCGCGCTGCCCGAGAACTGCTTCGTGGCCCGTGTCACGGCCGACCTCGCGTTCGGCAACACCCACACACTCCACCTCGAACCGGAGGGCGCAGGCCCGCCGATCGAGGTGGAGGTGGCGTCGCGGCCGTACGAGGTGCTGGAGATCGCGCACGAGCGGCGCTGGGTGGTGGAGCTGCCGGCCGCGGACCTCCACGTGATGCCCCGGTAGCCGCCTGACGCGGCGGCGCCCTGACTGGTAGTACGATCGACGTGGGTCAGGGGGCCGGACGGCCGCCGGCGGGCCGCCCTCGGGCTGCTCGCGGGAGGAAAGTCCGAACTCCACCGGACAGGGTGCCGGCTAACGGCCGGGCGGCGCGAGCCGACGGAAAGTGCCACAGAAACATACCG